>NZ_JBGBPR010000017.1:0-103726 GCF_041106275.1 Neobacillus sp. BF23-41
CCGGTAGTTCAGTTGGTTAGAATGCCTGCCTGTCACGCAGGAGGTCGCGGGTTCGAGTCCCGTCCGGACCGCCATTTATAATGCAAAAATTAGTACGAAACAAGGTTTCGTCTTTTTTTATGCCGTTTATTAAGGGAAAGCTTTTTTGCTCAATTGTTAAAAATCATGTAAACTACATATGTAATATGCATCCTTAGGAGAGATCCTAAGGTTTTTTTGCACATAATTAAGGTAAAATGAAGATGTGACGCTAAGTTAAAATAAAAAGGTGATTGAATGAATCAATTCGAACTAATAACAACGGATTCTGAGGAAACTTCCCAATTTGCAGCAAAGTTAGCTGGATTATTACAACCTGGAGATGTTATTGCTCTTGAAGGTGATTTAGGTGCTGGAAAGACTACATTCACTAAGGGCTTGGCTAAAGGGTTGGAGATTAAAAGAACAGTTAACAGTCCGACATTTACGATTATTAAAGAATATAAGGGAAAACTCCCGTTATATCACATGGATGTATACCGGGTTGCGGATGCCTTCGAAGACCTCGGTTTTGATGAGTATTTTGAAGGTGATGGAGTGACGGTAGTGGAATGGGCTCATTTAATTGAAGAGCAGCTCCCACAGGAAAGACTGACTATTTTCTTATATCGTGAAGAAGGGGATACTAGAAGAATGGTTTTAGTACCTCAGGGGAAAAGATATGAGCAATTATGTAAGGAGACTTTTTCATGACCATATTAGCGATTGATACTTCTAACTATGCCTTAGGAGTGGCGCTGTTAGAAGATAATCAAGTACTTGGTGAATATATAACCAATTTAAAAAAGAACCACTCTGTTCGAATTATGCCTGCTATTCAGACACTAATGAAGGATTGCGAAAAGGTTCCAGCGGATTTAACTAAGATTGTCGTCGCCAAAGGACCGGGCTCGTATACAGGAGTTAGAATAGGTGTAACCATTGCTAAAACATTAGCTTGGACTTTGAACATCCCGCTCGTAGGCATTTCCAGCTTGGAAATTTTAGCATCTGGGGTCGGTCGCTACTTTGATGGTTATGTGTCACCTCTATTTGATGCAAGAAGGGGACAGGTCTATACTGGCTTGTATCAATATCAAAATGACGAACTACAAACGATTGAAGAGGATCGTTTGGTCATGTTAGTGGACCGTGCAGAGGATCTAAAAAATTCAGGAAAAGCGATACTATTTGTCGGAAATGATTTACCAGTCCATCAAGCAGCAATTGAAGCAGCATTAGGATCACAGGCTATTTTCGCAGCTAGTACGGAACAAAATCCACGTCCGGCTGAACTTGCCCTTCTTGGTAAGGATAAACCAGGGGAGGACATTCATTCTTTTGTTCCAAATTATATCCGTTTAGCTGAAGCTGAAGCGAAATGGTTAGAAGCGAAAGGAAAAATTTTAAATGGATAGGAATAGAGAGTTATGGTAGATTCTTTTGTTTTTCGCAAGATGAGGGAAGAGGACATTGACCAAATTTTAGAAGTAGAACATGCATCATTTACAACCCCCTGGAGTCGTGAAGCATTTTATAATGAATTGCATAATAATCGATTTGCTGTTTATATCGTCCTAGAGGAAAGTAACAAAATCCTCGGGTACTGTGGGGCTTGGATCGTGATCGATGAGGCACATGTAACGAATGTGGCCATTCTGCCTGAATATAGGGGCAGGAAACTTGGTGAGGCAACCATGCAAAAAATGATGACAGTGGCCAAAGAGATGGGAGCAAAGAGTATGACCCTTGAAGTGCGTGTGACCAATCATGTTGCACAATCTCTTTATCGAAAGCTTGGTTTTCAAAATGGCGGGATCCGCAAAAATTATTATTCAGATAATCAGGAAGATGGTTTAGTGATGTGGGTAAATTTATGAAAAAAGATCAATGGATTTTGGGTATTGAGACAAGCTGTGATGAGACGGCTGTCGCCATTATTAAAAATGGCAGAGAAATTGCGGCAAATGTTGTCGCATCGCAAATTGAAAGTCATAAACGCTTCGGTGGTGTGGTTCCAGAAATAGCCTCCCGCCACCATGTAGAGCAAATGACTATTGTCATTGAGGAAGCATTGAAGCAGGCAAATGTTACTTTTGCTGAGATTGATGCCATTGCTGTCACAGAAGGACCAGGATTAGTCGGTGCTCTTTTAATTGGGGTAAATTCCGCGAAAGCATTGGCATTTGCTCAAAACAAACCACTAGTTCCAGTCCACCATATTGCTGGACATATTTATGCGAACAGGCTTGTCACTGAGTTAAAATTCCCGCTCCTTGCTCTGGTCGTTTCAGGCGGGCATACAGAGCTTGTTTATATGAAGGAACATGGACATTTTGAAGTCATCGGCGAAACAAGGGATGACGCTGCTGGTGAAGCCTACGACAAGGTTGCGCGAACGTTAAACATGCCGTACCCTGGTGGTCCACATATTGACCGTTTGGCGCAGGCTGGAAATCCGACAATTAATTTACCTCGGGCATGGTTAGAAGAAGGTTCCTATGATTTTAGCTTTAGCGGCTTAAAATCTGCTGTTATTAATACGGTTCATAATGCCGAGCAACGCGGTGAGATAATTGCCCCTGAAGACCTTGCTGCAAGCTTTCAAGCCAGCGTGATTGAAGTGTTAGTGAAGAAAACAGAAAAGGCCGTCGCTGAATATGGGGTAGGACAAGTATTAGTGGCTGGCGGAGTTGCCGCCAATAAAGGCCTTAGAAATGCTTTGGAAAAGACCTTTTCAGAGAAACCTGGAATTGAATTAGTGATTCCGCCATTATCCCTATGTACTGATAATGCAGCGATGATTGCTGCTGCTGGAAGCGTGATGTTCGAAAAAGGAATTAGAGCAGACCTTTCCCTAAATGCCAACCCGGGACTGGATATCGAAATATACAATGAATAACTCTTCTGGATAAGAAGAGTTTTTTTGTTGATAAGATTTTATAAAAATGCAGATCAAAAACTGGTGAATGTGGATAAGTGGGGTGTTATCTGTGTATAATGTGGATAAGTAAGGAATTTATTGTGGATAATGTGGAAAAGTAAAAATAACATTGAAACTGTCCTGTTTGTATTGTGAATAAGAATGTGGAAAAGTGTATAACTTAATGAATTATTGCCATCATATCAAAATTTGTCGATAATTGTCATAATAAACAAAAAACCAGGCGAATGCCTGGTTTTTGCATAATTATTCAGCAAGTTCCGCCCATTCTTCCATTAAGTGCTCGAGTTCAGACTTTGCCTTTTCATTTTTTATGTTGATTTCCAACACTTTTTCATGATTTTGAAAAATGTCTGGTTCGCATAATTGCTGCTCGAATTCTTGAATTTGCTCTTCTAGCTCTTCAATTCGTTGTTCCATTTCTTCTAATTTCCTTTTGCGCTGACGCTCTTGTTTTTTACTTTCCTTATCCTGTTGATAAGAGTTTTTTTCAAAAGCATCCGTTTGTGCTGCCCTTTTTGCTGTTGCGGCCATGGCTAGTGCCGCAAGTTCTTCCTGCTCTAGTTTCTTCTCTAAATAATAATCATAATCCCCGAGGTATTCTGTACTTCCATGACGACTAAGTTCTAAGACCTTTGTGGCAATCCGGTTAATAAAATACCTATCGTGTGAGACAAACAATATCGTGCCCGGGTAATCTATTAAAGCATTCTCTAGAACTTCCTTACTATCTAAGTCAAGGTGGTTGGTAGGCTCGTCCAAAATTAACACATTTGCTTTCTCCAGCATCAGTTTAGCTAATGCTAGACGGGCTTTCTCACCGCCGCTTAAGGTGGAAACTATTTTTAAGACATCATCACCAGAAAATAAGAAATTACCGAGCACCGTACGTATTTCTTTTTCATTTTTTAGTGGATAGTCATCCCAGAGTTCATTTAAGACCCGCTTATTGGAGGTCAATTCAGCTTGCTCCTGGTCGTAATACCCAATCTGAAGGTTTGTCCCATAGAGTATGGTTCCATCAAGTGCAGGCAACTTTTTGATTATTGTTTTTAAAAGTGTTGATTTGCCGATACCATTCGGTCCGACCAAGGCGATACTTTCACCTTTATAGGCCCGGAAAGAAATGGACTCTGAAACCATATCACCCTCGTACCCAACAGCGAGTGAATCCACTGTTAAAACATCATTTCCGCTTTGTTTTTCAATTTCAAACGAGAAGGAAGCAGACTTTTCATCGCCTAATGGACGATCCATCATCTCCATCTTTTCAAGCTTTTTACGACGGCTTTGGGCACGTTTGGTTGTCGATGCCCGCGCTAAATTCCGGTTGATAAAGTCTTGGAGATCCGCGACCTCTTGCTGTTGTTTTTCGAAAAGCTTTAAATCACGCTCATAATTTGCCGCCTTTTGATCAAGGTAAGAACTATAGTTGCCTGTAAACCTTTGGATTTGCTTACGGGAAACTTCATAAACTTGAGTAACAACTTTATCTAAAAAATAGCGGTCATGGGAAACGATCAAAATCGCCCCATGATAACTTTGTAAATATTGCTCCAGCCAGGAAAGCGTATCAATATCAAGGTGGTTTGTGGGCTCATCCAATATTAGGATATCAGGCCTGGTTAACAAGAGTTTACCAAGGGCTAGACGAGTTTTTTGCCCGCCGCTTAAACTAGATATCATCAAGGATTTGTCATGGAAATTCAGCCCATGAAGGACGGAGCGCATCTCTGCCTCATACTGATACCCTCCCAGTTCTTTAAATTTGACCTGAAGATGATCGTACTCTTTTAGGATTCTTTCGTACCTGCCACTGTCTTCAAAAACGAGGGGATCAGCCATTTGTTCTTCAAGTGTGCGGAGTTGTTTTTCCATTAATCGCAGCGGTTCAAAAACCGTCAGCATTTCATCCCATATGGATAATGATGATTCTAACCCAGTATTTTGAGCTAAATAGCCAATCGTCACCTCTTTTGGCTTGATGATTTCTCCGCCATCATGTGACAAGTGTCCGGCTATAATCTTCAATAATGTCGATTTTCCCGCCCCATTGCGTCCAACAAGGGCAACACGGTCCCGAGTTTGTAATTCGAGCTTAATATTCGATAAAATAAGGTCAGCACCATAATATTTTTGTAATTGATTAACCTGTAGCAAAATCATTCTCATTCACCTCTATTACATAGGATAAGTGTACCTTATTCCCGGTATGTCGGCAATAAACTGCTCGCCATATTAGCGGAGTGAAGTCTTAAACCGACATAAAATGTAATATATAGTTCAAAGTTTCACACACATATAAGGAAAAATAGTGTATGATTTGATGGGAGGATTTTTTATATGGCAGAATTTACGCATTTTAATGAAGAAGGCAGAGCAAAAATGGTCGACGTCAGTGATAAGCCGGAAACGGCACGTACGGCGCTTGCTCATTCCAGCATTACCGTTAGTAAAGAAATTTATGATAAAATAACTAATAATGAGATGAAGAAGGGCGATGTCTTAGCAGTGGCCCAGATAGCAGCTGTCATGGCAGCAAAGAAGACATGGGATTTGATTCCAATGTGCCATCCGATTCCATTAACAGGTGTTAATATTTCTTTCTCTTGGGAACAGGATAAGGATGAGAACTATCAATTATATATTGCTGCAGCCGTTAAAACGAAGGGGAACACAGGCGTAGAAATGGAAGCGTTAACAGCCGCATCCGCATGTGCCTTAACGGTTTATGATATGTGTAAAGCCGTTGATAAAGGTATGGTAATTGGACCGACGTATCTTGTCGAAAAAACAGGCGGTAAAAACGGTGATTTTAAAAGAGATGAAAGAGTTAAATAAATTTTTAACTAAACCATTCATGGGGTGTGGGAGATTATGAGTAATGAAACAACGAAAATACCACAGGCGACAGCAAAACGGCTGCCCCTCTATTATCGATTTCTAAAAAACCTGCAAAGTTCAGGCAAGCAAAGGGTCTCTTCAGCGGAATTGAGTGAAGCAGTAAAGGTAGACTCAGCAACGATTCGCCGCGACTTTTCCTATTTCGGTGCGTTAGGAAAAAAGGGCTATGGGTATAATGTTAATTACTTAATATCCTTCTTCCGAAAGACCTTAGATCAGGATGAATTAACTAAGGTTGCCTTAATAGGAGTCGGAAATCTTGGGACTGCCTTTTTAAACTATAACTTTTTAAAAAATAATAACACAAAAATAGAATGCGCCTTCGATGTGGATCCCGACAAAATGGGAACTATGATTCGCGAGGTACCCGTTCATCCTATGGATGATTTAGAGAAGGTGTTATCAGAAACTAATATTTCAGTGGCGATATTAACGGTTCCGGCTCCTGCCGCTCAAATGATAACCGATCGACTGGTCCAAGCGAATGTAAAAGGGATCTTAAATTTCACTCCAGCGAGGTTAAATGTTCCACCATTAATAAGGGTCCATCATATTGACTTGGCTGTGGAGCTTCAATCGCTAGTCTACTTTTTAAAGCATTATCCAACGGTCGAAATAGATGAAGAATAATTAGTTAAAAAGGCTTTCCACAAAATTTGTGGAAGGCCTTTTGTATATTAAATCCCTGCTTTTTTTAATTACATAATCTATAAAAATACTTTCTTATGCACTAAGATGTAGGTAGATAAAATGCAAGCGGTTACTAGCCGGGAAGTGGGGGAAATTCAATGTCAATTTTACGGGATGAAGCGTTAAAAATGCACAAGGAACACCAAGGCAAGGTTGGGATTTATTCTAAGGTGGCAGTACATAATGCAAAAGATTTAAGCCTTGCCTATTCACCCGGTGTGGCAGAGCCATGTTTGGTCATTTATGCAGACGAAAATAAAGTCTATGATTATACCTCGAAGGGCAATCTTGTCGCAGTTGTATCCAATGGGACAGCGGTCCTGGGGCTTGGAAACATTGGACCAAAAGCTGCGATGCCTGTGATGGAAGGAAAGGCCGTGTTATTCAAATCGTTCGCAGATGTTGATGCCTTTCCCATTTGCTTGGCCACCACTGACACAGACCAGATCGTAGAAACCGTCAAGCTGCTAGAACCAACATTTGGCGGAGTGAACTTGGAGGATATTGCTGCGCCGCAATGCTTTGAAATTGAAGACCGCCTCCGCCAAGCCTGCGAGATTCCTGTTTTTCATGATGACCAGCATGGAACCGCGATTGTAACAGCCGCTGGTCTAATCAACGCATTAAAATTAGCGGATAAAAAAATTGAAGATATTCGTGTTGCCGTAAACGGAGCAGGTTCAGCTGGAGTAGCAATTGTTAAGCTCCTGCTGCATATGGGCGTGAAGGATGTTATTTTATGTGATACAAAAGGAATTATTTATGAAGGCCGCCCGTTCGGAATGAATCGATTCAAAGATGAAATGGCGCGAATGACAAATCGCGGGCAAAAACAAGGAACGTTAGCCGATGCGTTCCTTGACGCAGATGTGTTTGTGGGGGTATCAGCAGCTGGGGCCGTTACAAAGGAAATGGTTGGTTCTATGCACCGTGACCCGATTATCTTTGCCATGGCCAACCCAGTACCGGAAATTATGCCCGATGCGGCCAAAGAAGCAGGAGCACTTGTAGTGGGTACAGGACGTTCTGATTTTCCGAACCAGGTTAATAATGTGCTTGCTTTCCCAGGAATTTTCCGCGGCGCTTTAGATGTCCGTGCAAAGGAAATCAACGAGGAAATGAAGCTCGCCGCGGTCTATGCAATTGCTGGATTAATTTCAGATGAAGAACTTCATGCTGATCATGTTATTCCAGACCCTTTTGACCCTAGGGTCGCAGCACAAGTAGCAGCAGCAGTTGCTTCCGCTGCAATGGAAACAGGGGTAGCTCAAAGAATTGTCAATGTTGAGGAAATTAAACAACGCCTATTAGCACTAGCGGAAGCAAAACAACCAGTTCATGTTTAGGTCGAGTAAAATCAAGCTTTTAAGGGAGGACTACCTCAATCTAGAGGTAGTCTTTCAAATTTTGGGAATTAGGGCATATTTCCAATATACCTTTTAAATTTTTAGTACAATAATGAATGATAGTTTTTTTCTTTTTTAAATCGGTGGGTATGAGCACGTTTTTAGGTAAGTAATTTTAACATTTCCTAGAAGGACATCTAGGGTTTTGCAATCGGAGGGGATGAAGTTGGCGATTGTGCTGACGATGTTTGTGCTTGGGATATTATTAGGATTTGTTGGGGCGGGCGGCTCCGGCTTTATTATTGCCATCTTAACAGTTATTTTTGGAGTACCAATACATATGGCGTTAGGGACATCACTAGCAGCGATGGTGTTTACGAGCATGTCAGGTGCCTACAGTCATTTTCGTCAAGGAAATATCTCAATTAAAACCGGTTTAATCGTCGGTGGATTTGGTGCAGTTGCCTCCTATTTAGGTTCAAAACTAGCCAGTTTGATTCCGATCCATTCTTTGCATTGGTTAACAGCAGGGATGTTATTTTTGTCGGCTGTAATACTGGTTGTACGCTTATTTATTGTTCAAAAAATAAAGGCAAACAACAAAAAAGTGAAACCTGGCAACCTGCTTCTCATTAAGAAAGCGGCAGTCGTCGGGTTGGTTACCGGATTGTTGTCTGGTACATTTGGGATAGGTGCTGCGCCGTTCATTCAAATCGGGTTGCTGGTCATCATGGGACTTTCGCTTAAACAATCAGTTGGTACAACAATGCTCGTTATTTTGCCAATCGCTTTAGCAGGAGGAATCGGCTACTATTTCGAAGGATACCTGAATTTAACCCTGTTAGTTGAAGTGGTAGGAGGAACGATGATTGGCTCCTATGTCGGGGCTAAGTTTACAGCCCTTGCTCCGCAGCCTGTATTAAAAAGTGCGATGGTCCTGACCCCTATTATCGCAGGAGCTATTTTGCTCATAAGTTAAGGCATCATTCGCAAGGATGGTTAACTTTGAAAATTAATCCTCAGGCCAGCCTAAGTTAAAGAAAGCTTTTAGACTGCAATGTATTTTCATAAGAATGCTTTGCAGCCTTTTTGCGTTTACTAACCCTGTTGGTTAGTATGTCATCAGGTGGAAATCAGAATGGTGCCTGTCGCCTTCTCAAAGATGGAGGGAAATATGAGAAAGGGAAGATGGAGTTTACAGACGGTAATTATTGTCTTTGTGTGTATGGTGGTTACTTTTTCACTTTTGATAACAGATTTACTTATCAGTTCGAGAATTGCTAAGGAGACGGAAAAAGGTCAGGCTGAGAAGGCGAGAAATGTGGCTCGAATGGTTGCTCATAGTCCGCTTGTGATTGATGCGATGAGTGGAGAACGGGATGTAAAGGAAATCCAAACGTTTGCGAATGAAATGAGAAAAGTGACAAACGTTTACTTTATTGTTGTGATGGATATGAAGGGGATCCGTAAATCCCATCCTGATAGCAAAGAAGTTGGCAAACAATTCAAGGGTGGAGATGAAGGGCCGGTACTAAAAGGGAAAGAGCATGAATCTATTTCAAAAGGAGCTCTAGGACCTTCTTTACGTTCTTTTACGCCGATTAAGGATGCAAATGGGAAACAGATCGGGGCAGTAGCCGTTGGGATTTCTCTTGATAATGTGGAAACGGCCGTCAATAAGAGCAGAATAGGGATCTATATTGGGACGATGATTGGTATCTTAATCGGTGTTCTCGGGGCCGTGATTTTAGCCAGATATATAAAAAAAATCCTACTTGGGCTTGAGCCATTTGCGATTGCTAAATTATTAGAGGAACGCAGCGCGATGCTTCAATCGGTGCGTGAGGGAATTGTGGCAGTTGATCAACAGTCTAACATAACACTCGTCAATCGAGCGGCCTTAAAGCTGTTCGATAAAGCAGGCCTGCAAGATAACCCGATGGGGACAAATATCGAAGAATATATGTCATCTACTCGCTTGGGTGATTTATTAAAAACTGGTAAACCTGAATTGGATGAAGAACAGAATATAAATGGGATGACCATTTTAACCAACCGAGTCCCTGTGATCGTTGGTAATAAGGTAGTCGGCGCGATTGCTACTTTTCGGGATAAAACAGAAATACAGGTGCTTGCTGAACAACTGACCGGAGTTAGAATATATGCTGACGCACTTCGGGCTCAGGCCCATGAGTTTATGAATAAACTTCATGTTATTTTGGGAATGGTCCATACAGGTTATTATGAAAAAGTGGTCGAATATATCAGTGAAACGGTTGACCATCGAAATAGCGAAATTGGCTTTGTGACAAAAAAGATAAAGGACCCTGTATTAGCTGGCTTTTTAATTGGAAAGTTGAGTTATGCAAGGGAATCAGGGGCAGAGTTATCAGTTTCCTGTGAGCAGCCTCTTCCGCAGCCCGCTGTTTCTGATGTGACACACGAACTTATAACCATTGTTGGCAATTTAATTGATAATGCCATCGAGGCTATGAATGGTTGTATGGTTAAAAAAATAGCAGTAGAATTCGAATATGGCGATGATATTTTAACAATCGAAGTAAAAGATACGGGGGCAGGGATAAGTGAAGAACTGCAAAACCAAATTTTTAACAAAGGATTCTCCACAAACGGTGAAAATAGGGGGTTAGGACTGTATCTCGTTTCGCAAGCTATTAAGAAGTTGGAAGGGGAATTAATTCTTTCATCGAAGCCTGGAAAAGGGACCGTTTTTGCCGTGTATATACCATATGAAGGGGAGGGGGACCAGAATGATCCGGGTAATGATTGTTGAAGATGATCCAATGGTGGCTGAATTTAATAAACGCTATCTTGAACAAGTTCATGGATTTACCTTGATGGCAATGGCCGCATCCGTGGATGAGGCGATTGAGAAAATTGAAAAACTAGAAATCGATCTTATCTTATTGGATATATTTATGCCGGGGAAACTAGGATTAGAGCTGTTAACCTACCTTCGTGAAAATGAGAAAGAGACCGATGTTATTATTATTTCAGCAGCATCTGATATGGAGCGGATTAAAAAGGCTTTAAGATACGGAGCCGTTGATTATTTAATTAAGCCTTTTGAATTTGAACGCTTTAGTAGAGCATTAGTTGCATATAAGGATCAAACAAAGTTTATTCAAACTCAACAAGTGATTAACCAAGACGTATTGGACAATCAATTACTGCACCGAGAGGATAGGCCTCTTATCGAAGATTTACCAAAGGGTTTAACAAAAGATACCCTAAAACAAATTTGGGAAGCGATTCAGGAGCTAAAATATGCCTCGTTTTCAACAGAGGACGTAGTTAAGGTCGTCGGAATTTCTCGAGTTTCGGTCCGTAAGTATTTAAATTTTTTAAAGGAAATTGGGATCCTAGACGTTAAGGTAATCTACGGTACAGTGGGAAGACCCGTATATCAGCATGAATTTAATCAATTGAAACAACATCTTATCAAAACCTTTTTGTAAGCAGACTAAAACTGCTTACTTTTTTTATTTACAAAAACCTTATTAAATTTACATAAGCTATGAAAGCGGTTTAATTGGATCTATGATAGAAACATAAATAGCTAGGGGGATGAGCTTATGGAACCAGCAAGAAAGTTGCAACCGCTTACGGTTGTTCCGGGGGAAAAGGAAGAAAAGAAAGGGATTTTAGGTAAATTTGGCAGTGTGAAATTAGGGGTAGTTCCATTGCCGCTTTATATTGTTATCGCAGCTGTTGTCTACTTTTCAGCCGTCTATAAATTGCTTCCAGCTGATATGATTGGCGGCTTTGCAATTATTATTGTCATGGGTATTTTATTCGGGGAACTTGGCATGAGGATTCCGATTTTGAAGGATATCGGCGGCCCTGCCATTTTAGCACTCTTGATTCCGTCTATATTAGTCTATTTTAGTGTAATTAACACAACTGGAATGAATGCGGTTACCCAGTTGATGAAAACATCCAATTTCCTTTACCTTTATATCTCTATTTTAGTAGTAGGGAGTATTCTTGGGATGAATCGCAGAGTTTTAATTCAAGGCTTCACACGCATGTTTATACCGCTTATTGTCGGGACAATTGCATCTGTTGCAGCGGGCGTTCTAGTTGGTTTGCTTTTTGGATATGACATGAAACACACACTGTTCTATATTGTGGTTCCGATTATCGGTGGCGGGATTGGAGAAGGAATTTTGCCTCTTTCATTAGGCTACGCAGAGGTTCTCGGAAAATCTTCAGAAACATTTGTAGGGCAATTAATTCCAGCAGCGGTGATTGGAAATATTGTCGCTATCATTTGTGCTGGTATTTTATCACGCTTAGGTGAGAAAAAGAAGCATCTAACTGGTAATGGAGTATTAGTGAAGACCAAAGAAGGCGATGGAATCACAGAAGCGGCAACGATTGATAAGCCGGTTGATTTCCCTCTTATGGGTGCAGGACTGTTAATTGCGTGTAGTTTCTTTATCTTAGGTGGACTAGGGAATAAATTTCTAGGCATTCCTGGACCAGTGTTAATGATTATTGCAGCAGCCGTTGTGAAAAGTATTAAGGTAATGCCAGCTAAAATGGAACAAGGTGCTTATCACTTATATAAATTTGTATCATCGAGTTTAACATGGCCATTAATGGTTGGCTTAGGCATGCTTTATATTCCGCTTAAGGATGTAGTCAAAATTGTAACCCCAGGATATGTGGTTGTTTGTGCCTCAGTCGTAGTGGCAATGGTTACCACTGGTTACTTTGTAGGAAAGATGATGAAGATGTTCCCAGTCGACTCAGCGATTGTTACAGGCTGTCATAGTGGTTTAGGGGGAACGGGTGATGTGGCGATTCTTTCCGCTTCCAATCGGATGTCATTGATGCCTTTTGCCCAAGTTTCGACAAGAATTGGGGGCGCTTCAACCGTTATTTTGGCTATTCTTTTGCTGAAACTATTAAGCTAATATTCTAAATCGGGCTGCGCCTGTTTGTCACGGTCCGATTTTTTTGATTGTTTGGATTGAATTCTTGTCACCCGGATTAACTATTAGATCTTAGATAGGACCAAAAGGAGAAGGTTGGAATGAATGAAAGCAAGATAAAAGAGCAGGCAGTGCTGCTCCACAAAAGGCTGGCAGGTAAAATTAGTATCGTTAGTAAAGTAGAAATGAATAATGCAGATGATTTAAGTTTAGTTTATACGCCAGGTGTAGCTGAGCCATGCAAGATCATAGCCAAAAATAGTGAGGCTTCATTTGAGCATACTGGAAGGGGTAATTTAGTAGCCGTTGTAACAGATGGAACAGCTGTCTTAGGGTTAGGAGACATTGGTCCTGAGGCTGCAATGCCAGTTATGGAGGGGAAGGCCGTTTTATTTAAACAATTTGCAGGGATTGATGCCTATCCGCTTTGCCTGGGTACAAAAGATGTCGATGAGATTGTCAATATAATTAAAGCATTAGAGCCAACATTCGGTGGTATTAATTTGGAGGATATTGCCGCCCCAAGATGCTTTGAAATTGAAGGACGCTTAAAAAAGGAACTAAACATTCCCGTCTTTCATGATGACCAGCATGGGACAGCGATTGTTGTATTAGCAGCCCTTTTAAATGCGCTGAGAATTGTGAAGAAAAGTATCTATAAGGTTAAGGTTGTTCTAAATGGTGCTGGTTCTGCTGGGATAGCGATTGCCAAGCTATTATTAAAAGCGGGCTTTAAGAATATTACGTTAGTAAGCCTGGAGGGAATTCTTTGTCCAGGCGAAGAGTGGATGAACGACCGGCAAGCAGAAATAGCAGAGAGGACAAACCTAGGCAGGGTACATGGAACCCTTCAAGACGCGATTAAAAACACCGACATTTTTATCGGAGTCTCAGGTCCAAAGGCTTTAACGGGAGATATGGTCAGGACCATGAATAAAGATTCAATCGTTTTTGCAATGGCAAATCCAGTACCCGAAATTTATCCGGAAGAAGCGCTTGCGGCAGGTGCAGCAGTAGTCGGAACAGGACGTTCTGATTATCCTAATCAAGTAAATAATGTGCTTGCCTTTCCAGGAATCTTTCGTGGTGCTCTCGATGTAAGGGCAACCGACATCACGGAGGAAATGAAACTTGCGGCAGCTTACGCCATTTCAAGTCTTGTATCGGATAAAGAGCTTCGTGCGGAGTATATCATTCCTAACGCCTTGGATTCTCGTGTGGGGGATCGAGTGGCAGCAGCTGTTTCGACTGCAGCAATTGAATCGGGAGTAGCACGAAAAAGCTCCAACTACAAAAAACTAGTAGAAATCATTTGAGAACAGGAGTTAAATGGAAAAATTATCCGACTGTAGAAAAAGAAGAAGAATCATTAGTATTAAAGGGCTTTTCACTAAATAAGTGGGAGGCTCTTTTTTTGCGGGAAGATAATTAGGTGCATTTAGAAGATGATTTGTACTTTACATACGTAACAGTGTTATGTTACATTGTTTTTAGGAAGGGGTTTTTATGATGAGCGAGGAGTTAATCTCAAAGAAAGACCTGTTAGAATTGGCCGGAATATCCTATGGACAGCTATATAGATGGAAACGAAAAGATCTCATTCCGGAAGAATGGTTTGTGCGTAAATCAACGTTTACGGGTCAAGAAACTTTTTTTCCAAAGGAAAAGGTCTTAGAAAGAATTGAAAAAATCCAAACGATGAAAGAAAACTTATCCTTGGATGAACTTGCTGACATGTTTTCACCTAATGTAACGAATTTAAATTACACCAAAGACGAATTAGTGAAACGTAACATTGTTTCGACAACGGTTGTCGATTTTTACTTAGAACAAGAAAAGGGCAGTCTTCAATTTAACTTTACACGTATGCTCGAAGTTTTTATTTTAGAAAAGCTGCTTCAGTCGGGTGAAATTAACCTGGAAGAAGGGAAAATGGTCTTGCAGGTATTAAGGGATCATGCCGGGGTAATCAAGCAAAAAAGCTGTGAATTGGTGATTACCAGAAAGCTTGGCATGTCATCATGTCTGTTACTTATTAATGCAGAAGAATTTCATTTTGAACGCGGAACGAAAGTGGTAGCCGCTTTGTCGCTGATGACGTGCATGGAAGAAATTAAAGCGAAATTATTATAAAGGAGAATGATGATGGATACGAAAAGCAGGGGAGACTTGGTTATTAATGGCTTCGGCGCATCCAATGGGGGACAGTTCCGCGTTGTCACATTAAATGGCCGAGGGACGGTTAACAATGATTTAGAATGCGTGGAACTTGATTGTAATGGTTCCGGGATCGTCAATGGAAATGTCATTTCTGAAAAAATAAAAGTAAACGGGCATGCGAAATCTTATTATCAATGGCTCGGGCAGCTATCCTGGCGGCTTCTACGATAAAATCAGTATTCGAGGGGAAGGGACGATTGTCAATGCTGTGGAAAGTTCGACTTTCCATGTCTATGGTACGAGTGAGGCCGTCGAAAATGTCAAAACAGGCTCGGTAAAAGTATTTGGTGAAGCAGAGATCAAAGGGAATATGGATGCAGAGGAAACACTGATCATGGGAACGATGATGGTCGGTGGCAATGCTCTTTTAAAAAGGATAAAAATTTTCGGATTGCTGGAAGTCGGCGAAAGTCTTACGGGGGATGAAGCAAACATTAAAGGAAGTATCGCAGTAAATGGCGATGTAGAGTATGAGACGTTCGACTCTAGTGGCGGATTTGAGATCAAAGGCTTACTGACGGCGGATACAATTAAGGTTGGTCTGCGTTTTGGGCAGAGCTCTGCTGAGGAAATCGGCGGCGGAAAAATAACCGTCAAAAAAAGAAGTAACTCACTCCTCCCCTTTGGAAAAGAGGCAGGGTCCCTAAGTGCGAAAGTCATTGAGGGGGATGATATCTATCTTGAAAATACCAAGGCTGATATTGTTCGGGGCAACAAGGTGAAAATTGGACCTGGCTGCCAAATAGGAGTGGTGGAGTATCGGGATGATTTCTCACATGATCCGAAGGCGGCAATAAAAACAACGACTAAGATATAAAGGAGAAATGGGATGGTGACGAAAGAAAGCAAATTAGGTTTGGTTGTTGCGGGGTTATTGTTGGGGATTTTGATGGCCTCGATGGATAATACGATTGTTGTAACCGCAATGGGTACGATTGTCGGTGATCTCGGTGGTCTGGAGAGCTTTGTCTGGGTCGTATCTGCCTACATGGTAGCCGAGATGGCAGGGATGCCGATTTTCGGTAAGTTGTCGGATATGTACGGTCGAAAAAGATTCTTTATTTTCGGATTGATTTTGTTTATGGTGGGTTCCGCTTTGTGCGGTACTGCTGAAACGATCACGCAGTTAAGCATTTATCGTGCCATTCAGGGGATTGGCGGTGGGGCGCTTGTCCCAATCGCCTTTACGATAATGTTTGACCTGTTTCCCCCTGAAAAGCGCGGGAAAATGGGGGGCTTGTTCGGAGCCGTTTTTGGATTGTCGAGTATTTTTGGACCATTGCTTGGTGCGTATATAACGGACTATATCAGCTGGCATTGGATTTTCTACATCAATATGCCACTAGGGATCTTATCACTCATTTTTATTACTATCGCCTATAAGGAATCTCCAATTCACAAAAAGCAGATAATTGATTGGTCGGGGGCCGTGACATTGGTAGGAGCCGTAGTTTGTCTAATGTTTGCGCTTGAACTTGGAGGGCAAAAATATGACTGGAATTCAACCGTGATCATCAGCCTGTTTGCAGGATTTGCGATTCTATTTTTGATCTTTTTATTTGTGGAGACAAAAGCAAAGGATCCGATTATTTCCTTTTCCATGTTTAGAAACCGCTTGTTTGCAGGCAGTACAATCGTTGGCTTATTTTACGGTGCTGCATTTATGGCAGCTACGGTTTACATCCCGATTTTTGTGCAAGGGGTATATGGCGGGACTGCTACCAATTCAGGGTTAATATTATTGCCAATGATGCTTGGCTCCGTGGTTACCGCACAAGCGGGCGGTTTTTTGACAACGAAGATGAGCTATCGAAATATTATGTTTATCTCCGGAGTTATTTTGATTGGCGGCTTATTGTTATTGAGTACGATTACACCAGAAACAAGCAGAGCGGTGTTGACGCTTTACATGATTATAATTGGTTTAGGCGTCGGCTTTTCTTTTTCTGTGTTAAGTATGGCAGCGATTCATCCGTTTGGAATCGAGCAAAGGGGCTCAGCAACATCCACTAGTAACTTTATTCGTTCCTTAGGAATGACGATCGGGATAACCGTTTTTGGTACGATCCAACGAAGTGATCTCAAAGAAGGGTTGGAAAATGCTTTTGCTGGAATGGGGCCGATTCCTAAGGGTCAAAGTTTCGGAGATTCGCGGGCCTTATTATCGGAGGAAGCAAGAAAATTAATTCCACCACAAATTCTCGATAAAATTACAGATGCACTCTCAAGTTCCATCGTCCACACATTTACATGGGCACTCGTACCCGCAGGTCTAGCCTTCCTATTTATATTTATACTTGGGAAAGAGCGTATGGTGATTCACAAAAAAGAGGCTTCAAAATGAAAAGGTATCAGGCACCATGTGAAAAATTCACATGGTGCCTGACACCTTGTTTTATTTCTTTTTCATTTTATCTTTGTATTTAACGTGAAAGATAATCATTTTTACGCCTGAGCCAAAGTCAAAGGTTGCTAATAGGACGAGGAGGTAACTGAAAAACCCCCAGCCATTTTTTTGAACATTATCAATGGCAAAGTAAGTAAACAACCCGCCAAGCAAAAAGTAAATTAATCCGGAAAACAAAGGTGAACGTCTCATAGAAATCCTCCGATAAAGTTTTGAACCGCCTCGGCTTCTCGCTGGAGCCTCTCAATGTCGTCTTTGTACACCGACTGAACCAAGACCACCAAGGTGTTCATTGTGACATGGGCAAATATTGGGACGAAAATGGATTTTGTTTTTACATAAAGAAAGGCGAACGTAAAGCCCATGGCCGAATATAGCAGAATGTGCTGAAACTCCATATGGGCGGCGGCAAAAATGACTGAACTGATAAGAGCAGAGATAAAAAAGTTAAATCGTTGATGAAGAGCTCCGAAAATAATTTTTCGAAAAACGATTTCTTCTAGGATTGGTCCAATGATGCTCGTGACAATGATCGCTAAGGGAAAAGCCTCAATTATCTTCAGAATATCCTTTGTGTTTTCAGACCCCATATTGATGCCTAATAGGTTCTCGATGATTGCGGCGGCGTACTGGGCAGCTAAAGCAAGGAAGATTCCTGAAATGGCCCATACCACCGAATGACCGAAAGTACCGCCATTTTTGCTGAAGCCTCGGTTGTTCATTTCTTTCCGTAATATAAAAATAATGAGTAATAAGGCAATCGTAAAACTAGCTAGAAGCCAGGAAGGTACAGCAAGACTTTGATTGATCCCAAAGTTTTTAAAGCCAAACAAAAATAGGGGTATCCCGATTAGGCTAGAAAACTGCATCGCGATGTAAACAATAATGATTATCCAATATTCCCGTTTCAAATAATCTAGTCTCCTTTAGATTCCATTTTATATTTTTGACGAATAGTCAATTTATAATCATCCATTTTACAGGGAGTCAAATCTCTCATGCCTTTATATATACTATTCTTCATTCTACTCTGAAAACTGGCTTTGTTTCAATTTAGAAAGACTTTTTAAAAAAATGGGTATAGAAAGTGACGTTTTTCACATACTTTATAAGGTTGTCAATCGGATTATTTTTTTTAGAAAAATTTATGCTTCACACTTGCAAAAAAATTTGAGATTCATTATTATAATAATTGTGTTAGCACTCATTCAAAGAGAGTGCTAATAAGTCAGAATTACATATATTTTTGAGGAGGTTGTTTGATTTGTTAAGACCATTAGGTGATCGTATTATCATTGAGCTTGTTGAATCAGAAGAAAAAACTGCAAGCGGGATCGTATTACCGGATTCAGCGAAAGAAAAGCCTCAAGAAGGAAAAGTTGTTGCCGTTGGTACTGGCCGCGTACTTGAAAGCGGAGAGCGTGTAGCACTTGAAGTTTCTGTAGGTGATCGTATTATCTTCTCAAAATACGGCGGTACAGAAGTGAAATACCAAGGAACAGAATATTTAATCTTACGCGAATCTGATATTCTTGCTGTCGTTGGCGCTTAAGATTTTTACTTAAAAAAATACAAAGAACTTAAAAGATATGAGGAGGTTTTTAAACAATGGCTAAAGAGATTATGTTTAGTGAAGATGCACGCCGCGCAATGCTTCGTGGTGTTGATGCTCTAGCAAATGCAGTAAAAGTTACTCTTGGACCTAAAGGACGCAATGTGGTTCTTGAGAAAAAATTTGGTTCACCACTTATCACAAATGATGGTGTAACTATCGCTAAAGAAATCGAATTAGAAGATGCATTTGAAAACATGGGTGCAAAACTTGTTGCTGAAGTAGCAAGCAAAACTAACGATGTTGCCGGTGACGGTACAACAACTGCAACAGTTCTAGCACAAGCGATGATTCGCGAAGGCTTAAAGAACGTAACTGCTGGCGCAAACCCAATGGGTATCCGTAAAGGGATCGAAAAAGCAGTTATTGCAGCTGTTGAAGAATTAAAAGCAATTTCTAAACCAATCGAAAACAAAGCTTCGATCGCACAGGTTGCTTCCATCTCTGCTGCTGATGAAGAAGTTGGCCAATTAATTGCAGAAGCAATGGAGCGCGTTGGTAACGACGGCGTAATCACTATTGAAGAATCTAAAGGCTTCACAACTGAATTGGATGTAGTAGAAGGTATGCAATTTGACCGTGGTTATACTTCTGCTTACATGGTAACAAACACAGATAAAATGGAAGCTGTTTTAGAAAATCCATATATCTTAATTACTGACAAGAAGATTGCTAGCATTCAAGAAATCCTTCCTGTTCTTGAGCAAGTAGTTCAACAAGGTAAGCCGCTATTATTAGTTGCTGAAGATGTTGAAGGTGAAGCACTTTCTACTCTAGTAGTTAACAAGCTACGCGGAACATTCAATGCAGTTGCTGTTAAAGCACCAGGCTTTGGCGATCGTCGTAAAGCAATGCTTGAAGATATCGCTGCACTAACTGGCGGGGAAGTAATTACTGAAGAGCTTGGCCGTGAACTTAAGACAACTACAATCAGCTCTTTAGGACGTGCTGCTAAAGTTGTTGTAACGAAAGAAAATACAACAATCGTTGAAGGTGCAGGAGATTCTGCTGAAATCGCAGCTCGTGTAAACCAAATCCGTGTTCAATTAGAAGAAACTACTTCTGAATTTGACCGTGAAAAATTACAAGAACGCTTAGCTAAATTAGCTGGCGGTGTAGCAGTAATCAAAGTTGGTGCTGCGACTGAAACTGAATTAAAAGAGCGCAAACTTCGCATCGAAGACGCTTTGAACTCAACTCGTGCTGCAGTTGAAGAAGGTATCGTATCCGGTGGTGGTGTAGCCCTTCTTAACGTATACAGCAAAGTTGCTGAAATCGTAGCTGAAGGCGATGTAGCAACTGGTATCAACATCGTATTACGTGCGATGGAAGAGCCTGTACGCACAATTGCTCACAACGCTGGTCTTGAAGGATCTGTTATCGTTGACCGCTTAAAGCGTGAAGAAATCGGTACTGGTTTCAACGCTGCGAACGGCGAATGGGTAAACATGATTCAAGCTGGTATCGTTGACCCAACTAAAGTTACTCGTTCTGCATTACAAAATGCTGCATCTGTAGCAGCTATGTTCTTAACAACTGAGGCTGTAGTAGCTGACAAACCTGAGCCTGCTGGTTCTGGTATGGGAATGCCTGATATGGGCGGTATGGGTGGAATGGGCGGCATGATGTAATAAGGGTTTTAAAACCTTGTTATATCAACGTTTTAAGATAGTTTGATAAATCTTTGTGTGCGGATTTGTGTGCATTTATTAAACACGACAAACCATGACAAAAGAAAATACCACAATTAGAGAAGGTCTTCCATTAGTTTATCAAACTTTTGGGAGGCCTTTTCTTCCATGTTGGCAGTCATATGAGCATAGATATTCATTGTGGTATTTATGTCAGTATGTCCTAACCGTTGCTGTACTTCTTTAATCCCTACTCCAGCTTCAAGCAATAAAGATGTGTGAGTATGCCGGAAGGAGTGAGGGGTGATTTTCTTTTCAATTCTTGCCAGTTTAAGTAGCCGTTTAAGTCGGGTTTCTACGACTTTCCTTAATTGTGGGTGCCCATCTTCTCGAGCAAAAATAAATCCGTAGTCCTGGTAAATAAGCCGATTTTTTAATTTGACCTCGTTTTGTATAATCTTATGTTTTTTCAACATGCTCACCAGCTTGTCATTAATACGGATCGTACGGACAGAACCCTTAGTCTTTGGCGTTAACAGGTGATATTTTTTGAAATTATTAGTAGGGTTGTAAAGAGTTTTAATTACACGTAAAGTCCCTGGATTATCGTTAAAATCAGACCATTTTAAAGCAAGTAATTCGCCTATTCTTAACCCTGTATAGGATAGTACCGTAAAAATAAGATGGTCCATTTCGAGACCATGGGAATGGGCTAATTTTAGAAAATGTGCAAGCTCTTCTTTTTCAAAAAAAATGATTTCATCTTCCTCTTTCTCTAGTTCCTCTACAGTCTGCTGTTTTTTTGGAAGTTTAAAGTTCTCTGTTGGATTCACTTTCATTAGTCCCAGCTCAATAGCTTGTCTAAAAATCATTCGTCCACAAGCGTGAATTCCATCCATATAATTGTGGCTATATTGCTCTGATAAATCGATAATTCGGTCCTGGTACATCTTTTTAGTAATGCGACTAATTGGATAAGGACCCCAAACACTAATAAAGTGCTTCATTTCCTTTTCCCGGGCCCTAACGCTACTAACCTTTACACCACTACGGCTATATGTTTTTACCCAGTCCTGGGCGAATTGCTTAAAAGGAATATCGGATTCTTTGACAAAGGTTCCATTTTGTTTTTGGAGTTCCACAAGGCGCGCAGCAGCTTTCGCCTCTTTTTGTGTTTTAAAACCACCTTTTGAATCAGAAATCCGTTTTTTTGTTAGTGGATCAGTTCCTATATAGACTTTATAAGTCCACGTTTTTCCACGCTGTATTATTTCTGCCATGATGTTAATTCTCCTTATTTATAATTTCTGAAAATAATTTTAAATATTCAATAATCATTTGTCGTTCGCGATCTTTTAGTAGGTTCCCGTCGAGGTAAACTCTATCGTTGTTTTTGAGCTGGTACATTATATCTTTCTCTTCTACAAGTTTTTTTTCTTCTTTCATTAAATCTTCAAATTCTGGAGCATACCCGGATACCGAAACGGCTTTGACCATCAATTGAATAGAATCTATTCCCAATGCACTTGCAATTTTATTAATGATATCCGGCCTTGGTGTATCCCTTTTCCCATTTTCAATTTGTGATAAATAAGGCTGAGAAAGTCCAGTTTTCATAGCTAATTGCGTTAGTGTAATATTTTTATCTTTCCTTTTATTACGTATAAATTTTCCAAATTCGTTTTCCATTTGAAATCACCACCCTTTTTTTAATCATAGTTCAAAATATAACTATTTGCAATATTATATAACTATCGACAAAAATATATTTGCTATTTGTAATGATTTGTCGTATTTTTAAACATAATATTATTAATTGCAATATTTTGGAGGTGGGAAAATGAAAAAAAACTTATATTGGTTAATAGCTGAGCGATAAGGAGTGCACAACGTTGAGTGCAATAGCTCAGATTAAGAAGGAATTTGAAAATAGAGGTGATTTGTAATGCATGAAAAAAATATAATCCAATTTTCTTTAAACGAAGAAGGTTTAAAAGCATTATATCTTCAAGAAGTCAAAAAATATCTTGAAAAATTTGAAATGGAGACAATTCTCATGGATAGCAAGGAATTATGCAAAATGTTAAACCTTTCATGGCCTACTATAGAAAGGATATTTCTTCAGGATCACAATTTTCCGAGCATTCGTATAGGAAAAAAGTGGATGTTCAATAGAGAAAAAGTTAGAGAATATATTGATCGATGGGCTGATGGAATTCGAGAGCAGGGGGGAAATGTGGAGTTATAGAAAAAGAAAAATAGGTTGCAACCAATTATACAACCTAGAATCATTAGACGATATTAGAGTAATACAGAAACCAATTACAGATGGGTTTAATCAGAGAATGGGAAAAATCAGTGTAAGCGAAAACATGGTGGAATTCTCATGATTTTTTCCAAGAAAAAGGGAAACACACGGTAGGAAGCCGTGAGTTTCATCGTGACCTCCTTTTGTCTTGGCTATAAGCAAAAGAAAAGAATAAACTTCGATATTCAAACAAATTGATAATTTCAGTATGGTTAAATATATCGCTGAATACTCTTCCTTTTGCTAAAAAATTTGATTAAAGGAAGTTTTAAATTGTTAAATGAAAGAAAAACCGATGCAAGGTATCCAGTCCACCAACATTATAATGAAACTCCCGAATCTGTAAGGGACTTCATTGAGGAATTGCCACTAGTATTAAAAGAGCATGTGCTAAAAGTTGGAGATATGCTAGGGGTGCCATATGAGTACCCACTATTAGGATTGCTCACATGCTCTAGCATCTGTATCGGCAAAGATGTTGTTTTAAAGGATTATCATAGGGAAATTTACGCTAATATTTATGTGGTAATTGTTGGTGAACAAGGATTAGGAAAAAGTCCGGCTATTAAAATCATGATAAACCCATTAAGAGAAAAAGATAATCAATATGCCGAAAAATATAAAAATGACTTGAACGACTTACGTATAATTAAAGAAGCAGCGGAAAACAAAGAGGACCGTTTAAAAATCGATGAGCAAATCAATAGTTTGGTCAAAAAGAAAAATGTTGTCGATGACGAGACACTGGAAAACATGGCAATTCGTATGGTTAATAGTCCAAAAGGATTGTTATGGTTCACGGATGAAATGGCATCTATGTATCAAAAGCAACCTAGTGGAAAAAGTGTGACGGATTATTTAGTGAAAGCATATGATAATGAGCCTTGGGATATTGGGCGAAAAACACAAGAAGATATCCACGTCCCACTGACATATTTAACAACTGCATCCACTACCCAACCATCAATGGCACAAAGACTATTAATGACACCTGAATTGCAAGGGAATGGGCATATTGCAAGGCATCTAATCTCAGTAGTAATGCCCGATGAAGAACGAACACCCGAAATAAATAAATATAAAATGACAAGATTAGATATGGAAAGGTATGACGAATTCATGACCCTTCTATACGAAAAATGCAAATCTGTTCACGCTATTAGAATATCTAGTGAAGCAGAGGAGGAATTGGCTGCTATCGAATTTTTACATAGCATAGCACGACAAGAAGAGCCAGTCAGTGTATTCAAAGGATTCCATGGGAAGATAGGGGAACGAATTCGAAAAGTGGCTTTAAATCTACACATGTTGAAACGTATGGATGCTTGGATTCGCAAGGATCAGCATTTTGACAAAGATTACATTTCTAAAGAAACCATTATAGTGTCCTATATGCTGGTTAAATATCTGACAATAGAGGCATTGGAAAAGCTGTTTGGGGCAGCTAATGAAACCGAAGAGGATAAAATGCGTGAAACTCTTATTAAAATGCATAAGGATGGAAAAACAGAAGTTTCATACGATGCATTCGAAGACGGTTCTGTAATGTATTATGTGACTGTAGAAGACTTATTCCATAGAGTGAAAAGGCGATTCAAGGGAAATCGATCTCTTTTAAGGGAAACCTTGAAAGATTGTCCTAATCTTGGCTATTTTGGACAGATATCAAAAATGGGGAACAACGGAAGAGTGTATAAGACTTATGCATTCTTCATTTCTACCGATATTAAAGAGATTTATGGGACTGATAATTAATCAGTCCTTTTTTATTTTGGAAGAAAGGAACGGATAACGGAACACCGGGAATATGACGGAACACTATGACCCGAGGCTCAAACTATTGGGAGAGTAAGGGCGAAAGGGAATAAAGGGACAATGGGACGATTTTTTGAACATTTGCCTTCTTTTCTTTTTGATTCTTAAATAGAGATAACGAATTACCGTTATATAATTAAAAATATTCTGACTATTTTTGAATCAATATAAGTAAAAACACGAAATAAACAACAGGTCAGATAATTGTCCCTATGTCCTGAAATGGTTACGAGCCATAGAGCCCTAAGGCATTCAGTCACGGAACGCTATGTCCCTTAGTCGTTACGCTGTGCTGTTATCGTACAGACGTACCATTTTTAGGACATTAAAGGCGCACCTGAAGGATTGATTAAACATTATAGTATTTTATTAATGAATTAACGCATTAACGTATTAGTGTATGAGAGTAAATAAAGTAAACATAATAATTAATAGATAAATCAAAAAGAGAGGTGCGGATAAATGGGGGATAAGTATCGTCAAGAGTTAATTGATGAAATGAATCGAAAATACCATAGGGAATACATGCGAGATTATCTGCAAAGAGATGGTTTTAAGGAGAAGGCAACCCAGTATCGTGAGAACTGGCTCTATATTCAGGCAATCCGAGAACAGATTGGCAGAAAGGGTATGGAGGTGAGGATTCCTTGCTTAAGTCATGTCAATATTGCGGACGAATCCACGATAGAACCTACCGATGCACAAGCAAGCCTAAACGGTTCAAGCCAAGAAATGATGTGAACAGATTCAGATGGACGAACCAATGGAAGAACAAGAGCAAGCAGATAAGAAAGCGAGATAAATATCTCTGTCAGATATGTCTACGTAAGTTATACAACACCGCTGCGCAATACAACTTTACCAACATTGAAGTGCATCATATTGAATCGATAGCTGAGAACTGGGACAAACGCTTGGACGATGGCAACCTGATAAGTTTATGCGCTTATCATCATAAGATGGCAGATAGTCGAGAGATACCGAAAAATATATTAGTCGGAATAGTCGAACAATTATAAATACCCCCCCCGGGGGTTTTTGGGGATTTTTTGAAGGTCCGAACTACCACGCCCCGATAATCGTTCAAAATTTTATTTTACAGAAAACTTAAAGGGGGTACTTATAAATGAGCAAAGTTAAGCCAGTATCATTAAGAACTGGAGCCATGACAAAAGAGGAACGGATCAAGAGGGAAAATGCGGAGGATAACCTAAAAGGCAAGAAGCACATTCCCCAGACACCCCCATCTGACCTATGTAGTAAAGGGAAGAAGGCTTATATGGAAATCATTGAATCATTGCCAACTGACTTTTTAAACAATACCGATGTGTACACAGTTTCCATTGTGGCAGATGCCATTGCAAACATGCAGAAATGCCGTGAGATCATTAATAAAGAAGGTCTGATAGTGGAGTACACGAATAACAGCGGAGCGGTCAATAAAGACCAAAATAAAGCCATATTGATATATCAAAAGTATAGTGAGATATATCATAAATTCTCAGGAGAACTAGGGTTGTCTCCTAGTGCTAGAAGTAAATTGGCTGTATTGTTGAATGAAGAAATTGAAAAAGAATCAGACCCACTTCTTAGAGTATTAGGAAGAACATGAGCGGAATCTCCGCTCTTTTTTTTGCAGGAGATCAAAAAACTAATTTATTGTACAAAAAAATAGGGACTAAAAACCGAAATATCACATTCACATTAATGAACTGCAATATTGAAATTTAGGAAGCCTTAAATAATAAAAAATAGTATGAAAAAAATGTCATAAAATGCGAGATAAAATTTAACATAATAATCCACTTTTAGTTTATAATGGTGGTAACAATAGTACCGGATAATATTAAACGTATTTCTTGATATCTTCTGGTACCAATTATATTACATAAAAAATAGGAACTGTTTGTTTTGGTAACTTAAAAAAAATAAAGGTGTTATGAGGATGAGTGGAGACTTTAATATCATTGGGTTTCATGGAACTTTTGAGAAGCATGCACAAGATATCCTAGAGAATGGTTTTCACCCTGAATATCGGGCAAATCATTGGCTGGGTCAAGGTTCCTATTTTTATACCGATAGAAAACTAGCACATTGGTTTATTACTAAAAATGCTGTTACTGATCACAGGAAAAGGGGTATAGGAAGTAATAAGGTAATTATTAAAGTGTTTATAGAGGAGAAAGAAGAACTCGTATTAAATTTGGATAGTCCAGATGGAGTTAATACCTTTTATTATCATTTAAATGAAATTTATCCTGATTTTAAACATGTTAAATTGTCTTCGGATGAACACGTAAATTTATGTATTGTACTTGATGTGCTTTCTGAATATTTAGGTTGGAATGTTATTATAAAAACATTTGAAACCGACAGAAAGCCTAGTTATGGATCGGTTAATACGGGATGGTTTGACAGAAATGTGTTTCCTTTAAACGTTAAGTACAAAGAAACACAGATATGTATACGAAATGATAATTGTGTCAAAAATAAAGAAATCGAATATCCTGATGGTGATTATGCATATCCTGTTAATATAAGATTTAGTTAAGGAGTGATTTGAATGAAGAGGGACTTACAGACAATTATTAAAGAAGCTGCTGCACGTTATGGACTAGAATATAACGAGAAGCAAACACAACCTACTATCCAACGTCCAGATGGAACGGTTGATGTTATTTCAAAGGAAAATTTCTACAAAGCTTTTGGTGTTACACTACCTAAAGCGCAAGAAAAGTGGAGTGAAATTCCTGGAGAAGAATCTGTTACCTGGCAAAATACAAGTAAAGTTGATTTTGACTTAACAGAAGACATGCATTTTTTTAGATATAACGATAAAAAAATTGTTGCTTAATATAATATAGAGGTGCAAGTAAATGGTACAAGGTGTTATGTCATTTGAAGGTTATCAAGTTGATAGCATAAATTACGAAAAAAGTAATAGTAATCAAAACGGCAATTATACTAAATTATCCCCTGAGTTTTTTATAGTCAAAGCGGAAAAAGAAAATAATGATGAGCATTTTAATATAATAATGGGTGTTAAAATTGATGATAGTGATAAAGACAATATCTTACCGTTCACTGCTGAAGTCGTTGTAAGAGGATTCTATACCTTCAATACAGAGGATGCAGTTGAACATAACATTGATGACATTGATGATATTCATATTTTTAAATTAGTGAATGGTAGTGCAATTTTATACCCTTATTTAAGATCTGTTTTAACTGATATCACAAGTAAAAGTATGCATAATCCAATAATTTTACCTACTATCAATTTTAATAAATTTATAACTAATAGAAATCTAGAGGACATGTTATTAGATAGTAGTCATTATCAAGATATCAATGAAAAGCATACATATCAAGACTAAAAGGTAACGATTAGAAACAACTTAAATAATTTGAATTTACATTTTCTTTTATTTGGTAGACTATTTAGTCCTATTAATTTCAAACAATACTGTAAAATATTCACAATAGTTGACATTTCTAAGATTACTCAAGGCTCTCAAACAATTTTGTTGGGGGTCTTTTTTGTGTGCTTGAAGATGCTTGTGACCACACAAATTACAAGTTGCGTTAATACAAAAAACAAACAACAAAACATTTATAGTTCTAGTTAGATTTGGGGCAAATAACATTGAAACCATTTCAATTACTTAACATTTGGAAATATATTCTTTTAATACCAAAAGTCAACTATGTTTAAAAAGTCTATACTTAGATTTTATATGGGCTTATAATTAAAACTTAGTCTCTTATTTTGGGGTTTATTGGTATTTAATGGAAAATTCTAAGAATTGATGTTAGAAAGGTTTATTTTATATAATAAATACAAACAAGCGTTTCTATAAATATATGATAAATAAAGTATTTAAGGGAGTGAAGTTATGAAAGTTGTTTCTCTTTTCTCTGGTTGTGGAGGTTTAGACTTAGGGTTTGTACAAGCTGGACATGAAATCATTTGGGCAAATGATATTGACCCCGATGCAGTACAAACATATAAGATAAATATAGGTTCGCATATAATTGAAGGGGATTTAAAAGATATCCCTTCTTCTGAAATTCCACATGGAGATATAGTCATTGGTGGTTTTCCATGCCAAGGCTTTTCTATGGCAAATAGATTTAGAGTTATTGATGATGAACGTAATAGTCTGTACAGAGAATTTTACCGTGTTATAAAAGATAAACAGCCCCGTTATTTTGTTGCTGAAAATGTTAAAGGCATTTTAAGCTTAGGAAAAGGCGAAGTTATAAAACAAATAGTACAGGACTTTGAAAGTGCTGGATATAGAGTTAAATATCAGTTGTTCAACCTCGCGGATTATGGTGTCCCCCAAACTAGACAGCGGGTGATTATTTTAGGTGTTAGGAACGACTTAACACAAGATATTTCGTTTCCCTCTCCTGGATATTCAAAAACAGCAAAGGATAATATGAAACCTTGGGTAACAATTGGAGAAGTTCTAAAAGACATACCTGAGCCATCAGATGATTGTCCTATATATAATCATGTTTATTCAGAATATAAGGTTACTAATCGAAATTTTACTGGGCATAGGTTAACGGATTCACAGAAACCATCACCGACAATTTTAGCAAGAGGAAATGGTGGAGGTGGAGTTGTTGTAATTCAGCACCCTAAGAACCATAGAAGAATGTCTATAAGAGAAACAGCTATCGTTCAAACATTTCCAATGGACTTTATATTTACAGGGTCAAAAACGTCTTGCTACCGGCAAATTGGAAATGCTGTACCTCCGCTATTCGCATCTTTATTAGCCAAAAATATTAGATAAATATAAATGGAGATGAATTAAATGAAAATCGTTTCCTTATTTTCTGGGGCTGGCGGGATGGATCTCGGTTTTATACGAGCTGGTCACGAAATCATTTGGGCAAATGATATATATGAAAAAGCAATCGAAACCTATAAACTAAATATAGGGGATCACATCAATTGTTCTGATATAAAAGATATTCATTCTGATCATATACCTGAATGTGACATGATAATTGGCGGCTTTCCATGTCAAGGCTTTTCAGTAGCAAATATTAATCGTTCTACAGAAGATGAGAGAAATAAACTATACTTAGAAATGTTAAGAATAATAAAAGGCAAAAAACCTAAGTACTTTGTTGCTGAAAATGTAAAAGGAATTCTCAGTTTAGGAAAGGGAAAAGTAAAAGAAATGATACTTTCCGATTTTGAAAGTGCCGGGTATAATGTTACGTGCAATTTAGTTAATGCAGCAAATTATGGAGTTCCTCAACAGAGGGAAAGAGTATTCTTCATAGGGGTAAGGAAGGATTTGAATGAAAGTATTAATTTCCCCTCTCCTACTCATGCGGAGCCCCCTTCTCATCTGTTATTTGGATTAAATGAGTGGGTAACTATTGGTGAAGCACTAAAAGACATTCCTGAACCCGAGGACGCACCTGAAATACCTAACCATGAGTACACAAAATATAAACTTCGCTTTAATGGTTATATGGGTCATAGAGAGATTGATCCCAATCGCCCCTCTCCTACTATTACTGCAAGAGGAGATAACAAAGGTGGGGTAGTAATCATTCATCATCCTAATAATCACAGACGTTTGTCAGTTAGAGAAGCTGCAATAATACAATCCTTTCCAATGGACTTTGTTTTTGTAGGTTCAAAGACAGATGGTTACCGACAGATTGGAAATGCAGTACCACCTTTATTGGCTTTCAATTTAGCTAAATGCTTTCCAGTATACCAAAACACCGTAAAAGTTTAATACTTCTACGGTGTTTTTAATAAGAAATTATGTAATTTATCAATTTCCTTAGACAATTCTTCTACTGGCTTAACAATGGGAAGCCCGTACGCAATAATTTGAAGTTTATTAGCTCCTGCATGGTCAATAGGGAATGTAAATATTTTTTCAGTATCTAGATTGCTGGGGTATATTAATATCCCATTTCTTAAGTTCAACATGGTTGAGTAGAAAAAAATCTGATAAATATCTTCAATTTGTGGACCGAAATTAGAAATCCTTTTTAATTTCACATCTAATGCCATTTTTTTTGAACCTGAAGAGTAAACTATATCTGGATAAACCTTTCTGTTACTCCACGGAGGACTAGCTGATTTAGAGTCAGTTAAAGGTAAATGGTATTGATTATTATAATTCTTATCTCGTAAAAATAGTTCGTTCGAGACATACTTTTCAAATAAGTCGAATAAGTTTATGACCATTGAAAACGTATTTGCTAATTCCCCCTCATAGGAGATAGACTGACCAGAAACAATTAATTTTGCTAATTCAATACTGGATTTAAAATGGTTTCCTCTACGAGGTAAATTTATCTTTTTAAAATTTAATGACTTTGTATTTGAAAGGTATGGAAAGATTCTTTTTACTTGTTGTGCTGTCTCCAATGTTTTATGGATGTTTGACTGCTCTAAAACTACTTTGTTAGCTAAAAATAGTAGCTGATTGACTTCGTTATCCTCACTAAAGACCTGTTGTTCGGTAGCAAATAGTGCTTTTCCTCTGATATTTAAGCTGATTTGTCGTGAAAAATCAAGCCTCCCTCGTAATCTGGGTGAAATTATCTTTTGGTGTTCATAGGTTCTGTAAATCCCTTTTTTTAAAGACTTAAATAGTTCATTTACAAAAAAAGAATATAGAGGCTCGTTCAGTTCACTTACGCTAGTACGATTCTCAGTAATAAATTCAGGTAAATAAGCAGTCTTTGCTTCGTCAGAAATAGATTTTAGCATCATATAAATTAAATGGGATGTATCTAACCCCTTTAGCCATTTGGGTGGCAAAAATGATAAGTCAGAGTCGAGTAACTTAATTTTTCCTACATATGGTCCTGGAGTAACAATACAGTTTTTTGAGTCAATTCTTTCTAATTTGTCAAACAAGGGCTCAAACTTTTCTGAGCCATTTGGTGTTATTCTAGTCCACCGTTCTCGATCCTCTAGGGTTTCTCTTAAGACTAACTCATCTAATGGTGAAAGAGCTATTCGGATACCGGTTTCTCCGTAATAAATATTATTTTTAACCCTTTTCTTCAACCGGTTCACCTACTTAATTGAGCCATAGTATTATACATATTAGGTAAATCAAAATCAGTAATTCTCCCTCTATTAATGTTAAAACCATAATCAATTAACGTTGTTTTAAATCTAGGTGACAGAAGTATGTACTCATTTAGTAGAGGTATTAAACTGAAATTCCAAATATCTAATAGAAATCCTTCATCATAATCGGTATCAGGTTTTGGCAAGAAAAAGGAATGACCTATGCAAAAGTCTTCACCTAATCCCGCATCATCGGCAATAATGTTATTAAAATTTTCATGTGCCTTTGGAATATCTAAAGGATTTCCTGCAGGGTCGTTTATTGTTATGGAGAATTTTTGTAATTCCTCTTTAATTACATTCGAGTCGGGATGTAAGTAGATGAATTTAAAGCGTCTTCTTAAAGCTAAATCTAGTTCAACTGCTGACTTGTCTATTGTATTCATTGTCCCAATAATTAAAACATTATCTGGTACCCAAAAATAATCACCTGTATATTGAAGTTCAATTTGATATTCGGGTTTACGGTAAGAGGGTTCTAATAAAAAGATTAATTCACCAAAAATGCTTGAAATATTTCCTCTATTTATTTCGTCAATTATTAAAAGGTAGTACTGTCCGGCATTTAAACGTGCTTTTTCACAGAGTAACTTAAATTTTCCCGTTTTATATGAATAGCTTAAATTAGCAGAATCAATAGAAGGTCTTATTCCCTCAATAAAATCCTCATAGTTAGAAGCCTGGTGAAACAAAATGGTTTCTGCTGCAGCTAATTCACCATTGCTTTGTAAAGCGTTTGCTATTTCTAGTGCAACTCTTGTTTTCCCAATACCAGGAGCACCAGCGAAAATTATCTGTTTATGAGTTTTCAAAAGATCAATATAACTATTTATTTCAGGACTAGTAGTAGCTGGAGCTACTGTTGGACTATTAAAAGTTCCAAGGTATTCAACAAACTTTAATTTATGATCTTTCTCTGATAACAAGGAATTATATGCGAAATAGCCCGATTTTTCAGCCTCCTCACAGAAGGACTCTATCGAAGGTAACATATCCGTGCTAGAGGTGGACTGCCCCCATTTTCCATCGGTGAAGGTATTTAAAAAGTAACAATTTGACTTAGAAGAGGTACTAGTAGTAGTTCCAGTTCCTATAGAGAAACTTTTAACATGCATATTAGTATTTACTAGGAAACCGCCAATCGATAACAGTTGAAGAAACTCTTTAATATTTCTATATGCATTTGCTGTAGTCGCAAAGTCTGTATAAAGGTTGGAAAGATTAAAACTGGGATCTCCTTCTCGCCAAGCAATAATTTCATTAGCAACTTGCACTGGTGTCATAATAGGAACTAATGGCACCAAAATTAATGCCATTTCTTGCTCAGATATATAAGAATTTGCAAATCCACCTTGCTTATATAATTCCACTAAAACTTTAAGCGTATATACAAATGGTTTAAAGACTACTCCATGTGAAAGCCAGGATTGGTAACCATTATATTGTGTAATAAGGTTAGGGAATTGGAAGCGAGAAGCAATAATTTTAATGTATTCTGAAAAAGAAACTTTTCCTGTTGCTAAGGCTTTCCCTAAGGGGGTAACTACTATTTTATTACTGTTCAGAGAAGGGGGACTCAGTATTCCAGTATTTGTCCAATATGGTTGATAACCTCTCAAAAAGCTCCTATTACTAGCGTCTACAAATGAAATTCTACTCCCAGATTCATCTGTTAAATTAAGTGCCAGAAGATCATCGTGGAAATTTTTCCCGGTAGTTGTACCTAAACCATAGGGTAAATCATTGTATTTATACATAATCTTAACTGACTTTGGAAAAACATCAATCGATTTAAATATCTCTCTCACCGTCCATGTTGCCCATAACCATTTATACTCAGTAAATGGCATAGTAACAGGAGTAGTAATGACTGAAGTAGCCAAACAATTATCCTCCTTTTTAATTAAACGATCCTAAATTTATTATACATTATTACTTAATTAGAAAATATTGGTGATAAACCAAATTTTGATTAGATGGAAATTTTTTTTACCATATACATTAATATTGGGGGGGTAAGAATCAAAAAAACGTTATAAAAAGAGACACCCTTCAATTGAAATTGGGTGTCTCTTTTGTGTGCTGCTTTGGGTGCTATCTATTTTTGCCATATTTAAATCTATTTAGTCGAATCGAATTAAAACGTTGATTTAAAGCCTTTTTTATACCTTATTTCTTTCTATTATATATGAAAATGAATGGGCGGCATGATGTAATAAGTGCCCAAACCCCTTGATATAAGAGGGTTTTATATAAGAGGGGAGCCAGATGCTAACATCTTGCTAACATTTCTCGCCTAAAATTAGAGGTTTCTCATGAGTTGCGCAAACTTATGGGAAGCCTCTTTTTTCATTTCTTTTGTTACGTGCAGATAGACGTTCTTTGTTGTGTCGTCATCGCAGTGACCTAATCGTTCCATAATTTCTTCTAATCCCACCTTTGCTTCTGCTAACAATGATGTGTGCGTATGGCGCAGCGAGTGGGGAGTCAACTTTGGATTCAAGCCGGCCAGCTTCAGTAGACGCGCCATTCTGTTTTCCACGGTTTTAATGAAAATAGGGTAGCCTGGTTGTTTCTCGTTCTTGGCGAAAATAAATCCTTTGTCAAGATATGCCTCACCACAGTACTTCTGCACTTTCTGTTGCGCCATCATATGCTTCCTAAGTGCGGCAATCACCTCTTCATCCACCACGATGGTTCGTTTGGATTTCCGCGTCTTAGGCGGCACCAATTGATACTCCAGAGTATTGTTTGTTGGGTTATAGTACGTTTTTGTAATGCTAATGGTATGTTCCTCAAAGTCAATGTCCTTCCACTTAAGGGCTACTAATTCGCCTGCACGCATTCCTGTATAGGAAAGGGTAAGGAAGATTAGATAATCTAAATCTAAACCTTTTTGAGCAGCCGTTTGCAAAAGTAAAGATAGCTCCTCCTTTTCCATATACTTAGGGATTTCTCGCTCTTCTAATTCCTCAACAGTTTTTCTATCTTTTTTCAGGTATGCAAATTCTGTTGGGTCATTTTTAATCAGCCTCATTTCAATGGCTTTCTTAAAAATCATTCTGCCGTACGATGCACACCGTCCAGCGTGTTGTCGGCATATCCTTTCTCCTTGAGATTATTTAAAGCATCCTGATACCGTTTAGATGTAATGTCCTTCAGCTTTAGAAGAGAGAAGTACGGCAGTAGCTTGTTGATCTCATGCTGACGGATACGAACCGTGCCAGGTTTTACGTTATTCTTCTCGTTGTACTTAAGAAGCCACTCGCTTGCAAAATCTTTAAATACCACATTCTGTTCTTGAACAAACGTACCTTGATTGAGTTCGTATATAAGCTCCGTAGCGGCTGTTTCCGCTTCTTGCTTAGTGTGAAACCCTCCTTTCGTTTTTTGTTTTCGCTTGCCGGTAGTGGGGTCTCGACCGATGTCGATTACGAAGCTCCAAGTAGATCCGCAGGTGCATCGTTTCTTTTTACAAGTGCAGCCTCTTCGGTAAAAGTGTCCTTTCATGCCCAAATACCTCATTTCTTGGTGAATTGTATTGCAATTAATTATTATTTCCTATGCAGAACGAACGGATACGTTTTGTTATTTTATTAGAACAAGGTTAGAAGAATGGATTGTTCTCCGCCTAACCGACATGGGCCGCACTTTTTTTTAGTTTTTGGTTGGCTACCCAAATTTTGAAATCGGCTTTTTCTACACGCTTTGAAGCGCCGATTTCAAAATTGGGGATACCACCATGCTCAATTTTCAATTTGAATAATTCATAGACTGTTTTTCTTGAGATCCCAAGGAATTGCCCGATTTGTGCTGCCGTTAATGTATCGGGTAGCGATTCCCAAGTTGTATATTGATTTGTTCTATTCATTAATAAACCCCTCCAAAATTGTTTCTTTGTATATATTTCGGTTGTTTGTCCATACTACTAAATGTCTTTTCGGTTATCTATCCAAATTGGTATACCAATTCGGATGAACTACCGAACATTCCTTAAAGGAAAGCCCTGTAGACAGGGCACTTAAGAAATGTCGGTATTTTGTATCCCGGTGGGTGGACTAGGATTCGGTAGTTTGTCCATTTGAATACCTCTTTGTTTCTGGAGTTTATCCATTGAAAGTAATTGTTCAAAGAAATTCTCGCAAAAGATAAAGTGTGGTGGCTTTTCCGGCGAAATTAAAATTTCTTCGACAAAGTAAAGAATAATTAGCCTTTTCTCTGTAATAGCCAGAGAAGCATCTAGAAGATGATTGAATCGATGGAAAAAGACATCCGAATCTAGCACTCCTTTCAATTCGTCTACTGACTTTGAGTAGGAAACAAGGGCATCAATTGAGGCCTGGTACTTTAACTGCAAGAAGGCTGCTGCATCTTCCAGCTCCTTGTCTCCTTGTTCTTTTGCAATACAACCCTTTGAATGAGCTTTGTCAATAGCGTTTTTTAAATTAGCTATATTTTTTTTGATTGTTTGTTTGAATTGTGGAAGGTATGCTGCTATTGTTGTTTTCATTGTTTGTGCAGTTATAAAAGATTGGACATGTTTGAAAGTCTGGGGCAACAGATTTTCATGTAGCTCATTAATTGCTAGTTTGTAATCGCAGTTCCGGCATACGTAATATTGGTATAGATATGAAATGCCGTTCCTTTTGGTTGAACCGTTTTGGTTCGCTAGTTTATCACCGCAATCAGCGCAGGTAAGTTTATTTAAAAAGAGGAAGGGAGTATCCAGGCGGCCGAAATTCTTTTGAAGCTGAATATTAATATCACATATTTGTTTAAGAGAGCTTTCAATTATGGGTTCATGGAAATCCAGGAATTCGTATTTCCTTTCAGTCTTTGATTTTTGGATATCCCATATTAGCGTGCCGGTATAAACAGGGTTCTTTAAAATGTTTTCTATGGTACTAGGTCTCCATGCTTTGCCGGATGGTGAAGGAACTTCAGCTTCGTTAAGAATAGAGGCTATCTTTCCCATCGATACTCCCCAGCTATGAAGGTAATAGATAAAAGTTACAATCTCAGCATCTTCATTAGGAGTAAGCATTTTTTTAACTTGCTTATATCCGAAGGGTACTTTCGAGCCTGGCCTTGTCTTATCCTCGGCTTCTAAATGAGCAATCAAGTTTCCAACAGCACGGTTTGATTTAATTTCTGATTCTTGGCGGTACAGTAAAAGAGCAATTTTGTTTTGTTCATTATCTGGATTGAAGGGATTTTCGGAATTGGTTGTATATACTAATATGTCCGGGATAACTTCCTTCAATGGCCGATAGAAGTCCAATACAAATGTATAAGCTGTCCGGTCCATCCGAGATTCTTCATAAAAGATAACGGTGGGAATCATTGTTTCTACCATCATTTCCTTTAGTCGCATCAGCTCTTTTCGTTGATTAGCGCGTTTGTTATAAGCGCTCGTAACATCCTCGATAATGATAAAATCTTCAGGGACACTCAGTCCTTTCCTACGCGCATACTCCAGGATGTGGGCTTTCTGTATTTCTACACTATTGTTTTCCTGCTGTTTATATGAGGAACGGCGGATATAACCGAATGCTAAAGTCATGCTATATCTTCTCCTTCGAAAATCATTTCCTTCTCCATTTCCTGCAGATAATCAAAATAGAAAACATCTACCTGAAGGTTATCCCCATAAATCCAAATTCCATTTATGAGCATGTCACAGAGCATTGAGGGATTCATATTAGACTGGTTTATTAATGCCTCTTCAATCACCTTTATCACAGATTTGTTTTTTTGGAGTGCGTTTTGATTTTCTTTGATTTGTTCTAGACAGTTATGATACTCCTGTTTTAAAAGCTGTTTTCGTTTATACATAGGGTCTTGTTTCCAGTCGGCAGAATAATCATCAGATCCAAGGACTAATTCCTCTATGATTCCATTAAGGTTTTGGTCAATGCTATCCATTTCCGCTTCTAGGTGCTTTTTAATTGTCCTATAACAATTGATAGATTGATTAATTAGTTTTTCTGCATTGAAGTTTTGAATTATCTCACTCAAAATGCCCCCGATTATTTTTGAGAGGTCTGAAAATGATACAGTGACCTTAGGATGCAGTTTTGAAGAGCAAGAATAGTATGAGCTGTTGGATTCTTCTTCAATCTTGTAAAAAAGAGGTTTCCTGCAGTAACCGCAACAGGGAGTGTAAATGTTTTGACACATAAGCGACTTTTTTCGTTCAAGAAATGCTTTGAAAAATTCTCCATTGACTCTCTGAAGTTGTAAAAATTCCTCAATAGAAATATAAGGAGTAACATGCTGGAGCTTATTTGTCCCCTTTTCCAGATCATATCCGGCGTAAAATGGATCCGTAGCCATGGAAACTAATTGTTCGTCAGTCTTTTTTAATTTTTTCCGATATTCCTTCGTGACCTTATACAAATCATCAAGGGAACTAATTTCCTTAAGAGCCGCAAAGTATTGTTGTACGCCTTTACTCTTAGAAGAGTCATGTAAAAAACGCTTTGTCTCTTTTTGTTTTTGGTAACCAAATTTTTTAGCCGGATATCTTAATCTTGCCTCTCGGCTTCTGCGAGCGATGTTTTTCCCCTCAATGTCACTGAACATGCTCAGTAAGCCTTCTACGAAAACATCATCACTTGCTGGCATGTTTCCGTTCCCCACAGATGTGTAAATCACCTGGACATCATACTTAGCGCGTAAGTCATTAAATTCCATGCCTTCGTAAAAATCACGGAACAAGCGGCTGCGGTCAAAGGCGTAGATACTGTGTACCTTCTTATCCTTTACCAATGAAATGAGCCTTTGCATCTCTGGTCTTTCTTTAATCGCTTTTTTGTTTGCGGAAGTGGCTATTTCATTAATAATCAAAATTTCGTCATCCGACAGTTTCTCTCGGAAGGGCAGGTCTGCGGCTTCCTGTGTTATGATATCTTGTCCTGCTGTACTCACTCGTCGGAAGAAAACATGCTTTTTCTGGCTGTTAATAGCATTCATCTAATTTACATCCTTTCTTTCCCTGGATAATTCATATAGCAATTTTGCCTGCAGTCTGTGTGGGATATTCAGCTCTCCGATTAGGAGTCTGCCTATCAAGTGTTGAATCCACACATTTGAAACCGGGCTTGATTCCGGTATTGAACGCAATTGCACGCGCCTTCTCATTAAAATCACCTCCACCCGTTATCTTGCTCAGACAGAGGTGGAAATTATTCTCTTATTTCTTTGAAGGAGCAATATTGGAAAGGTCAAATGAGAGCTGGACATAGCCTTGCTGTCCAGCCTTTTTCGTCAAAACCCTAATATGTCCATGATTTTTGCCAGGGAAATTGCTAATGGCAATTTGCTGGAGTCTCATTCCTATCCCTCCTTTGACTCTGGTAATCTTCAAAGCGATCATAGAGAAACGGTGATAAAGTTCCATTTTCCAAAGGCTTTTTTAGTTTGTTAATAAAAGGGGAGTGATTGGCACTCATGAAAGCATCCCTCTATCTCTAAGGCGCTGCATGGCAGTTTGTGTATTGTTTCGAATTTTTCTTTCAGTAGTATTTCTCTGTGTTTTTTTCATGATTTGCTTCCTCCATTTAATAAACTTGTTCGGTAATTTATCCACCGGCAAAAGGAACATAACCATTTCATATTAAATGTCAATAGAAAAAATCAATTTTCTGGATTTAATTAAGTGTACGGAACCAAAAAAAAATCCTCCTTTAACAGTCAGGGGATTTCTTAAGGAGCGGTTGCTTATTCAACGAACGGGCAGTTTAGTTGTTTGCGGTTTGTACCATTTGAACATGGCTTGAACCCTTGCTATTACATCTTCCACTGTTAAATCTAGAATATCGTTAATTGTTAATTTATCTGTTCCCGCAGTTTTGCTACCTGAGTTTCTTTTGATGTTTTGGTAGGCGAGGTGATTCTACTATTACTGAAATTGCTTATCAAGTTGGTTTTAATAGCACAAGCTATTTTATTGATAAATTCAGAGATTCCATGAACATGACTCCATTAGCATACAAAAAAAATAAATAAATAATCGATAGTGCTAATATGATAGTGCGATGAGCGAAATTACCAAAAAAGATAGTCCGAGAATCTGAAAAGGATTTTCGGACTATCTTTCATTTTCAGGGTATAGTCGAATACGGTCTAAGCTGTTTTTCCAGTTAGCATTAATTGCTTCTATTGCAAGATTTAAATCCTGTTTTTTTAGTGCATCTAAGATTTGTTGATGTTCAGTATAGGAAGTATTCTTGGTATCGACCTGACTGAAATAATGGATTTCTATTCTTTGTATCCTTACTTTTAAACTTGAGAGCAACTTGGGTAACTCCAAATTATTTGATAACTGAATAATTTTATCATGAAATTCATTATCTGCTTGAAGTACTGCAAAAATTTCCTCTGTATTAATAATGGTTTTATGAAAATTTTCATTGAGTTGTTCCAAATCTTCTATATCTTTTGAGGAAATATAAGAAAAAGCCTGTTCCATAGCCAAACGTTCAAGTGTCCATACAATTGAATAGATACTTTCCGCTTCTTTTAAATTTATAGGAGATACTAAGGTCCACCTATTGGCTTTCGTAACCACAAGTCCATCATTTTCCAGTCTAAGTAAAGCTTCTCGAATGGGCGTACGGCTAATCCCAAGCTGTTCAGACAAGTCCTGAACTCTTAATTTTGTACCAGGTTCGAGTTCTCCCGTTACAATCCACTTTCTGAGCTTATTATAGACTTCATCCTTCATAAACGTCCGTTTTAATTTCTGTCCATTCTTCTCGATATTCATTTTTGCACCTCTTAATAATGATTCCTTAATATGTAATATACCACATTAGGCATGAACAGTTAAAAGTTCAAAAATATTAATCATGAAAATAAAAAGGAATATTGACTAATATGTATAGTGTGATATATTACATACTATAAAGATTAATGTAAGCATTTACACTATGAAGGAAACCAAGGAGGAACTATTAATGTTAAAAGAAGTAATCTCAACAAAAAACGCACCAGGAGCTATTGGACCATATTCTCAAGCAATCAAAAAGGGAAATACTATTTTTGTTTCAGGGCAGCTTCCTGTAAATCCGCAAACTGGCGAAATTCCAGAAGATATTAAAGAACAAACAAAACAATCTTTAAATAACGTAAAAGAAATATTGGCGGCTGCAGAAGCTTCTTTAGAAGATGTAGTAAAGACTACAGTATTTTTAAAGGATTTAGCGAACTTTACTGATGTCAATGAAGTATATGGAGAGTTTTTTACAGAGAATTATCCTGCCAGGTGTTGTGTCGAGGTATCCAGATTACCTAAAGATGCAGGTGTTGAAATTGAGGTTATAGCAATTTTGGATTAAAACTTTTGAGGGGGATAAAAGTGGAAAATTTAACGGGAATTAAAACAGAAATTGAATATGTAATAAATGAAAAAGTTAGAACAACAGATTTAGAGAAAGCATCTGCAGATTTTATGAACAGTGAAGTAATTGAAAAGGTAAGAAATTTCCATAAGAGCTTTCCGGAGTATAAAGCAACTCCACTTCACAGCTTAAATGAATTGTCTAAACTATTAGGTGTTAGCAATATATGGGTGAAAGATGAATCTTATCGATTTGGACTTAATGCTTTTAAAGTATTAGGTGGTTCCTATGCTGTTGGAAAATATTTAGCAGAAAAATTAAATGCAGATATTTCAGAGCTTTCTTTTGAAAAACTAAGAAGTAAAGAAGTAAAAGAGAAACTTGGGGATATTACTTTTGTAACAGCAACGGATGGAAATCATGGAAGAGGAATTGCTTGGGCTGCAAACCAGCTAGGACAAAAATCAGTTGTATATATGCCAAAAGGGTCTTCAGAAATAAGACTAAATAATATAAGAAAAGAAGGAGCAGAAGCTTCTATCACAGATCTTAATTATGATGATACAGTTAGGCTGGCAAGCCAAAAGGCTGAAGAAAATGGCTGGGTTTTGGTACAGGATACGGCCTGGGATGGATATGAAAAGATTCCAACCTGGATTATGCAGGGGTATGGAACGATCATGGATGAAGCTGTGGAGCAGATTGCAGAAGCTGGTGAGGACCGTCCGACGCATGTATTTCTACAAGCTGGGGTTGGGTCGTATGCTGGCAGTATGCTAGGATTTCTGGTAGGGAAATTTGGAGATAAGCGTCCTATTACCGTAATAGTCGAACCAGATAAAGCTGCCTGTCTATTCAAATCTATTAATATTGGTGACGGGAAGCCTCATGCTGTAACGGGAAATTTGAATACAATCATGGCAGGTTTGGCATGTGGGGAGCCAAGTACTACTTCTTGGGGCGTTTTAAAAGATTATGCCGAGACTTTTGTTTCTTGTCCGGATTATGTGGCCGCACTAGGTATGCGAATTCTTGCAAACCCATTGGCCGGTGACCCTCATGTTGTTTCAGGTGAATCTGGAGCAGTTGGTATGGGCTTAGTTAGTCTATTGGCTGAAAAAGTAGTGCTCAATGATTTGAAAGAAACATTGAAACTGAATCAAGATTCGAAGATTCTTATTATCAGCACGGAAGGCGACACTGATCCAGATCATTATAGAAAAGTAGTATGGGAAGGGGCCTATCCATCTGTATAACCAATTATAAAACCATATTTTATGAGAGGGTGAAAACGAAATGAACAATAAAAATTTTGAAAAACAGCTTACTGAGTGGAGACACTATCTTCATGCACATCCTGAAACCGCCTTTGAAGAAAAAAATACTTCTGACTTTCTTGCTATGGTATTAACGGATATGGGATTAGAGGTTCATAGAAATATTGGTGGTACTGGAATTGTTGCAAATCTTACAGTGGGCGATGGAAAAGGGATTATCGGTATTCGATCAGATATAGATGCTATTAACCTAACAGAGGTGGGGCAGCATCCATACTCCTCCCTGAATCCGGGTAAAATGCATGCGTGCGGTCATGATGGACATATGGCTACAGTTTTGGGTGCAGCCAAGCTATTATCGGAGCGCAAAAATTTTAACGGAACCGTTCGATTTATTTTTCAACCTGCAGAGGAACCTGGTAAAGGCGCTTCTGCGATGATACAAGATGGACTTCTTGAACGTTTTCCAATGGATGAGATTTATGGAATGCACAATAAGCCTGGTCTGCCTGCAGGTTTCATTGCAACTCGTGTGGGTGGAATTATGGGAAGCGAGGATAACTTTGTAATCCGTATCAAGGGGCAAGGCTCACATGCTTCAAGTCCTCACTGGGGAAAGGATCCAATCGTTATTGCCTCTGAAATTGTTCTTGCGTTGCAGACCATTATATCTCGTAATATGGACCCAAGTGTTCCCGCTGTCATTTCATGTACTGAATTTATTACGGACGGAGCACACAATGCGATTCCGACAAATGTAGTGATTAAAGGGGATACTAGAAGCTATACTCCAGAGGTATCAAAGCTGCTTGAGGAACGGATGCGGACGATTAGTGAGGGGATTTGCCAAATTAATGGGGCAGAATGTCAATTTGAATATACCCATGAATTTGCTCCAACGGTAAACTGGACGGAGTGTGTTGAAATCGCGGTAAGAGCGGCCGAAAATGTGGTTGGCGAACATAAAGTAGAGGGAAATTGTCCGCAGTGGATGGCTTCTGAAGATTTTGGAACGTTTTTACAGAAGATTCCTGGCTGCTTTGTATTTATCGGAAATGGTGACGATTCAGAAGGAATAGGCAATGTCCCACTTCATAACTCACGCTATGACTTTAATGATAAGATCTTAACTATTGGAGCGGAATATTTTGCAGAGTTAATTAAAGTCCGCTTGTCGGAATAAATAGTTTCATATTTATGGCGGGTCTTGGAATTGTTTTTTCCGAGACCCAGCTATAAACGTAAATGAAGGCGGTTTCAGAATAGGAATACAATATTAATTTTTCAAGATAAAAACTATATTAATAAGCCAAAAATGTGGCTCGAGGAGAAATTATATATGTATGGAAATGCAGCTGAAAAAATTGTAGTAGAAGAGGAAAAATTACTGACAGACCCTAAAAAATGGCATAAACAAGATACCACCTGGGCATTAAGTCTTTTTGGAACCGCAATAGGAGCGGGAGTACTCTTTTTACCTATTAATGCAGGAATAGGAGGTATCATTTCATTACTGTTTATTACGATATTTGCCTATCCTATCATGTACTATGGGCATAGGGCGTTTGCCAAAATTATCTATGCCTCCAAAGCTTCTGATGAGGGGATTACGGGGACGATCAGAGAGTATTTCGGAACGAAGGCAAGTAAAATGTTTAACTGGGTCTATTTTTTCGCCATTTACACCATAGTGCTGATGTATGCGGTTGCACTAACAAATACTGCAAGCAGCTTCATCGTGAATCAAATGCACCTTAAGGAGCCGCCAAGGGCTGTTTTATCACTAGTATTGGTGCTGGTCCTTATATTTATTGTAAATTTCGGTCACGATATAACGATTAAGGTAATGAGCATGCTGGTATATCCTTTTATCGCTTGTCTGTTATTTATTGGAATCTATTTGATTCCACAGTGGAATACCGCAAGTTTAAGTTTCTCAAGTGTTTCTGCAGCTTCGCCGGGACAAGGCATTTTGGGTACGCTTTTGATGATTCTCCCAATTACCGTGTTAGCGTTTAATCATTATCCGATTATATCGCCTTTTGTGATCAAACAGAGGGAAACCTATGGAATAGAAGCTACTGACGCCAAATGTGCGCAAATACAAAAATATGGTTATATTCTGACATTCGCTGTCGTGATGTTCTTTGTTTGGAGCAGTGTCTTAAGTTTATCTCCAGCTGATCTTGCCATGGCAAGGAAAGAAAATTTATCAATCCTATCGTATCTTGCTAATCATTTAAAGACGCCTATCATAATTTATGCTGCGCCTATCATTGCTTTTGTTGCGATAACCAAGTCCTTCCTTGGCCATTATGTAGGAGGTTACGAGGTCATGCGTGACATTATCATGGAAGCTGGCAGAGCCCGTGGAAAAGAACCAAAAGAAAAAACAGTCAAGTCTATGATCCTTGCTTTTGTCATCTTAACAAGCTGGTATACAGCCTATGCAAACCCTAGCATTCTTGGAATCATCGACAGCATCAGCGGACCTACAGGTGCTATAATTCTATGTATATTACCAATGTATACGATCCGTAAAGTGCCTGCCTTGGCTAATTACAGAGGAAAAATCAGCAATATTTTTGTCACCATTATCGGTGTACTTACAGTCCTGGCCATTTTCAAATCATTTTTCTAATTAAATAAAACAATGTTAAGCAAGCTTTATGAATCTCATTTTTCGAATTGTGATGGAAAGAGAAATCCCAATGTAGAATATTTTCTCTTAGAATTATAATATATTTCAACTCCAACTAACTAAAGACTTCTTTTTGGGCTTGTTCGGGTGACTCATTTTTGTCATCATGAATAAGCATTCTTTTTATTGTTATATAGAATGATTCGACTTTCATGTTTAACTAACCTGCTATTGGAACATCGTTTTTATTCAATTATAGAACGCTAAAATGGAAGATGAGAGAATCTGTTTTTTTAAAGGGATAAAGCTATATACAACGAGCGTGAACTCACCGGCACCCCATGTGTTGCCACATACACTCCGCACATGTGGATTGTGTAACTGCGGTTTAAAAGCGATGCAAACAGAATTTGCACCGCTTCTGTTATAAGAGACATCAAGTTAATTGCAAATCATTGACTGCTAACAACATGCTAACATTTTGCTAACGAAGTCCAATAAAACGAAGTAAATCAGGGTTAAAGATATTACACTTGATGCCTGCAGAATGCTGATTCTGCGGGACTTTCTTCTACCGGTGTTAAAAATGTTACAGCTTAAAACCATATGGGCGGCATGATGTAATTTAACCACTCTCTTTTGAGAAATGGTTAAGTGCATTTTTTCGACCAAACTGTGAAGCAGTCATGTAAATAATTTATATCAATAGCAAAAACCACTTCCTATAAAAATTAGGGAGTGGTTTTTTTGCAACTTGGAGAAAGTGCTTGAGTTCCCGTTTTTCTAAATAATTAGGTAAATCTTTTCTCCCTTCTAATTCTTCGATTGTCTTCTGCTTGGCTACTCCGTGTCGAGCATATGGAGGTTAGTCGATTCCACCAGTTTCATCACTCTTTGGAACTATTTTGCATATTTTCCAGCCAGAGTGGGCAAATTTTATCAGTAAGACTTTGATGGAAAATGCTATTTTGGGGGATATATAAGTGATTTATAATAAAGAGCAGCTAAGAGAAGAAGCGCATAAAGCGGCGTTAAGACACGATCCTTTCATAAGACGAAAGCCATCTGCCCGCTTTTTACAGTCTAATGAATCAGACTTAGAGAAATTGCGCGGCTTTGTTAACGACTTAAGAGATAATCGTTCTTCCTGTTCACAGCCGGCTGAAGAATGGTTACTAGATAATGCGGAATTTTTGGAAGAACAGGTCCTTGTAGTAAACCAAGATTTAACGAAAGGGTTTGTTAACTCTTTACCCCACCTAAAAAAAACGGGGGATTCCAGAGTTTTTTCTATTTGTACAGACTACCTTCAATTTAACGACGGGCATTTGGATATGGATTCATTTATTTCCTATATCCAGTCATATCAAGAAGTTTCTCTATTGAAAATGGCTGAAGTTTGGGCGATGCCGCTTATTATGAGGGTGGCTTTGATTCGTCGTCTGGCCGAAATCATGGAAACAGTCAAGGAAAGACGTGATGTTTGTTCGTTGGTTGAGAAGTTACTTTCCGGTATCGAAGCATCGGAGATCACTCCAGAAAAACTGAAGCAAGTATTAGAGGAAGCTGGACAAGAAATGCCTCTTTCTGGACTGATGATTGTCCATTTGGTAAAACATCTGCGCGAACGTGCTGATTATACAGCAACAGTAGGAGAATGGCTCATTTGCAAATTGGAGAATGGACCAGAGAGCCTTGATCACATTTTGTCATATGAATTTCAGCTCCAAGCAGACTTTCAAGTGACAACAGGTAACCTAATCACAAGTATGCGTAAGCTTTCTCGCTGGGATTGGAATGAAACCTTTGAGCAAATTAGCATGGTTGAACAATCGCTGCGGAAAGAGAGGACAGGCTTTTATGCGCAATTGGATTTCTCTAGTCGTGACACTCTCCGAAAGAGGGTCGAGCAGCTAGCGAGACGTTTAAATCTGCCTGAAAACCTTGTGGCAGCACAGGCAGTGGAGCTCGCGGATAAATATGGAGAGGAACCATCTGTTGAGGTATCACAAAAAAGGGTAAATAGTGAAGAATTAGCAGAAAAATACGGAAAGGAGCTTCACGAGAGAAATAGCACGGAGAGAAATCGTCCATTATTTGTTGCATATTACTTATTAGATCCCAATGGCATTATGCAATTGAGACAAGCGTTAAAGATGTGCGGTAAACCACGAACTCTCCCTGAAACAGGGTTAATGCGCCGTGCAACTGGAACCTATTTTAATATGTTAGCAGTATGCTTCGTTGTTTTCTTGCTTGGCTTTTCAATCTGGATAGGTTGGGATGAACTTTTTTCACCAATTCAATGGCTTGCTATCCTAGGAATCCTCTTGTTCCCGGTGACAGAGTGGGCGGTCACTTCAGCTCATTGGTTCATTGAACGTGTCAAAGGTCCAGTCCCGTTATTGCGATTTGATTTTTCAAAAGGAATTTCATCTGATGCGAAAACGATGGTTGTGATTCCAGTCATCTGGTCATCAATAGCAGAAGTGAAGGAGTTGGCAGAACGGCTTGAATTGCATTATTTGGCGAACCGGGATTCCAATCTCCACTTTGGGTTATTGGGCGACTTCAAGGATGCGGAGACAGAGTCTCTCGAACAGGATGAAGTCATTTTAACAGCAGCCAAACGAGAAATTGAACAATTGCGAAATACCTACTCCAACACAAACTTTCATCTCTTTCAGCGAAAGCGGAAATGGAACCCGTCTGAGGGTGTATGGATGGGATGGGAGAGAAAGCGAGGAAAGCTAGTAGAATTTGTGGAGTTTCTAAAAGGGAGAGAGGATACCAGCTTCGCTTTTATCGAGGCAGATTTGAGTTTACTTCAGGATGTTCGTTATATCATTACTCTCGATTCTGATACGCAGCTTCCACTTGAAAGTGCACAGCGAATGATCGGTACGTTGCATCTACCATATAATCAGCCGGTTCTAAATGATACGAAGACGAGAGTGATAGAGGGCTACGGTGTGCTTCAACCAAGACTCAGTATGAGTCATCAGGCCTCAATGAGTTCGCGTTTTGCCAGTCTTTGGTCAACAAATCCAGGGTTTGATCCATATGCGTTTGCTGTTTCTGATCCGTATCAAGATGCGCTCGGTCAGGGGATTTTCACTGGAAAAGGAATATTTGAAGTCGATACGTTTTATCAAGTGCTATGTGAACGGATTCCGGACAACCGGGTGTTGAGTCATGATTTACTTGAAGGCGGTTTCCTGCGCGCAGGCCTACTTTCAGATATCGAATTAATTGACCATTATCCGGCGAAGTTTATTGTCTTTCAAAAGCGGCAGCATCGCTGGGTAAGAGGAGATTGGCAGCTATTACTATGGTTACTGCCAAGATTGTATAACCGAAGAGGTGAACTGTTGCCAGTCGATTTGTCTGTGCTGACTCGGTGGCAGATCATTGATAATATGCGGCGGAGTCTATTGTCTACGACACTATTTGTCACCCTTCTTTTAGCAGTCACAATCCTTCCGGGTTCACCTTTACGCTGGATAGCTTTGGTGATTGCAACATGGTTCTTGCCGGTTCTTCGCCAGATTGTCACCGTTCAGACCGGTTTAATGAATCTGCGTAGTATTTTGAACACGACGGTTCAAGTCTTGTTGGGTATTGTTATCCTGCCGTTTCAAATTGTCCTTTTGCTTGATGCAATTGGTAGAACGCTGTACCGTTTATTATTTTCAAAAAAACGATTGCTCGAATGGGTCTCATCAGATGAAGAGAATCGCAAGAGCAAACAGAATGGTGCTTCCTTGTTACAAGGCATGGTGGGAGGTTATGTTCTTTGTATTTTGTTTTTGGCGGTAACATTATTTAATGAAAATATCGTGGTGCAAATCATTGGGCTTACATTGAGTGTGATGTGGGTGTGTGCTCCATTCGTGATTAAATGGCTCAATCAGCCGTCTCCACAGGATCGTATTACTTTTTCGGAAGATGAGATGGAAGAACTGACGAACCTGGCTCAGCAAATATGGTCTTTTTATGAAGATTATGTTACCGAAAAAGAGAACTGGCTACCGCCTGACAATGTGCAAATGGAACCGCCGAACGGGGTGGCGCATCGCACCTCTCCTACCAACATCGGGATGTATCTTACCTGTGCTTTAGCAGCTAGGGATTTTTCGTTTATTGATACCCCTGGATTAATTTTGCGGTTGGAGAGGACATTGGAGACGCTTGAGCGGATGGAAAAGTGGGAAGGGCATTTTTACAATTGGTATGACACTGAGACACTGAACCCGTTATCGCCAAGGTATGTATCAACTGTTGATTCAGGAAATTTAGTTGGTTGTCTTATTACAGTAAAAGAAGGCTTAGCCGAGTGGCTAGAAGCCTTTGATAAAAAGGAAAATCCAACTTACCACTTTCATAACGATGAAACAATGAAAATTGCTTTTTCCGAAGAAATCACACCATATGTCTCGAGAAGACTAAACGGTAAGAGGGTAAGTGTTAATTGGCGGGATAGGGGTCAAATGTTGCTTAAACGTATAGAAAAATTGATTGAAGAAACTAATTTCCAGCCTCTATTTGATCATAGAGCCAAGTTATTTTCCTTAGGATACCATGCTGATCGAAATACACGGGATGAGGTGCTTTATGATTTAATGGCGTCTGAGGCAAGAATTGCAAGCTTTGTCGCGATTGCGCTTGGTCAAGTGTCGGTGTCCCACTGGCATGTACTTGGAAGAACGATGACCAGAGTTGGGAAACGATCCGTCCTCTTGTCCTGGTCTGGAACGATGTTCGAATATTTAATGCCATGGCTGTTAATGAGGACGTATCGAAAAACATTGTGGGAAAATACGTATGCGGCGGTTGTTGATCGCCAAGTTCAATACGCCAGCCAGCGAGGAGTGCCATTCGGGATTTCTGAGTCAGGCTATTATGCGTTTGATTATCAAATGAATTACCAGTATCGGGCCTTCGGTGTTCCGGGTCTCGGATTTAAACGGGGACTTGAACAAGACTTGGTTATTGCACCTTACGCCACGATCATGGCTCTCCCTTTTGCAAAGGATCAGGCTTTGGATGCTTTGAAAAAAATAGAGCAGTTAAATGGTCGAGGAAAATATGGCTTTTATGAAGCAATGGATTTTACGCAAGAACGTCTGCCGAATAATAAGCAACATAAGGTGATTCAAAGTTTTATGGCCCATCATCAAGGTATGAGCTTACTAACCCTGGCGAACCTATTACTGCCAAAAACAATGGTGGAGAGATTCCATCGTAACAAACAAATTCGTTCAGCAGAATTGCTCTTACAAGAACGAATTCCGAAAACGCCTAAGTATATTAAGCATCCAGCTTTGGGTCGTGTGCACAAGCAAAATTCAAAAAGCGCTCAGGATGCTGCCAAAATAAGAGAATATATTTCACCTGACACAAGGGTTCCTGAGGTCAGCGTTCTTTCAAATGGTTCGTTCACAACAGTCGTAACGAATACCGGCAGTGGTTTTAGCCAGTATAAAGGTTTATTGGTCTCTAGATGGCGCGAAGACTCGGTAATGGATCCATGGGGGAACTATGTTTATATTAGGGATATCTCCCAAGATAAACTATGGTCACCGTCGTACCAACCATGCCGAGTGGAATCTTCTGAACAACGCGTACAATTTGGGTTAGATCGTGCAACATTTATGCGGGTGGATGGAGACGTTAAGACAAGTATGGAGATTTGCGTTTCATCAGAGATGAATGCGGAGCTGCGTAGAATCACTTTGACAAATAGCGGTGAAGAAGCAAAAGTTTTGGAGGTTACTACTTTTGTTGAGTTAGCTTTGTCCAACCCAATAGCAGATGTTGCCCATACTGCATTTAGCAAGCTTTTTATTCGGACTGCTTTCGATGCTGAATCAGGCTGCCTTGTTGCTGGCCGAAGACCGCGTGAAGCGAAGGACCAGACACTTTGGTCAGCACATTCACTCTTGGTTGACGGTGATACTCTTGGATCGGTTGAATTTGAAACAGACCGTTCTAGCTTTATTGGCCGGGGCTATCGACTATCCGATCCCCAAGGAATCCGGACTCGCCTTCGTGGTAAGGTTGGTTCGGTGGCCGATCCGGCCTTTGTGATGAGAAGGCGCATCTGCATTGAACCTGGTAAGCAAATTCAATTAGTTGCTGTTACTTCGGTTAGTGAGACAAAGGAAGATGCGATCGAAATTGTGCGTAAGTTTGCTCCTGATCAAGCAGTGGAACGTGCGTTTCAATTATCATGGAACCGAGGACAGATTGAGATTCGTAATCTGCATTTAACGAATCAAGAGGCAACTGATTTTCAAAGGCTGGCAGGTTACATTTTATATACTTCTCCGCTCAAGAAGGACCGAGGGAAAAGTATTTTAATTAATACAAAAGGTCAGTCTGGACTTTGGAGTTTTGGGGTATCTGGGGATCGACCGATCGTCCTCTTACGAATTGAAGACCGCAGCCAAATGCCGTTCGTTGTTAAAATGTTAACAGGTCATGAATACATAAGGCGACTTGGTCTTTTATTTGACCTTGTTCTCCTTAACGAGTCGGAGGAAGGCTATTATCAACACTTGCAAGAAGCACTTCAGCAGGTGGCAGAACATGGAGTTGATCGTTTTGGTGTAGGTTTGTCCGGTGTATATGTCATTGCCTCAAATCAATTGTCTTCGGAGGACAAAGCATTGTTGATGGCAGTAGCTCGTGTCGAGCTCCGCGCTGGCGGAGCTAGTTTAGCGACGCAAATGCGATTGCCTATGGGTGAAATGGAAAATGGGATGCATAAGATTGGAACGCCAAATGGGCTGCTTAAGGATGAAACGGAGAATGGGTTGCCGGAACAACTGATTCCGGTGACTTCTGCTGAAAATAAGAATGTTTTTTCTGGGCAAACAATACAAGAGGAAACGAAAGAATGGTTATTTTTTAACGGTTGGGGCGGGTTTTCCCCCGATGGAAAAGAGTACCGGATCATGATCAAAAATGGAAATCATTTGCCGGCGCCGTGGATTAATGTCCTGGCCAATCCTCGTTTTGGCTCTCTCATTTCCGAGATGGGATCGGGTTATACGTGGTGGCGGAACAGCCGTGAATGCAAGCTAACGCCATGGTCCAATGATCCCGTCCTTGATCCACCGACGGAAACAGCTTATTTAAGAGATGAAGAAAGTGGTAAGGTGTGGTCTGCCGCACCATCAGCAGTCCATTCAAACGAGCCATATAAAATAACGCATGGCAAAGGATTTACAAAGTTTGATCACGAAAGAAACGGCATTAAACACGAAATGCTGGTATACGTACCATTAGAAGATCCTGTGAAAATCATCAGGTTGAAGCTGCAAAACAAGACTTCGGAACAAAGGCACATTTCTTTGACCTATTATGCTGAATGGGTTTTAGGGGTACAGCGACAAGCGAATGCACCGTTTATTGTGACCGATTGGGTTGAGTCTGAGCGGGTCATGATAGCCAAAAACACGTATCAAGAAACCTTCCGGGATGCAACCGCATTTTTAGGGATCTATCCGCAGCGGGGTGCTGTTAAAGGTTCCGGTGAAGTGAAAGATTCCGGTATAGCAGCTTGGCAAGATTCAAGTGGAGCACCGGGGGAAATTCCAGGTTCTGATGCAGCAAAGGAACAGGATTCTATTACTGCTCCTGACCAAGTTCGAGGATCTGTTTCTGCTTCTGACCATTCATACGATCTTACTTGGACGGCGGACCGCAACGAATTTATTGGACGAAATGGAAGCATGGAACATCCAGCGGCAATGGGTCGCGTTGGTTTATCGTGTCGGACAGGCACGCATTACGAATCTTGTGGTGCGATTCAGACTAAGCTTACGCTAAAGCCAGGTGAAGAACAGGTTGTCTATATTTTGTTAGGCTGTGACGACTCTAAAGAGAGAGTCTTACAATTAGCCAGGAAATACAGCCAATCTTCAGCTTGTGAGCAAGCGATGGATGAGGTTATTGCTTTTTGGGACCATCATTTAGGCCAAATACAAGTGTCAACCCCGTCGAAGGAAACAGATTTTTTGTTGAACGGGTGGTTATTATATCAGTCGCTTGCATGTCGAATATGGGCAAGAACTGCTTTTTATCAAGCTGGAGGAGCATTTGGCTTTCGCGATCAATTGCAGGATTCGCTCGCACTCCTGCATACGATGCCGGAAAAAACAAGAGAACAAATTGTGCTCCACGCGTCCCACCAATATTTAGAAGGGGATGTGCAGCATTGGTGGCATGAAGAAACTGAACGTGGTATCCGCACGACGTTTTCTGATGATTTATTATGGATGCCGTATGTGGTTTCACGGTACATCGAGCATTCGGGTGATCGAACGGTTTTGGACGAAGTCGCACCGTTTCTAATTAGTGAACCGCTTGCTGAGGGTGAACACGAACGCTATGAGCCGACCGTACGCTCTTCAGAAACGGGCACAGTATATGAGCATTGCCTGAGAGCGATCGATCGGGCTTTGAGCCGGATTGGCGAGCATGGTTTGCCATTAATCGGAGTGGGGGATTGGAATGATGGCATGAATTCGGTTGGGGTGAAAGGACGAGGCGAAAGCGTGTGGCTCGGCTGGTTTATTTGTGACGTGTTGAACCGGTTTGCCGAGCTTTGCGGATTGCGTGGCGATTCCGAACGGGTGGAAGCATTCCAGAAAATGCGCCAGCAGTTAACAGACTCTCTCAACGAGCAGGGCTGGGATGGTCAGTGGTACCGACGTGCTTTTACCGATGCAGGACAATGGCTCGGCTCAATTCAAAATGAGGAGTGCCGGATCGACGCGATTGCTCAATCATGGTCCGTAATCTCAGGGGCAGCACCAATGGATCGTGCTGTTCAGGCAATGAACTCGTTCGACAGGGAGCTGGTGGAGCGGGATCTTGCTGTTGTCCGGCTGTTGACTCCAGCTTTCGATCGGACCGAACCAAGCCCTGGATATATACAAGGTTATCCGCCGGGAATCAGGGAGAACGGTGCCCAGTATACTCATGGAGTTATTTGGGGCATCATCGCTTGGTGTCTGCTTGGTAATGGTGATAAAGCAATGGAGATGTTTACGATGCTTAATCCGATGACGCATACTCGTACCGACCATGAAGTAAGAAGGTATACGGGTGAACCATACGCAATTGCCGCTGATGTGTATACGGCAGAGCCGAATCAGGGACATTCAGGATGGACATGGTATACGGGTGCATCAGGTTGGTTTTATCAGGCCGGAATTGAGTGGATACTTGGGATTCGGCGACGAGAAACTCGTCTTTATCTTAATCCTCGTATTCCAAGTGAGTGGCCAGGATTTTCGATTACGTACCGATTTGGTAATACTCGTTACCACATTAACGTTAAAAATGGTTCTGGTGGTAATGAATGTGGGTTGACAGTTGACGGGGTGCAAATTCCGATTTCTGAAGAGGAAAAGTCTACAGGACCATTTGTGGAATTACGGGATGACGGGCTCGACCATCATGTGGAATTGAGAATTTAGTAAATAAAAAGGCGTGAACTGAACTTACCTAGTGATATGAGACACATATAAAACACCCTTTAGGCTGCCATAACTCCGAACTCTTTTGGATAAAAGAACGTAAAAAATATGGTCTTAAAGGCACTCTTCGTGCAGCTCTTCTCAAAACGTTAATTTTACGTTTCATACTCTCAACCAATTTGGTTGGGGGTCTTTTTTATGCTTAAAAAAGCTTTTGATTTCATGGGAATATTTTTGACCACATCTGACTACAAATCATAGCTCGATGTACTATTGAAATTTTTGTGCGTTTTGCTCTTTTAGCGGATCTGTTATGTGTGAGTAAATGTTCATCGTCATATTGTATATCAGAGTGTCCTAGTGCTCCTGACCTTCATTTTTTTTCTATTAACCTTCCATAGTCAAATTACTAAAATAGGGCTGCAGACTTAGTATGGAATTAGTCTCTAGCAGGTTAATTTAATTAATATTATTTTGTATGATTACTTTAGTACGTTAAATAATCATTTAGGTGAAGTCAACTCAGAAACCTGCATGTAAGAATAATATTAATTCAAAAAAGTATGCAGGAAGGAGAAAAAAATGTTTTTGAAAATAGTCAAGAATGATTTCCTCAGAAACAAAATTGTAACGATGACAGTATTTGTATTTATCACGATGGCAGTTATTTTGGCAGCCAGTGCCATTAATAACATTGCCAATCTGATACAGGCAATGTCAGACCTTCAGGAGAGTGCAGTACCAGCTGAAATTACGGTGATGCATGCCGGAGAATATGACCAGGCAGAAATCGACCAATTCACAGAACAATACCGTGACCATATAGCGATGCAGGAGACGATGGTTCTTCAGAATATTGATGGAAGAAATATTCATTTTGGCCAAAATCAAACGATGGCTGGAACTATACAGGATATTTCATTTGTTGTACAGAATAAGAAATTTGATTTTATATTGGACCTGGATAATGAAAAGCTGGATGTAAAGGAAGGAAAAATCGCTGTTCCCATCTATTTCATGGAACTACATGACTTAAAAATAGGTGATACGATTACGGTGAAAAGCGGCGGGTATGAGAAAGAGTTTGTCATTTCAGATTATGCAAGAGATTTTGAGATGAACTCTTCCCTTACTTCTTCGAAACGGTTTGTGATAAATCAGAATGACTATAATGAAATGCTTGAAATGCAGGCTGGGAAACTGGAATATCTGATCGAATTCAAGCTGTATGAAAACGGGGATTCTGCTGCTGTTCAGACTGCCTATATCGAAGCGGGTCTTCCGGCAAACGGTCCTATAATCGAAGGAAAGATGTTTACAATGTTTAATGCCATGTCAGATATGGCAGTTGCGATTGTCATTATATTTATTAGTATTCTGCTCATTGTGATTGCTTCGCTCTGTATCAGACTTACATTTCTGGCAACAATTGATGAAGATATTAGAGAAATCGGTGTTATGAAAGCAATGGGGATATCCAAGAAAGATATAAAAAAGGTCTATCTTAACAAATACAGAGTCATCTCAGTAGCAGCCGGTATTATCGGTTATCTTCTTTCCTTTGCAGTGATAAATCTGTTAAACGGTAATATGAGACTTTACATATCTTCCGATTTATCAGGCAGCTTAAAATATGTACTATCGCTTATAGCTCCATTACTTGTGTATTTCATGATTGTGATGTACTGCCAGCAAGTACTGAAAAGAATCGATAAGATTTCTGCGGTGGAAGCTTTACGTTCAGATATCATGGAACGCGGAAAGAACCGAAAATACAGTTTCCCGCTGCTAAAGAACAAATTCTTCAGCACCAATATTTACATGGGGCTGAGTGATGTATGGAAACGATTCAAATTATACAGGCTGCTGTTTGTTATTTTTATCGTATGTACGTTTATTGTCATACTCCCCTTAAATATTTATAACACCATGAATTCACCGGAATTTTCCACATATATGGGAATAGGAAAATACGACATGAGAATCGATCTTCGAAGAACCGATAGTATTACAGAAGATTTTATTAAACTGCAGGAAGAACTGAAGAATGATTTGGATATTGAAAAGTATGCGGCCTACATTACAAGTTCCTACCAGGTCAAAAACGGGGAAGGTTCCTGGGACTATACTAATATTGAAATCGGAGATTTTTCCGTATTTCCATTAAAATATCTGGAAGGCAGAGCACCGGAGGGTGAAGGAGAAATCTCGCTTTCCTTTGCCAATGCCGCAAAAGACGGATTAAACAAGAAAGTAGGAGATGAAGTAACCGTCAAGGTTGGCGGGGAAGAACAGACTTTATCGGTCACTGGTATTTATCAGGATATTACAAATGGGGGGAAAACAGCAAAGGCGCATACGAGTCTTGGGGTAAATGAAGAGGCCGTTCTTTGGTATATTGTGAGCATGGATATGGCTCAAGGCGTTGATATTCCTGAGAAAATGGACTACTACCAGAATGCTTACGATTCTGCGCAGGTAAATGATATCAAAGAATATACTAGGCAGACTCTTGGAAATATCATTGATCAGATGAGCCTGATTGTTATAGGCGGAATCGCAATAGCAGTCATCATTGCGGTATTGATAACTGCATTATTCCTTCGGATGTTATTATCAAAGGATATGTCTCAGATTGCAATCATGCGAAGTGTGGGATTAACATCTAAAAATATTAAACATCAATATATGGCAGGAACTATGATGGTACTCATATTGGGAATCATAGTTGGAGTGCTGGCTTCTAATTATTTAGGGGAATTTCTTGTAAGTAGGGCAATGTCCTCTATGGGAGCCGCAAAAATTGAATTAGTTAATGTTGCATGGCAGACTTGGCTGCTATGTCCGTTAGCACTGATTGTAGTCGTTGGATTTACTATTTCTGTGTGCTGTAAGGTAACAGTAGAAGATGATTTATCTGTAGTTTTAAGAAGTTAGAACGGATGAAAAAGATCGGGGTTGAGGCGTATCCCCGAAGATGGAGAAAGCCTACTGCGTGAAGGCACCGATGCAGATAAGCATGCAGATTCTTGAAGGCATTCCGGGGTGCCTCTGCGGTATAGACTTTGGTTTCAATGGTAGGCATTGGAGGAATATATATGAGCAAAATATTAGAAGCAAGAAGTATGAACAAAAAAGTAGAATTAGGAAAAGATAATGAGCTTCATATCTTAAAGGATGTGAACTTAGAGATAGTAGAAGGTGAATTCGTATCGGTCATGGGGCCATCTGGAAGCGGGAAGACAACGCTGCTATATAATGTAAGCGGTATGGATAGAATTACTTCTGGCAGTGTTAAATTTAAAGGCTATGAAATCGGCAGACTAAAAGAAGAAGAACTGGCGAAGATTCGACTGAATAACATGGGATTTATCTTTCAGGATATTAATCTATTAAAGAATCTGTCATTGATTGACAATGTTGTGTTTCCTGCTCTTGTATCAATAGATGTGGATAAAAATGCGGTAAATCAAAAAGCAAAAAGACTGTTGGAAATGACAGGAATTGAAAAGCTTGCAGATCATAATATCACCCAGGCATCTGGTGGACAGCTACAGAGAGTTGGCATCTGCAGAGCATTGATTAATGATCCGGATATCATATTTGGAGACGAACCGACCGGAGCATTAGATTCCAAATCGACAGAAGAAATTATGTCAATTCTTGCAGAGATTAATAAAAAAGGGACAACCGTAATGCTCGTTACGCATGATGTAAAGGTGGCAGTAAAAACTGAAAGAATATTGTTTATGGTAGATGGAAATATTGTCGCACAGAAGAAAATGCGTAAATACGATGCGCAGCAAGACGATATTAAGGAAAGAGAAGAAAGCATTATGAAATGGTTAGTGGAAAATGGGTTCTAATTTTTCATTGGCATTTGCATAAAGTTCATATGGGGAATTTATTAGGTAAGTTCTAAAGGAAAAGTTCTTAAGAATGTTTGTAAGGAAAGACACGCTAACAATTTGCTAACGCAATCAAGTGAAAAACGATCAAATCCCGATAAAGATGTTACACTTCTCATTAGCAAAGACCTTAATATACCGCACCTTTGGCACAAAACGTTAAAGATATTACACACTCTTTCTGAAAAGATAGCCAAGGTTCACTTTTGAAGCGGGTTTGAGGCACATTTAATACAGACGGGGCATTTGTAGGTGAGGATAGAGTCTTTGTTGATCTAGTCAAGAGGAAGACATTTTGTACAAAAATGATGGGATATATGTCAATACAACAGTTCGAAAATCGGGTTTACATTACCGAAATCAAATAAAAAAGGCTAACACGGACAGTGCAAAATATATCAGTCATATAACTTACAAGAAAGTTCAAATTCCTTACAGGTTGTTTTATTTATCACAGGAAGTATAACATGTAATCTTCGATGAGTTAAATGTACCACAGAATATAAAAGTTATGAAAATGGTAACCTTCTTAAAAACGGTCAGGAAAACGCAAACGGTTAAAAACCTTGTTATATCAACGTCTAAAATGATAAAATGCTTTTCTTGTCTTTGGATTTGTCCTCGTTTTATAAAAACACGGCAACCTATGACAAAAAAGCTAACTATAAGAGAAGGTCTTTCATCAGTTTTCTAAACTGTTGGGGGGCCTTTTCTTGCATATTGGCGGTCATATGAGCATAGATATTCATTGTTGTAAATGGACCGCGACCATGACAATTATGCATGCGAGAGAAATTAACCACAAGAAGGCGCAAATTCGCGCCTTTTTTTGCAGGAAAAAAAGTGGTCGGTGTGACAATTGAGGAAATAACCATTTTAAAAGAATGATCGCCAAATTGCTAAATCTTCTTCAACTAACGGATGCTTGAGTTCAGGAAAGACGGCTGTTACGACAGCCGTCTTCGTATTTCACTCCCTCAGTTTAATACGATTTTCTCACGAATACTCGCTTATTCGCAGGATTTCATAACCCTTGATATGCGATTAAATGAAATGAGTGCAGATCAATATGGCTCCGTGATGGCATAGTAAAATAATGGGGTGAAATACATCTCCATATTTTACCATATTATGTACATTCTCCACGCCGCCCCTAGAGGCTTACCCTCCCATGTCTCAACGGGTCATTACCCCTATCATTCCTTCGTCATGCCTATCCAAGGGGGGGGGAGGACAGCTATGCTAACGGGAGATTATTCCCACCCAATTTTATAACATATAAAAGTTTTTTATATGTGATTATAATTTTATATCATTTTATTTATTTCAATTATTGCATTATTCTTAGTCATATAAATACTTCTCTAATGAGAAACAGAATCATGGGGGATATTGTGCATGGAAATACAGAAAACCCAACAAAAACCTTGTCGATACTTTCATGGTCCAAATCTTGGCTATAAAATGGAAAGTTCGGGTTAATGCAAACGGTTCGATAAAACATTTTTTTGTAAAAGCTTATTCGATAAGACGGTAGAACGCCGTGAAAATGTCCTTCGCTGTAATGTGGTTTTACAAAAGCTGTGGTAGTAGTGTTAAAGCAATTTCTGCATTTGAATGCCGAATTTAAGGGGATGAACTGGAGGTGAAGAAGTTTTATGATATCAGAATTGCCATGGCGGCACCGGAAGGATTACTAGTACCAGTTGTGATGCGAATCAGAAAATTTTTGTCACAAACGGTGGAGTCTTTAGTTCCTTAATATCAACGCGGATCTTAAAAAGCCTGCAAGGGGGGATTCTCGGTATGATTAAAATCAAAGATGTATATTGCCCTTTCCTACGATCACTGGATTGGGATGGAAAAAGAAGTCGTTAGTTTCTTGGCACTGTCAACCAGTTATTTGTAAGATCCAGAAACTTAATTATTAGAAGACTAAGAGCTTTATAGTGTGGCTCAATTAAAGCTATTTCGTAGAAGATGGTGCCAGTAGTTCAAATAGGGGAGAATATTATGGAAGCAAAATATTGTAAAGAATCACGAGTTATACGAACAAGTCGTGTATTTCCAAATGACGTAAACAATCACCATACATTATTTGGAGGAAAATTAATGAGTGATGTGGACCAGGTAGCTTCTATTTCTGCGGCTCGCCATAGTCGCAGGGAATGTGTAACTGCTTCAACCGATTCAGTTGACTTCTTATATCCTGTTCGTACAACAGATTCGGTCTGTTTTGAATCATATGTGACATGGACAGGGACATCGTCTATGGAGATTTTTGTGAAAATTATTGCTGAAGATTTAAAAAGTGGTAAACGTACAATTGCAGCAACAGCTCTATTAACATTTGTCGCACTTGATCAACATAAACGTCCAACACATGTTCCACAGGTTATTCCGGAAACAGAAGAAGAGAAAAAATTGCATGAGACCGCACCAGAGCGAGCAAGAATGCGGAAAGAAAGAAAACAAAAGAGCAAAAAACTAGCTGCTTTTTTAACAACAAATTATCCTTAAGGTCAACAGAGCTTATATTAATTTGGTTTTTCGTTCGATAAACGTCGCAAGGCAGCCCTTGCTTTTTCCACGAACAGAAACAACTGTATCCAACTCCCAGTGGCCAAAGGTCGTACGTTTTTTCACTTCTTTCGGCCTATTATGGATGGACCTTCCAATGTTAAAACGACCACGAGTTTCTCGGGGTTTTTGCCGTTTGCCTGTGAGGTTCCGATTCACTATAACGTAAAATTAACAATCAAAGATTATGGCGTATCAGGTCAAAACATGTAAGCCCTCTTATTTTGTTAACGAATAGTATATTTTTCTCTTCTTATAACAGAAAAACTCCACTAAACAACGGTTCAGTGAAGTTTTTCCGTCATTGAGACTATACAATGACTCTCTCAAGTATATCAATGTCTAACCTGTTTCCATCCAGTAAGGATCCATCTGCTGCCTCCCCGGCCACTTCCCCTAAGCCCTCGTCTTCGATGATTTGAGCCAGCATCGAACGAACGGCTTCATCATCATCTATTATATGAAAAAGGAACAAATCACCCTTTCTCCATTAAATGATTGGTCGATAAGCGGATAGTGAAAATGGACCCCATTCCTTCTAATCTATTCTGCACTGTAATATCACCTTCAAGTTGTTCAACTATCTCTTTTACAAAGGATAATCCCATTCCCGTTGATGGATTTCCGGAATAATCATATTTAGTGGTAAACCCGGGCTTGAAAATTAAATTTTTATTTTTCTGGATAACACCAGGGCCATTATCTTTGATCTGGAATTTAACCAAATGGTTTTCCCTTTCAATACTAATGGTAATCTTGCCCGTATTATCGATGGCTTCTACGGCGTTAGTGACAATATTATTGATAATCGATAAAAGGGTAAAAACATGGTAAGGAGGATGAGCTCCTGTAATGGAATATTCAACTTGAATATTTTTTCCAAGGATACTGGCATATTTTTCATTTGTTCGTTTGATAATGGAAACAAGTTCAACCAGGTTCATATAATCTGTAAAACTTTCATCAGAAATAAGTTTTGAAAGTCCCGCATAAATACGTTGGTTATCCTTTTTTATTTCATGGACTTCTCCGGCTATTGTCAATGCCTGCCTGCCGAGGTCCTCGACTGTATGGGCAGTCGTCCCTTCGTTTTGCAAAACATTTAAGCATTTGTATAGATCATATGATTTTTTTGTGATGTTTTCAGCATCTAGCAATGTTTTTTTTAAATGAATTGATTCCTCGTATAAATTGGAAATGAGCATGAGCATATGCTCATTTTGTTTTCTTATTTGTTTTTCCCTTGCCTGTGACTCATACAACTTCATGATCGTGAAAAAGCTGACAACCAGAAAGCTATGTGAAATCGCCATAATCAGAATTTCGCTAAGTGCTGCCAATTTAATCGTTGTTCCCAATACGAAATATTGCATCATTATCTCTGTCAAATCCGACAATATTTCGATGGTGATGCCAATCAATCCAATTAAAATAGGACGGTGATAAAATCGGTTTACTTTTGCCAAATAAAAGAAACAAGCATAGGCAAAATAAAAGAAAAAACTAGGAAAATTAGCTTCAAAAGAGGAAGTCAAATTCATATTACCTTGGTTGATGAATTCAAGTAAAATACGAAAGACCACAACTTGTATAGCTGTCAATAAACCAGACAAAATAGCGGGAATTTTTCGGAACAATAACAAAAAGAATAAAAATATTGGTACACCAAAACTGACCCGGAACGTTTCATTAATCGGATAGAAATTTAATTCACCCGCCAAAGGGACTGTTATCATCATCAAAACGAGAATGAATAGTTCTTTTTTTACTAAAGGACTGATGTTCAAGCAGATCACTTCCTCATTTTTCTGAAAATTAGTATACAGATAGATTGGCCACAATACAATGCAAACATTATTATTAGATACTCCAATTTTGTTTGAATAAAAAATTAAACGAAAGATAAAAAATTTTCTGTAGGTTTTTGTTATCTTTTGTAGTTCTAATTATAAAATCAACAATATCATTCTATCAGAAAATAGAAAGCGTTTTCTTTTGAGTGTGAAATGTTTTCCCTAAAAAAGAATTTAGAAAGAGAGGGTTGGAAGAGTTGATTCACAAGATTAAAAAAAAGGAAAGAGATCAAATCGGGAACCAAAGGCAGGATTGGTTGGATGAATGGGTGGCTCATTATCGTTCCTATGGTACAGAAGGACGATGTGCAAGCTACATTCCTGCTTTGGGAAAGGCAAACCCGTCACAGTTAGGTATTTGTATCGTAGGATCAAATGGACTAGTCGTCAAGTCGGGTGATTGGCAAGTCCCTTTCACATTGCAGAGTATCTCAAAAGTGATCAGCTTTATAGCGGCATGTGTAAGTCGCGGAATTCCTTATGTGTTAGATCGGGTCGATGTGGAACCTACTGGAGATGCCTTTAACTCCATTATCCGCCTTGAAATGCATAAACCAGGTAAGCCGTTTAATCCCATGATCAATGCAGGAGCAATTACCATCGCATCACTGCTTCCGGGAGAATCATCAAAAAGTAAATTGGAGTTTCTTTACAAATTTATCGAAAAAATGATAGGGAAACGTCCGAACATCAATGCGGAGGTTTTTCAGTCAGAATGGCAGACTGCCAATCGAAATAGAGCAATAGCCTATTATTTAAAAGAGACGGGTTTTTTAGAATCAGAGGTGGAAGAAGCTTTAGAAGTTTATCTGAAGGTGTGTTCCTTAGAAGTAAATACGGAAGATATAGCCCTGATTGGAATGATTCTTGCTCATGATGGATATCACCCAATACAAAAACAACAAATACTGCCTGTTGAAGTGGCCAGACTTTCCAAAGCCTTAATGCTTACCTGTGGAATGTACAATGCTTCAGGCAAATTTGCCGCCTTTGTCGGAGTGCCAGCCAAAAGCGGGGTATCGGGAGGTATTTTAGCAACAGTTCCCCCAAGTATGAAAAGAGAACAGCCTTTTCAAGATGGATGTGGAATTGGTATTTATGGACCAGCTATTGATCAGTATGGCAATAGCCTGACGGGTGTTAAGCTATTGAAACATCTATCGCAAGAATGGGATCTGTGTATTTTCTAAAAACATCTTATAAGAAAAGAAAGAGTATCAATAGATGTTGTCATCGAAGGATGGGAACTTTTACGTTAACGATGGTAGGAATGGGTGAAAAGTTTGGTGGAATACGATTGTCCAAGGAAGATTTCATTGGACATTTGAAAAATCCATACCAAACTAAGAAAACGTTGCAATAAAACTTTTATTCTTGAAATTATGGGGTGATATTAATGGCATTAACAAATACTGTAGAAAACTTAGCCGAAGAACAGAAAAAAGAAAAGGAATCTCTAGATTTATTTCTTTCAACACAAACGGTCATAAAAGAGGCGTTGGATAAATTAGGTTATTCAAATAATGAATTTGAATTATTCAAAGAACCTATCCGAATGCTCACTGTCCGCATACCTGTAAAAATGGATGATGGTTCGGTCAAAGTGTTTACTGGTTTTCGTTCCCAACATAATGATGCAGTAGGTCCGACAAAAGGAGGCGTACGCTTTCACCCAGAAGTGAACGAAGAAGAGGTAAAAGCCTTGTCTATTTGGATGAGTTTAAAGTGCGGCATTGCGAACCTCCCTTTCGGAGGTGGAAAAGGCGGCATTAAGTGTGACCCGAGAATAATGTCGTTTGCAGAACTGGAAAGATTGAGTCGTGGTTATGTTCGTGCCATCAGCCAAATTGTTGGGCCTACAAAAGATATACCGGCACCCGATGTATATACGAACTCTCAAATCATGGCTTGGATGATGGATGAGTATAGCCGCCTTCGTGAATTCGATTCTCCAGGATTCATTACGGGCAAGCCCCTTGTTTTAGGGGGGTCAAATGGACGTGAAACGGCAACAGCCCGGGGTGTAACCATCTGTATTGAAGAAGCGGTAAAGAAAAAAAACATTGAATTGCAAGGTGCCCGCATAGTGATTCAAGGTTTTGGGAATGCAGGAAGCTTTTTGGCCAAATTCATGCATGATGCTGGAGCAAAAGTGATTGGTATTTCGGATGCATATGGTGCTCTTTATGATCCACAAGGGCTTAATATTGATTACCTGCTCGATCGACGCGATAGTTTTGGTGCAGTAACACCTTTATTTAACAATGTTATCACGAATCAAGAATTACTGGAAAAAGAATGTGATATTCTGGTGCCGGCTGCCATTTCCAACCAAATTACAGCACAAAACGCCAATCGTATTAAAGCTTCCATCGTAGTGGAGGCAGCTAACGGGCCAACAACCCTTGAAGCAACCAAAATTTTGGATGAAAGAGGAATCCTCCTTGTTCCGGATATATTGGCAAGTGCAGGTGGTGTCACCGTATCTTACTTTGAATGGGTTCAGAACAATCAAGGTTTTTATTGGTCAGAGGAAGAGGTGGCTGAAAAATTACGAAAAGTAATGGTCGATTCTTTTGAAAATATTTATCAAACAACACATGTCCATCAAGTTAATATGCGCTTAGCAGCGTATATGGTTGGAATAAGAAAACTGGCTGAAGCCTCACATTTCCGGGGCTGGATCTAAAATGCGAGATTTTCTACAATTATATGGAAGAAGGAGATTTTCTTGTGGATTATCACTGTCCATTCAAAAAACAATCTAAACATGTTTGAGTTTGACACTGAAAAAGAAGCAAAAGAAGCTTTTGAAAAAATGAAGGGCTGTAAAATCCTTACTGAGATCCGTTACCTTTCGAAGATCCACTAGCGGGTCTAGATATTCAACGTAGATAAAGAGGATACCGAGAGTTGGATATAAAGGAAAGGGATAAACTTTTCCGCGTTAATTAAATACTCTAACTATGTAATTTCAATGGGCTCCAAATTGGTTAGGTTAGAGGGTCATCTCACATGCCCATTGAGCTAACAAAATGGGGTCTTTTTTGAAGTTTCAAAATTATTTTTTTAGATTTTTATAGTAATTTCGAAACCTGCCTGTGATGAGGTTATCAGTAGAAGTGATTACAGTCTCGTTTCATTAACCATTGCAGGTGTTCATTAAGGCCATTCCAAGAATTGCTTTCTGATGAAATTTATTCATCTATTGCTTTAACAAATACGTAGGCGGCCATGAAAGGAGTGGTACAAGATCAATACAAAGCATAATAAAATTACATTTCAATGGTTTCTTTCCACAGCGACAAAGAAACATTTTCTTCCGCTTCATTAGCATCCATGTCAATACGGAGATCAGCTAACTCTGCAAATGATGCTGATGCAATAAACCCTGTTAAAAAATGATCTCATATTAAGATTCCAGCAGCAGGTGGCACCATCGCCGGGACTGGCTCTACTTCGATTCAAACCATTTCTATCAAACTGATGTCCTAATTGCTTCAATATAAACTACTAAATTTTAATAAGGGGTGGTAAAATGCCACAATTATTACAAAATATGATTGGTGTAACAAATGAATTCCTTTGGTCAAAATTACTAATTATTATGCTTGTTTCTTGCGGGATTTATTTCACATTTAAATCGAAATTTGTACAGTTTCGAATGTTAAAGGAAATGGTCCGTGTTTTAATGGAAGGGAAAACTGGCTCTAAAGACAACATTTCCCCATTTCAAGCGTTCTGTATCGGTATGGCCGCTCGCGTTGGAACAGGTAATATCACAGGAATTGCGATTGCGATTGCATTAGGCGGTCCAGGAGCGGTATTCTGGATGTGGATTATTGCTATTATTAGCTCAGCATCCAGCTTTATCGAAAGTACGTTAGCGCAAGTATATAAAGTAAAAGATAAAAATGGTTTCCGCGGCGGCCCATCCTATTATATGGAAAAAGGATTAAACAAACGTTGGATGGGAGTATTATTCTCCATTTTAATTACGCTTGCTTTCGGTCTTGTATTCAATTCTGTACAATCAAACACCGTTACAATTGCTTTTGAGAACTCATTCGGTACAGATCGTTTAACTGTAGGGATTATCATGGCACTTGCTTTCGCTGCGATTATCTTTGGCGGTGTGACGCGTATAGCAAAAATGGCTGAATACAAGGTAATGATTTTAGCTGTGTTATACATCGGTGTTGCATTATTTGTTGTAGCTACGAACATAACAAAAATGCCGGAAATTCTTTCTCTTATTGTTCAAAACGCATTTGGCTTTAAACAAATAGCAGGCGGTTCAATCGGCGCAGCGCTCATGAATGGAGTTAAACGTGGTTTGTTCTCGAATGAAGCTGGAATGGGGAGTGCGCCAAACGTTGCCGCAACGGCAACAACAAGTCATCCGGTGAAACAAGGACTTATTCAAGCATTTGGCGTATTAACGGATACACTGGTCGTCTGTACAAGCACAGCATTTATTATTTTGCTTTCTAATGCTTACAAACAACCAGGGCTAAGTGGTATTGCCCTTACACAAGCAGCATTAAGTGAACACATCGGTTCCTGGGCATCAGGCTGTCTTGCTATCTTTGTTTTCCTATTTGGATTCGGTGCGTTAATTGGTAACTATTATTATGGGGAAACAAACATTCGATTTTTACACAAAAGTAAAGTATGGGTGATACTATACCGAATAAGCGTGTTAGCCATGATTATATTCGGTTCCATTGCGAAGGTCCAGCTTGTATGGGATTTAGCGGATTTATTTATGGGCATTATGGTTATCATAAACTTGATTGCTATTACATTACTAGCAAAAATAGCCTTTGCTGCTTTAACGGATTACATGAAACAGAAAAAAGCTGGTAAAGATCCTGTCTTTTATAAAGATTGTATTAAAAATCATGAAGGCATTGAATGTTGGGAGCACTCTCCAGCTACTTCAACTTCAAAAAAGGAAAAAGCGATGTAAATAACAAAAAATAGAAGGACTCGTAAAAAAGTTGCCTTTGCTCAACGAGAGCAAAGGCTTTTATCAATTTGGAATACATTATCATAATCACCAGTTTTATATATTTATATATTCTTAATCGTATTTTCTCCATGCGAGTCTAAATTATTACTCAAAGCAAGATTTCCATTTTTACTAAAAGGAAATCCGTTTTAGAATTTTGAATACAAGTTAAGTAGACTGGTACAAGACATTATGACAAAGGATGTTAAGGTGTGTGCATCACATGACTCTGTGACAGTAGCCGCAAAAATAATGCGTGATATCAACTGTGGTTCTGTTCCAGTTTGTGAAGGTAGAAAAGTTGTTGGAATGATTACAGATCGTGATATTGTATTGAATTGTGTAGCTGATGGGAAAGACTGCAATACAGTTCATTGCCATGATTGTATGACTTCGGATGTAATCACTTGTTCGCCTGATACAGATGTACATGAATGTGCTCGTATGATGGCAGACCATCAAATCCGTCGCATTCCAGTTGTACAAAATGGTGAAATGATAGGTATTTGTGCCATTGGTGATCTATCAACAGTCAACATTCATGTAAACGAAGCTGGAGAAGCATTAAGTCATATTTCTGAACAGATTCAATAGGAACTGTTAGTTACGTCCATTCCACCTGTAAAAAAGCTATTAAAGAAAAACCAAAACATGACAATAATTTGGGATAAACCTAAAAGTACTTAAAAATGGTTTATTCCTGTGGCTATAATCAATATTTAATACTTACTGACAGTTATAGAAATCAATTACATCTAACAGGGTGTACGTGCGGTTATGATGGGACCGGACCTCACGGAACTCATGAAGCATTGAATATTCTAGGGTTTAAGGTACCAATGGGATTTATCGTTTCAGCAAAGACGTTTTCAATATCACATCCAGACAATGATCCAGAGTATCATCAGTTATTGAAAGAACTCGATTCAAAGTACATATATTAAGCTCCTACAGCAATCAGGAGGAGCTTTTGCATAAGTTATTTGTCCTCCTGACATTTTATTTTTAATAGAAAATATTATTAGTAAACTGGAAAAACCGCGTTAAAGGCCGATTTTTTTTAGAGTATTTGTCCATATTATATGACAAAATGAATGGGCGGCATGATGTAAGGCGTTAGCCATTGAGGAAATAGTTATGGCTATTTTCCTCCATTCTGTGAAGCAGTCATGTAAATAATTTATATTAATAGCAAAAACCACTTCCTATAAAAATTAGGGAGTGTTTTTTTGGTTGTATAGGAAAATATAAAATAATTCATTGTTGATAACATTAAAATAGGTCTCTGAATCCAGCTCCAGCGCCCGGTGTACTTCGCTCTCTGTGTTTCCTTTATCTCTGTTGGAGCGCTCCAGTCCATACGCCGCTAAACGGGCGCTTGTGCCTTTTGTTTTGTCGGGCGGATTTCGACATTCTTTTCTTCATTTCCCGGGGAAAAGTCCTTTTGTTAAAAGGGTTTTTCCCGCAACTAATCAAACGTTTGGTTAGTAAGGAATGATCAGGAAACGTGTCGAAGCATGAGAGTTTACCTAAGGAAATCTAAATATCGACTTGTTTTTTATTTTTTATATAGGAAAAATAGAACTGCGTCGACAAAGATTTTTTTATTAAAAGGCTGAAACTCTTTACTTATATGGAGTCGTGGTTAACTAATCAAACGTTTGGTTAGTTTTTTGGAGTAGTGTAAATACAACAATCTCTTTTACAGATTTGGGAGTAAAAGGTTGAGAGGGAGGGCTATTCAGCCAATTTAATTAAATGTTTGATTAGTTTGCAGTTGGTCGAAGGGTGTATATTTAAAGGGAAATAAGGTGAATGGAAGGCTTAGCTGCCCAGTTATCGACAAATATTTTATACAATTACAGAGAAAAACGTTGATTTACCAAGGCTGATACCAGTTTTAATCAAACGTTTGGTTAGTTCCATATTTTGAGGGAACTGGTGCCTTATTGGAAGAAGTTTATGTATATATATAAATGGATTGATTGAAGTTAATGTTGATAATCTATTTCTCCTTGACTATTTTAAACAAGGATGCCAATGATGTTAATTTTAGACAATATCGATTCCATACCTGACCCCTTGGTGTATCACCTATGATAATTTGGTGATATTTTACATCGGTTTAGTCAATTTTATGACAGGATTTTGCAATTTGAAAAGGATGAAATTTTAGTGGTTTTTTCATTTGAACCATACACTAATCGAATTATCGAAGCCGTTAAGCTGGCTTATGAACTAGGCCATAGCATTATATTGATAACAGACCATATCTCATGCCCAATTATTTCATATGCGTCTGTAACGTTGAAAGTAGAAGTTAGTGAAGAACAATTTTCAGTAATACCTATTATTGCATTGTTAGATGCATTGGTAATTGAAATTGGTAAACGGTCATCAGAAGAGTCGATTAAAAAGTTGAAAAGACTTGAAAAAACACTTATAGAAAAGAATGTATTGTTTTCTTATTAAAACTTAAGTCCATATTATCATTTTCTAAAGTTAAGACTACTTCCTAAAGACTAGGAGGTAGTCTTTTTTTAGGAAGCCCCGTAACCACTAAAAAAAGCCACCAATAATGGCAGCAGAGAAATTTTTATATATTTAGATATCATATTGACTTTTAAATTCAAAAATCTCATCAACAGCTTGGTGATATCCACCCGATTTTTGAAAGGATTCCCTTATATTTGAAACAGCTTTATGGATAGATGGGTTGTTTAACACATGTTCTGCGGCTTCACGTAGTTGATTTGCAGTCAAGCCATGCATTTGTAATTTAATACCGGCTCCGATATTGGCAACTTGCCCGGCAATGATCGGTTGATCCGCGCTTTGTGGGATGACAATGAGCGGAACCCCGTAATAGAGACCTTCATGGGTACTGTTCATTCCACCATGTGTGATAAATAATTTAGTGTATTTCAGTACCTCAGTTTGTGGAACATAATTTTTTACAATAAAGTTTTTAGGGATCTCCCCTAAATCAGAAATTTGTACTTTTTCCCCAATCGACATGACAACCGTGTGATTGCTATTTCCAAATGCTTCGAAACAAAGCTTATAAAAATCAATGGCTTGGTTAAAGACAGTACCCAGTGAAATATAAATTGGTCTTTTTCCCTCGATTGCTGTAAGGTCAAAGTTTTCTTGAATTAATCGTGTAGAGATGGATGGACCTATAAATTTGTAAGTTTGGTCAAATGATTCTCCAAAAGGTTGAAACTCCCTAGTAGTGTAAACGATGGTAAGTGGGGCAGGATTACAAAAAACTTCGTAAGGAGAATGGATCTCGACATCATATTTTTCCTTCACCTTTGCCGTCAGGCCTAGATATTCATCGTTTATTTCTTTACCCACTTCTGTAGGAATGATTTTAGAAAGCTGTTCCAACATTTGATCGAATGATTCCTTTGTCTGAGCAAAGGAAGTACAAGAATTGATTGCCGGAAGTTTAAGGATTTGGGCAAGTATACGTCCACAACCAAACATGGAATCATGGATGATGTAATCAAAATGTTCTCCTGCAATCTGTTCAAGCACGCTAGGTATGACAATATCTGCCGTAAGTAAAAGACCGTTAATTCTTTCAAGTAAATAATTTCTTCCACCCGAGATAAAGGCTTTTAAAAATTTTTGATCGTCTAATGTTCGTACAATTGCTCCCGTTTCCTCAATTCGCTCTCGAAAAGCTTCTATCGTAAAGTAGACTACCTCTTCGCCACGCGAAATAAGCTCGTGCACAACTCCAATAGTTGGATTGATATGTCCTTCTGATCCGGCATTAATAAATAAAACACGTGCCATTTCTACCACTCCTTAGGTAATTCTAAATTGTGTAAGAGTAAGGGTCACTGTCCCTTACACTTGCCAACTCAAATAATGGAATTAAATTTATCATAGTACAATACTTGAAAATCTCAAACTTCTAATAACCCCCTAGAGACATTCCTTCTTCATACAGATAGGTAAGGGTTTGAAGTTATTGCTCCCTTTTCCCCTGAAGATGTTCGCCAAGCTTATTCGGTAATTGAGACTTTTTAAAAGGTTTTAAAGGAAAGTAAAGAGAAAATGTTGAATTATTATAGTTTAAGCCTATCTTGGAGGGACGGAGCAATGTTCCAGACCTTCACATTAGAGGAACAGGAGAAACTATGAAAAAAATACATAAAAAAATATGGATCCCAGTAGTACTCGCGGGGGTATTAATTGGGGGTTATTTATATCTTGATAAGGAAAATGTCACTGTTAGGGTGGGAACTGCTCCTAGTGGCGAAAAAGTGGTCCAAGTAAATGAACAAAATAATAAGGTTGATCGTGAATTTCCGTTTAGCATGAGTGAAAAATCTGTTCAGCAAGCCATACATAATATGTCACATCAAAAGGTATTAGCGAAAAAAAATGGGGTGCTTTGCCATTAACGCCTGAACGGGTTAAAAGATTATTACAAGTGGTGGAAGTAAATAAGAAAAAATATGGAAATGCTGATTTATATTTAAATATATTAAGATCTTGGGATAAAGGCAATTTTGATCATGTCGTTATTAACCACAATGCCATTTGGTCGCTGCAGGGTGGCACGGTTGGAAAGGCTAATGGCATAGCCTCACCTGAAGAGGAAATGGAATTTATACAGGAGAATTTCGATATTGAGTAGAAAAAAGCGTTCATTTGGAGCGCTTTTAATTTGATGTTTTCGAGATAGCATCAAAAAAGGGCTGATCTGTTCTTATTTTGTTTCGTATCGCTGGGCGATATATCTTGCAAATGAATCAATAAACCTTCATATTTAATAGAAAAGGAGGTCCGATATGCGACGTGATATACAATCGAATGAACGAGCTTTCTCATCCAAGGAAGTGGCAGAAGAAGTTGGGATTGCAACACCAACTGTTCGAAAGTATGGCCAAATCTTAGAACGGAATGGATATGAGTTTTTAAAAGATGGCGATCGGCGTATCTTTGTTCAATCTGATATCGGAGCGCTTATAGCGCTACGCGATACGGATAAGCCCCTAGACGATACAGCTAAAGACCTTGCGTATCAACAAAAGGAAAGATTAGTAGATTTCAATGAAACGGAAATTGCGGTACCCGATACATATGAAAATTTACCCCAAGACCCTAATCAATTAAAAGAGATTTTAAAGGTTTTAGTCAATGAACTTGCCGCCACGCGTGAAATGAATGTCCAACTGACAAACGATATGTCTCAGCTTAAACTAACGGTTTCCCGACTCCAGCAAGATCACCATGTTATAAGTTCCAGTATTGCTAATTCAGCGCAAAAAACTCATGCGAAAATTGAAAAATTAACGGAACAACAAAATAACCATTATGAATCTTTGCTGCAGCAAGAAATACAAAAAAGTGAATTTTTACAAAAAGAAATTCAAAATATGCGGGACGAACTGGAAAAAGAATGGCGTTCACAAAATGATTTTAATAAGCGTTTAGAAGAAGCGATACAAAAACCTAAGGAAAAATGGGAGAGGCTTTTCTCCATATTCCGAAAATAAGGTGCATGTTTTAGTTTTTTTTGCTTACCTGTATCGTATCGCCGGGCGATATAACGAATTAAATATGAGTTTTTAATAGAGGTTGTTGGTGTATCGTTCTTCAATCCGACATTAATGCGCTTATAGCGGTACGCGATACGGACATTCCTCCAAATTTCAACAAATTCCCGGGAAATATCTACAAATTCTGAGTATATAGCGACAAAATGCCACTATTTTCTTCTCTAAAAAACCACTTCCTAATAAAATTTAGGAGTGGTTTTTTAGTATTAAAATTTACTGCCAAGCCTTTGGCCTTTGGTTCCCACGAATCAATAAGGTTAATAGCGAGATGATTTAATAATGGTAATTATGAGAAGCCTCTTTTTTCATTTCTTCGTATCAACATAGCTACTTATCACATCGTCTTGTCAAGTAAAGTTTGTGTATTTAGAACTGTGCAAGGAACCCATTCTAACTCGGAAAAACAGGTAAATAGTGCTACGATTTTTAACATTTCCTTATATATAGTCAAAAAACCAACCCTTTGTCTTACTAAGAAAGAATCATATCCCCCTTATCCTCCGGCTGAAAATTCCCAGTTTCAATGGAAATTAGAAGGAAAGTACTAGACGAAATCCCACTCATTTCCAGAGGGGTTTGAATGTTCCCAGATCCTATGTTAAATAAATAGATAGGAATTTACTTCCAACGTAGTGTTATTGTCTGGAATTCGTGATTAATTAATTCCATGGCAAACTATAGGCAGAGGAGATGGAGAACAAGTGGCTGGACAAATTCGTATGACCCCAGCGGAGTTAAAAGCTAAAGCGACTCGCTATGGGCAAAGTTCACAACAAATTGAGCAAATTTTAAGGGACTTAACTAATTTACAAAATGAACTTCGTGGTGAATGGGAAGGCCGTGCCTTCCAAAGATTTGACGATCAGTTTAACCAGTTGAAGCCAAAAGTACAAAATTTTGCTCAATTAATGCAGGAAATTAATACACAATTGTACAAGACGGCAGATGCAGTTGCTCAACAAGATGAGCAATTATCGCAGAATTTTGGGCTTAATTAATTCATTTACCTGACAAATGAAAGATGAGCATTAGATAAGTGGAATGTCATTCGGGGCTATGATCCCAAAAAACCAAAAGCCACGCGACAATTGTTGTGTGGCTTTTATTCTTTGTTTGCAGCTAGCAGGCAACTAAAAAAGTCTCCCAACATATTAAAATGTTTTTATATAAAAATAGAAATCATTTCTTTATTACATACTAAAAATTTCAGGGGTTGAGTGGATGAAAAGGGTTGAGCGGGGTGTCTTGTTATTTCTAGTGCTGATCCTTGCGCTATCTTCAGGCATCTCTTATCTGGCATTGAATCAAGCTTCAAATAGCAAAGCCAACACAGATGAGCAGAAAATGACCGTAGCATTGGTTAATGAAGATCAAGGTGCAAGTTTTAATGATAAGAACTATGAATTCGGTGCTGAATTTATCAAGAATATTGAGAAAGATGATACACATGACTGGTATGTTGTCAGCCGTGGAGTGGCTGAAAGCGGCCTTGCGCGGAATGTCTACAACATGATGATTGTTATTCCGAATGATTTTACAGAAAAGGCATTATCAATTGATTCGAAATCACCAGAACAGGTGGTATTGAACTACAAAATTAATGCTTCTGATAACAGCAATATAAAAGCAAAAGCCGAGAAAACGGCGAGTGCTATCTTAGGAGATTTTAATCGCCAAATTATTGATGTCTATTTTGCTAGTGTCATTGGCAATTTACATGATGCTCAGGACAATATTGGTACATTGGTAAACAAGGAGCAAGTATATACGAACTTCTATAATCAATCGATCCATCGTCCCATGTCCGGTTACACCGCTCAGTTTGGAGCTGTTGAGAGTAACACAAAGATATCGAGAGAGAGCTTTACCGGCTTACAGGACCTATTAAAGGGGTTTGAAACTAGCCTGAGTGAGGATGTAACCGCAAGCCATACCTACCAATCCAGCTTAGTGGATTTTACAAAACTGAAAGTGGCAAATGGTCTTTTAACAAAGGGTTTCTCTGGCCAGCTTAACATGTTAGATCGTGAAATAAATCATGGCGATGTCATGCAGCAATTAGATTATTTAACGTCAGCTAATAAGGCTATCAATGACCAGTTCCACCAGAATGGTAATCAGTCGGCGACTATTTTAACCGAATCAGCCGCCCTTCAAGCGTACCTGAAGGACACGAAGGATAAAATGGATCAAATGAATGCAGAGCTGTCGGACAAATTGGCATCAGATATGGAGCAATTAATTGCCGATAAGCTTAAGAACGAAATAAAACATAGTTCAGGTCAAGAGCAAAATGTTTCCTTAAGTCATATGTTTGCTGCTCCAGATAAAAATGCACGGGATACATTACAAAAGCAAATTGATCTGCTGCCAACACTTGATAGTAATGATTTAGACGGCCTAGGCCTAAGTGATCAAACCATCACCCAGCTAAAAAATGTCATAGCTGTCACCAATAAATACAATCAAGAGTTTGGTTATACCCCTAATCGTGATGCAAATGGGATTCCTTTGTCTGAAAAAGTAAAACAAGTCAAAAGTGATTTGATGACAAAGGGGGTAACTCTGACAGATACCGTAAACCTGAAGAAAAATAAAAAGAATGGGCAGGAATTTGCTCTATCGATTCCAAATGAATTTGAGATTGAGAGAGTTTTATTATCATTACCAAATAGTCAAGAAATGGATTATACTGAGTCATTTCTTCCGTACCAAAAAATTAAACTGCCTTCAACAGATGAAGGACAATTCACTGTAAAAGTTGATGTGAAACTTCAAAACATGGATGCAATCCTTGATGTTTTCCAGCCGATTACATGGAGTTGGGAACTCGATCAGAAGGATATAACCGATGTAGATCATCCAGAACTGCCAGGAACGGAAGAGGGAACTTCAGCTGAAATTAAAAAGAAAACCGAGCCATCCGTATCGTCCTATGAAAGTAATCAGCCCATAACAGTTGAAGAAATGGGCAAAAGTCCGAATGATACGACGAACGAAAAGACGGTAGAAAATCAAGAATTGGCTCAACCAAGTGACAATGACAACAAAAGCATTATTGAGAAATTGGAAATCTTAAATAACCATATTACCCGCCAAGTGATGTCACCTCTTACCGGGGATTCGACAAGTGTTCTGATCAATGCTTCCAGCGATACCGTCAGTGATTTCCATAAGTTATTGACTCTGTATAATTTATACTTTGGCATTGGCATAGATCAATTTAATCGTCAGGACCTAGTAAATGATTTGAATCAAACCAATCTGACGGATATGGCAGATGGGGATTCACTATATTATTTATTTAATAAGCAAGACATTGTCGATGTGTTAGCATCTTATATTGCTGAACAAATAACAGAGGAAATACGGGAACAGACAGAAGATGTAAAAGGCAAAATAGATGAATATATGCTGCTGGTTGACAATGCCAATCAAGATGCGGCTCAAATGTCGGAGCGTATTAACGAAACAACAGTACAAGCGGAACTATTAAATACAAACCTTTCTGAGACGTTAAAAGATTTGGGAGCATGGCGCGAAGCAAGTCTCAATTTACAAACTGAACAAGCAAAAGTTTTGCTGAATGGAGACGAAGAACAACAGGCAGTTCTATCGATAGGAAATGAATTTAACTCGCTGCTTGCTGCAAGTCAATCCCTAGTGGACCAGTCGAAATCTAATTTAACTTCCGCTGATTCGGTTTATCAAACCTTCGATGCAATCGATCGTCAAGCGAAGGAAATTCAAGCCAGTGGAACGACTTTAGTACAACAAGCAGGGAACCTTTCGAGTAATTTAACAACTAAATTGGCAGAGGACCAAAACTTTGCTGACAATTTCGCCGGGGTGCTAGCCAATAGCCGCATAGGTGAGCGGCCAAATGAAGATTTGTTAAGCTTTCTTTCAAATCCGGTCCAAACCAAGAATGCTGGGGTTATCGCTGCAGGTGATACCTTTACACCTTACTTTGTTGTCTTGATCTGTTTTATTGTCGCCTTATTTACGGCCTATGTTCTCTCTAATCATGAGCGAAAACGTCTGCAAGAAGTCACATTTGCGGGAGAACAAACAATTGTTGGCAAGAATATACCGCTCACAATTATGACTGTGAGTATTGGTCTGGTTGAGGGGATCGTGATCGGACTGCTGTCAGCCTATTTACTGCAAATGAGTGAATGGAAATCCCTGCAATGGATCGGTTTAATCACGTTGATTATGGTCACATTGCTGATGGTGTCAGCTTATTTATTACGGCAGTTGAAAATGGCAGGTATGTTTATCCTTTTGGTGATTTTGAGCCTCTATTTATTCCTAACCGAGGCACTTGGACGTCACTTTGATCAATTTTCTGCCGCTGCTACATTAAGAGACTACTCACCGTTGCAATACATTGAGACGTTATTAATGAAGTTTGGAAGTGGAGCATCTGATACAAAGTGGATTATTTTTGGCTTAGCAGCCCTGATGGTTGTCAGCCTTGCCGGCCATTTGTTTGTCTTTAATCGTTCGGCTAAAAGCGAGGAGGTTAATCATGAAGGAATTAGTGAAGCTCTGTAGTGTTATCACTGTTTTTACAGGATTCCTTTTTATGTTTTCACTCCAGCCTTTGGCGGATGAAACCCTTGATCATAGCGGGAAAATTCGATTGCAAACGGACCGGGTTGGCCAAGATGCAGTTGAAAGAGAGAACTTAGAAACTCAAGACTATCAAGAAACGGAATTGGAAAAATTGGCGCCGAACCTTTTTAAGGAACAAACGCAGGCTGCCCTCAAAACGAAACAAATAGAAATGGAACAATCCACGTCAGATTTACAACAAGGGCTTTTTGTTTCGCCGAGTAAGCCCGATATTACCCTGAAACATACTGAAAAGGTACTGTTTTCGAGTAATTATACAGTTCAATATACTGCAGCTCCCTCCGAGAACGAGCCTGAGGATCAACAAGGTGGTATTTTGAACACAAAAACAATCACGACGTTCTTAGGGATGGTCGTGATTGGCTGCGGCGGGATCTATACTATGATGAGAAAAACGCTTGGGTAAAGGAGGGGCCACCATGCCTAGTCAAACACATGTTAACGTGACCGTTGATTTTAGCAGATGGGGCAAAGGGCAGTATGACGTAAGAATTCCTGCGCACCAACCGATTAATCAACTGCTGGTGAATTTGGCAGAAACCTTAAATCTTGATCTTACAATGGCACCTCTGTTTGCAGTAAAGCTTTCCAATAAAAATCTCTTATTAGCAGATGACGATCGGCTTATCGATTACCCGGTAACCAATGGAGACCTTTTACTAGTTTTATAAGTATATAGAAACAGGCACTAATCTTTCTGAAGATGGCGCCTGTTTCGCAGGAAGGAGTCAGAACTCATGAATGAAATAAGCATCCAATGGGAGTCAATCACATACAAGTTTCTCATTCTTAACAATAGCTGGCAGCTGAACTTGCCGAAATCACAAACACGAGTAAAAGATGTTCGCCAATTGGCTTTAATCAATAACGACTCAGACTTATTCGTACCCGCAATGGTTGAAGAAGGAGACAATATGTTTACCTTCTCTTTTGAAGTCGACCCAAGGGCTAACACATGGGAAGATGTACAAAAGCTAAACCGGAAAGATAAACTACGCCTGTTGTACAATCTAGCTCGATTCAAAAAAATCCTAACCACGCGCATGACCTTCTTCTTACATCCCAACAATCTGATTTTTGATGATAATCATTTACCATCTATCGTGTTTCGCGGTATCCGGGAGTTGATTCCCCCACATGAGCTGAACGAAGAAAAATTATTACTCCAATATAAATGTTTAATCGTCGCCTTATTTTCAAAAATGTATACCTTTGACGAGCTCTATTCTGGTTCATTGAAAAATGCCAAGGATACTCCATTTGAACGTCAAGTGGGTGAACTAGATGATTTCGATGCATTAATCAAGTTTTTGGAAGAACAGTACATTAAGGAAAAAATAGAGCTGGAAAAAACCATGGTACATGTACCTGCAAAACGATTTCGCCTGTTTAAACAATTAACTTTTACTATGATTGCTCTTGCCGTTATATTGGCCGTGCCGCTCGTCTATCTGAGTTTTGTAAAAACACCATTTCAGGAAGATCTCCTCGAAGCAGATCGTCATTTCTTATCCTTAGATTATGGGGACGTCATTAATGATTTAGAAGACCAAACACCTGAAGAATTACCAGATACTAGTAAGTATGTTCTTGCTTATTCTTTCATTAAAACTGAGAAGCTTTCGGAAGATCAGAAAGAGGTCATCTTGAAAAATATTAGTATAAAAAGTGATCCTAATTATTTGTTGTATTGGATTTACAATGGCCGGGGCGATTTTGCCAGAACGATCGACCTTGCCAAGTATATTGATGATCCTCAATTAATCATGTATGGACTAATCAAACAAATCGAACAGGCGAAAAATGACCCTGACTTAAGTGGGACAGAGCGTGAAAAGAAGGTTCAAAAATATCAAGAACAATATAATACATATGCTGATAAATATGGTCTGGACTCCATCCTAAACCAGCAGAACTGAGGGAGAGAAAGATGGCACAACGATTATTACTGCTGAGCTATAAAGATCATTTGCACAAATGCCATTTAAAGATAAATGAACCAAAAACAATAACAGTCGGAAATGATCGTTCCAACACGATTACCTTTCTCGATTTAAATCCAGGATTGTCCATTATGTGGGATGGAGCAGCATGCACAATCGGTAATCAGCAGCTGCAGGTTAACGAATGCCTTACATTAAACACTCATGACGAGCCGATCCAGGTTTATATCAAGGAAGAAGCGGAGCGGTGTGTATACGATACAACAGAAAACTATAGTATTACTTTTGGTGCTAATGATTACGATGATTTAAGAATCGAGAACGCTGCCCTCGATTTGGTGCTGATTCGCGAGCATTTGGGCGATCCTTTTAAACTTGAAATCTTTGAAGGTCAAATTTACCACAATTATGTTCGGACAACGGGTGTGGTGCTGCTAGAACCAGGAGACCAGCTTTTTTTTGACGGGATGATGATGAAGATTGGTCAGGAGGACCTTGAAATTCTAGGAGTCGACTCCATCATAACAACGAAATTAGTTCGTTTATTTGACGTTCACCATGATTTCGGCAGTCATTACCCTGATTATCATCGTTCACCAAGGATTATATACCGTGAGCCAGAGGAAAAACGGAAAATTGCTAAACCCTCTAATAAACCTGGAAAACCGAGTGAACAGCTGGCACGGGTGATTGTTCCGCCGCTTGTGATGATTGCAGCGATGATCATGGTCTCATTGTTTCTGTCGAATGGGTTTTATATCATCATTATGCTTGCTATGACAGTAACAACGGTCATTTTTTCAATCACATCCTATCTAAAAAGTCTGAAGCAATACCGCCTAGATATAAAAGAGCGGGATATAAGCTACCGCGAGTACTTGAAACAGAAAACACAGCAATTATATCAAGCTAGTGAAGAACAGCGGCATGCCCTCTATTATCACTTTCCAGATGTGGAGCAATTGCGTGTGATGGCAATGAAGGTTGATCCCCGAATTTATGAAAAAACCAGCTTGCATCATGACTTCCTTATGTATCGTGTTGGATTAGGGAGGGTTGATTCGAGCTTTGAGGTCGAATTCAATATCGAGGAGTTTACCCTTGATAAGGATGAACTGGTGGATGCAGCCCGCAATCTTCGGGCTCAGTATCTCACATTAGAAGATGTACCGGCAGCGACATCATTAATGAATGGACCTGTTGGGTACATTGGACAGCGTCCGCTTGTGCTGGAACAGTTACAAATGCTGGTGATGCAGGCTGCTTTATTTCACAGTTACCATGATGTTCAGTTTGTCACGATCTTTCCTGAAGCGGAAAAAGGGAAATGGGAATGGATGCGCTGGCTCCCGCATGCTAGTTTACGAGAACTAAACGTAAGGGGATTTGTTTATCACGAACGTTCTCGTGATCAGGTCCTTAACTCCCTTTATCAGATATTAAAAGGACGCAAGCTTGCTATCAATGAGAAGAGTAATAAAAGTGAAAAAATTCATTTCACTCCTCATTTTGTTGTGTTAATAACCGATGAAAAAATGATATTGGATCATTCCGTGATGGAATACTTTAATGAAGACCCGAGTGAATTAGGTGTTTCCCTTGTATTCGTACAAGATGTCATGCAGTCTCTTCCGGAACAAGTGAAAACGGTTATTGATATTCGTGATGCCACAACCGGAATGATGATCCTTGAGAAAGGTGAATTGGTCAATCGACGATTCACACCGGATCGATTTTCGGAAGGCTTTCATAAAGAAGATTTTTCACGGGCATTGGCATCGCTTAATCACCTGCAAAATTTAAAAAATTCGATTCCAGAAAGCGTGACCTTTCTCGAAATGTATGGTGTAGAGAAAGTGGAGGAGCTCGGTATTGATGGGCGATGGACACAAAATGAAACCTATAAAAGCCTGGCTGTTCCTCTGGGAATGCGTGGGAAAGAAGATCTTGTCCATTTGAACCTCCATGAAAAAGCACATGGACCACATGGTTTAGTGGCTGGGACGACTGGCTCTGGAAAATCAGAAATTATTCAGTCATATATTCTCTCGCTTGCAGTAAACTTTCATCCGCATGAAGCTTCTTTTCTGCTCATTGATTATAAAGGCGGAGGGATGGCAAATTTATTTAAAAATCTCCCGCATTTATTAGGAACGATTACAAATTTGGACGGTACGCAATCCATGCGGGCTCTTGCATCGATTAAAGCAGAATTACAAAAGCGCCAGCGGTTATTTGGCGAACATGATATCAACCACATCAATCAATATCAAAAACTGTATAAATCAGGTGAGGCTAGAGAGCCGATGCCTCATTTATTTTTAATATCAGATGAATTCGCCGAGCTCAAATCTGAGCAGCCCGAATTTATGAAGGAACTTGTTTCGACAGCCCGTATTGGACGTTCCCTTGGGATTCATTTGATTCTGGCTACACAAAAACCGAGTGGTGTGGTGGATGACCAAATATGGTCCAACTCTAAATTCAAGCTGGCACTCAAAGTTCAAAACGCCAGCGATTCGACAGAGATCTTGAAAACGCCGGATGCGGCGAATATCACACTTCCTGGTCGTGCCTATTTACAGGTCGGCAACAATGAAATTTATGAACTATTTCAAAGTGCCTGGAGCGGGGCTGATTATATTCCTGATAAAAACGAACAAGACTTATTGGACACAACGATTTACGCCATTAATGAACTTGGCCAATATGACATCCTCTCGCATGATTTAAGTGGACTATCAAATAAGAAAGACATTAAAAAAGTTCCAACAGAACTGGATGCGGTTGTTGATTATATTCAAGCCTATGCAACGGAAAAAAGGATTGCTGAACTTCAAAGACCATGGCTTCCGCCATTAGAGGAGCGGATTTTCCTTCCAGATTTAAATAAAGTGAACTATACAAAAGCTTGGGATCAAAAGAAGAGATCGTTAGAAGTGACATTCGGTTTTCTAGATCTGCCTGAAAGGCAAGCACAAAAACCACTGACATTGGACCTTACTAAAGATGGCCATCTTGCTGTGTTTGCGAGTCCTGGGTATGGGAAGTCTACCTTTTTACAAAGTGTAACCATGGATATCGCTCGACAGCACAGTCCGGAGAGAGTCCATTTCTATTTGATCGACCTCGGGACGAATGGTTTGCTGCCATTGCGGGAATTGCCGCATACAGCCGATACGATTATGGTAGATGAGGAAATCAAACTAGGAAAGCTTTTCCGCCGCCTGCAAAATGAGTTAAAAGAGCGAAAACAAAAATTAAGCAGGTATGGTGTGGCAAATATTCAAATGTATGAACAGGCGAGTGGGGAAGAAGTCCCCGTCATTGTATTACTCATCGATACATTTGATTCCATCGTCGATGCTTCCTATCGGGACGATTTTGAGAGAATAGCGGCACAGATTGCACGGGAAGGTGTCAGTACAGGAATCCATATGGTGATCAGTGCAGGGCGGCAAAGTGCCATGCGGGCACCGGTTCTGGCAAATATTAAGCATCAAATTTCGTTGTTTATGATTGATAGTATGGAGCCGCGGAATATTGTCGGAAGAACAGAGTTAACGATTGAAGAAGTTCCAGGACGCGGTTTAATTAAATTAGATCAGCCAACCTTGTTTCAAACGGCTCTTCCTGTCAAAGGAGAAGATACGCTAGCGATTATTAAACATATTCAAGAAGAGAGTCAAGCAATGCGGAATGCTTGGAAGGGCGAGCTGCCATTGCCAATCCCAATGGTTCCGGAAATCATTGACTTCACAGCTTTTATTGAGAAACCGGAAACCAAAGCCATTTTAACCAAAGGCGGCATACCGTTTGCGGTAGATTTTGAAAATGTCGAACCTGTCGAATTAAGTGTCGTTAAAGATCATACCACCTTACTTTTAAGTGATCGAATCGATGCAGTGGAACAAACTTATCTAACTCTAATCGCAAGTATCTCAGTTAATCATCACATCGATGTGGGGCTAATCGACAATGCTGCGTCAAGATTTAGAATGTATAAGGAAAATGTCAATCTTTATGCCGACCATGCCGGTTCAATGGAGGAGTTTATCGAGCAGCTTCAGCAATTATTTGAAACAAGGGAAGATGCCTTCCGTCAAGTTCAAATGGCCACCAATGGCCGTGCAACTAGGAATGATTTTCTGAAGGAGATCCGCCCAATGGTTGTCTTTATAACCGATGTGTCATTCGTGATCGAATCGATGTCCTTTACAGAACAATCGATTCTAGTAAAACTAATGGACACGGGAGCTCGCACAGGCATTCATTTTGTTGTCGGAGCTGTCCATGGCGCATTAGAAAGGCAATACGATGATATCGCGACCATGGTGAAGAAACAAAAGACCGGCATCTTGATTGGAAGAATTACGGAGCAGAACATACTTGAGGTCCTGAGTCGACCTTATAAAGAGCAAAACTTACTTCCTTATGAAGCCTACTATATTAAACAGGGTAAAGCAGAAAAGATTAAAATTGCTTTTCCTTACCTAAAAAGAGAGGAAGTGAATATCGGTGTTTAATTGGTTTAAAAGTGATTTTGAGAGAAAAAGAGATGAGTATTATGAGCTGTATGAAAAACTCAAGAGTGCCATTTCGGAACACGATCATAAGGTATCAGAAGCAAATGAAGCCTACAGTTCCTATCTAGGTGCTATTCCGAATCTATCTAATTCAAAAATACCTTCAAATGATTTCGAAACGAGCAGGGAAGAACTAACGGAAAAGTTAAAGCAGTGTTTTCAGGCAGATCAGGAAAAGCGGAGTTCCCTGGCTGCCGCGAAAAATAAGGCATATGAACGATATGTCCATTATAAAAATTTGGCCATTAAAGAGGCGGAAGCGGAAAGAGTAAGAAGAGAAAAGGAATTGAAAGAGCTACAGGAGAGATTGGAGCGATTGATCAGTGGGGAGCGTTAGAATTGACGGGGATAGAGTAAATGAAGCGAAGGCCGCAGCGAAGGCATTAGAGCAATCGATTGAACAAACCTATGAATCTTGTGAACAACTAATTTCTTACCTTCATTCAGCTGAATGGAGCGGGAAATCTAGAGATTCCTTTTTAAGTTATCTGGAAATCATTCAGAAATATCATCATGATCTGAAGTCCGCTGTCGCAAAACAAACAAAAGCGTTAAATAACCTGGATGGTTACGTAGATGATTTCCTTCAAGACGGCTCAGTGAGGGAAGTGAAGAATTTATGATCGAACAACCAACTGATACGTTTTCAGTGGCTGAATTATACCTATTAGCGGCAGCTTTTGGCGGAACTGTTCTTTTTGGCTTACCTGAGAAAGAAGTTTACCAATTACAAGGCGAAGAGGTTTTCAAAGAGGCACATGACCGGCTGATTGAGAAGAAAATCATCACACCGGAGGGAAAGATAACAAAATCTGGGGCACTAGTCATCCGAACCATTGAATTTTATCATCAAAGTCAGAAATACGTTCGTATCAATAATCTTCTCTTTGCCTTCCGTAAACGTGAAAGAGAGGAGGTCATTGTGCTGGTGGAGTTGGATAAACAAGGGTCCTATCAGTTACGTATCTCCTCTAAAGCATTACTTCTAAAAATGTTAAGTCAACATTTTCCAGTGATTGTAAGAGAACCGGTTGAAATGGAAAAAGCGTTCTTAAAAAAAGAATTATCCAATCAAGAAAGACGTGAGACTGAGAGTTTTGAGCCGGAAGAGATGTTTATGAATCTAGAATTCTTCCATCTTAAGGAGGAACATAAAGATCAATATAATTGGCACTATTATCAGCAGTGGCTGATTTTTACGAAACATGAAAAGTTAATCATGGTTGATACTGTAAATAAAAAATATTACCATGCTAGTCAATATTGGTTTTTGAAGGTCCTATTTGATGAAATGGATTTCCCTTATAAGGAGGCGAAGTCATATGCTTAAAGCTGATGGGGGGAATTCTAGCTTAATTAATATTAATCCTGATGAAATAACCACGATATATCAATTTTTACAAGGCATTATTACAGAATTAGAGACCAACGCTGCTCCCAATATTGAAAAGTTGGGAAACCTCGACTATTACCAAGAAGGTAAAGCCAAAAAAGCGATGGAGGTATATGCGGAAGCTAACCAGAAAGTAATGGATTTACACGACAATTATTCCCGTGCTGCTGCATTGATAATAGATATCCTTAACACGATGATCCAAACAGACCAAGCGATTGCTGAACAAATCATTGCCAAATTGGGGGTATGATTTGTTGATGATAGAATACGAGATTGATGGGGATTACCCAGTGATTCGTGAGATTGCCAATAAATCAGGAGGTTGACAATGATGAGCTATGAACAAAAATTAAATAAATTATATCAACAAATAGCTCAACAGATTAATGATATGATTCCGGTTGAATGGAGTAATTTTTATTTTAATGGAGAAGTGAAGGGGAAAGAAGGAGGAGTTTTTTTCTTTTTCACACCAAAAGCAGATAATGAAAAAGCTGTTTTTTCACATTTTATCCCCAAATTTTATGGTGTAGATAAGAGACTCTATAATACTGCACTTCATGAATTATTTGAACTAACCCATGCACTTCAAAAGGTATTTATTGATAATGACCAAGAACCATGGTTTTCAGTCACAATGATAGTAAATGAATCCGGTAAATTAAATGTGAAGTTTGATTATACCAACTGGACTAATAGTGATTTCGGTCCTTCTGCAAGAATTAAATACTTTGAGTATAAATATATAAATCAAGATAATAACGTGCAAGACTTAGAAATATTAGCGAGAATGAAAGAATATGAGAAAACAAACAAATAGCTAGATAAAATACCTTTCCTACTAAAACTAGAACTAAAAAAGGGGTTTTTGTATGGATGTAAAATATATCCCGTCAGACTGGGAAAAGATGAAAGACGGCATTGGTGACTTAATCGGCCTGGGCCGCTGGGGAAAAGGGATGATTGATACTCTGAAAGATCTAAGTGATAATTTAGAGGATGCTGAGTCTGATATCGCGAACTATGATAGTGATGGGGTCATAACATTTCATCACACCAGTCAAAAAAGCAAGTACCAAGGATTATTTGAAGACTTCGAGATTTTACACAACTTTACCGGGAAGGTCGGAGAGATTGTTGACCGCACAATTGATCAGCCGTTCTATGAAGATATGGATGAGTTTGTTCAAACAATGCGGGATTTAACGATATCCAACTATACGACGACTAATCGAGTCGGGGCGACAGAGACTCAGTATGTCTATGCGGGTTACGGTCCCGCACAATCATTGGTTGTACCTAAAACTGAAGTAAGTTTGGATGACTTGTTTAGTGGAGATACTTACTACTCAAGTCAAATGAAGCTTGAATACGATGCCTGGAAAGAACTTAATGGAGACCAGGATTTCTCGCAAGAAGAATATCAACAAGCTGCGCTAAATACGCGGGCCTTTGAGTATGAATCCATTCGGGACCAACAAGAAGATAAGGAATTTTGGGTACAAATAGGGGCGTTAGTGGTTATTGTTGGGGCGACTCTCATTTGTCCTCCGGCGGGTCTAGCCTTAGGGGCAGCCTATGGTGCGATGGAATTGAGTTCCGCTGTTTCCGGCAAGGACTGGGTGTCAGGCAGGGAGCTTGGGACATCGGAAAGATGGTTCCGCGGACTATTGGCCCCATTGGATATTGTTCCCGGTGTCAGCGGGTTAACGAAATTCTCAAGCACGGTACGTCTCGCCCATCTTGGAGAGAATATCGGAGGAATAGGATTGCGGTCAGGAGTTAAAGGGAGTTTCCATCAAGAAATCAATCATGTTGATAACATGGTTAAAACCGCTGGTCAGCAATCGGTCACACGTTTGAAGGGTGCGTCAGCGGCAATAATAGATACAACCAATGTGATGAAAAATAAACTGGCAAAAGATACAGTGGAAGCAGGGAGATTAGTAGACTCTGCTATTACACAGGTGAAAAACATTACCCCGCCGCGGAGAATGGGCTTGGCAATGGAGAGTGCAAGTGATTTTGGAAAAGTTCAAATCACTGCAGGGAATTCCAATGCGGTGGAGAACAGGCTTAAAGATGTGCTTAGTAAGATTGATGGGGTTAATATTGGTAAGGGTAGTCCAAAGAAAGGAATTAAAACTGTTGATACCTTATTAACAGAAACTAGGTGTTCTCATGAAGATTTATATAAATATTTAAAGAATAATGATAGTTACTCTAAAACAAACTATGCCGAAGTATATTTAAAAACTGGAGAATGGCCGGAAGATATACAGATACCAAAGAATCCGCGAGTTTTAAATGAGGACGGTTCAATCAATTGGTCTGAGGTTCCAAATGGAGGTTATGTACTTGATGCCGATGGGAATGCAATTAAAGAAGTATATGTACCCAAACCTGCTGAAATCCTTGATAGATATGGACCGGCAAATGGCAGATACACTTCACCTGTGCTAGAAGGTAAACCATTCAATTATGACCAAAGATCATTACCATATTTGGAAGATCTCTCAAAATATCATCAATATGAAGTAACGGGTGATTTTTCAAAGCTAGAGGACTATGTTTCTAAGTGTAAAAATCCTCAACTGAAATTAAAAATAGAAGCTCAGGTATTAAGATATTATAATGGGGATTACAGTAAAGTAGTTACACATCAAGGGGGAATTGCAGAAGGTTTTGGGTCGTCAGGTGGAGGAATACAAAATGAACTCCCATTACCTGTAGGTTGGTTAGAAGAGTTGGGACTGTTAAAGGAAGTTAAGTGACTAATAATTTAAGGTATCCATTTTTCAGGTAATGGCTAATAATTTATAAACTATAATTTTACTAACCTTAAAGTTATCCTAAGGAGGATATAATATGACGAATGAAGAAGCAAAGAAAATTATAAAAAATGAAGGGCTAAAACGTTTTAATTGGTATAATGAACATCCCTTAAAAGAAAATGAAGTGGGGATAAGTATGGGTAATAATAACAATTGGGAAGTATATGTAACTGATGAGAGAGCTAGTGTTGTACAAGGCTCCATAACTGTATTTGATAATGAAAGTGATGCGCTTGACAATTTTATTAAAAGATTGAGAACGGAAAAAATATTATTTCAGTAAATTTAATATTCCTGTTTTATAGGGGCTAAAAATGACAAATGAAGAATACGAAAAAAGAGTTGAAAAAGGAAACATAAATTTAAATGAATTGAAAATTGTTATAGGTATGGTTTCAAATGTACCTTTTACAACAGGATGCTTTAAAGAAGGATGTCTTTGGAAAATATATATGGTGGGCGAACGACAAGATTTGGATATCGTTCAACAAGGAACAGAAGAAGAAATATTTGATGTAATGTATAGTATTACAGAAAGTAGAAGGAAACTGAGTAGCATTTAAAAAAATTTTAAGAAGCTATGGTTTTTCGTAATAGTTTAGCGAGAATCAAGATAAGTTATTTCCAGGATTCAAAGTCAAATGTGCTTTGAATCCTTTTTATAATTCTAACTAGATAATTTAGAGAATCTAAGAAAAAGAGTATTTTTTAATAACAATTAAGAACTGAGATGGTATCGTATCGTGAATAGGGAAGTTGCTGTATATAAAAATAAAAAATATAAAGCTTGTATTAATAGAGTTGCAGGGCAAATAAGAAAAATTGAATTATTTTCACACCGAAAAAAAATAGACTTTAAAGCGATAAAGTCGGCATATACTAAAGATTTATATGTAAGAGAAGTAAATAAGGAAGATGTAACAGAGTTATTTCGTGAGTATTTTATGGCCCAATATAAAAATTATGAATTCTTTGTTGTTGGTCATTTCAAGGATAGTAAAGAGATAGAAATTGTTACAGTCGATCCTAATATAGGAAGAGAATGTAATCTGGACTATCAAGATAGAGATCTTTTTACGAAAAGACTTGGCCCGAATGATGATTATCAACTTATTTATGTTAAAGAGAATTATTTGAGGAAAACAACTACTAGAAAAGAAGTGACATTGGAGGAGTCATACGTAATAGATAACGAGAAGTATGAATAAGTGGATTTGAATGAAGGGATGAATCGAGAAAAGCTCAGAAGGTTGGACAAATATGAATAGAGGAGTTGCTATTATTAAAAATAAAAAATATAAAGCTTTTATAAGAGGTGGAATTATGCTTAAGTCTGGTGACTATGAAATAATTAATAATTTCGAATATGAAATATACGATAATGGTGATGACACTTTTAATTTAGTAACAAATGATCCTCAATCTATTAAAGAAGGATTTGGTAAGGATAATTTTTCCAATATATTTTTTAAGATTATTAATGTAAAAGATCTTAAGAACGCTTTTAATGTTAAAACGTATGGAAAATATAAGAATGTAGAGATAAATGTGCATAAGGAAAATGAAAATCAATTTCTGGTTGGTACTTCCGATTCTAAAATAGCTAATACCTTAGGTTTAGATAGAACTGATAAATATTATTATAAAAAATGGGTGCCAAAAGAAGATGTACAGTTATTTGAAGTCAGAAAGCCACTCATATTTTAACCCAGTAGTGGTATGTGAAGGGAATTAAAATCATGTTGATAATTTTGGAAGAGGAAGAATGAATTTTTTTATAAATTTAGAAACTGCAGAGCTTAAAAAAGGTAATTTAGCGTATTAAAAAATCCATTACGGAAGTTAAGAGACAAAATAATTAAGGAATCCTGAATTAAGGGAATGGCTTCTGGAGAGTGAAGTAATTATGACAAAAAATGAATTTTTAAATAAGATTTCAAATGAAAATACTAATATTGGTGCATATCAGATTGAAACGGATGGTATTACAGAAGCCTCCTTTGTCCTAGGATGTTATTATGACGGTGAGGACAGAATTTGGAAAGTATATGAAACCGATGAGAGAGGCTTTAAATCGATTATTTTTAAAGCAGCAGATGAAAATACAGCTTTTGATGAACTATATAAACTAGTAGGCATACATGAAAGATTAAATAAATAACTCTTTTATGTGTTAGCGAGAGAAGGTCTAATTAAAACTATGAATAAAAATGAATTAAATCTATTGCTAATAAACTCAAATATACCAAAGGATGTATATAGCTTAAAAGGAGGACTTCCAAATGAAGCATTGTGCCTCAATAACGAAGATGGTAAGTGGGAAGTATATTATAGCGAGCGGGGAGTAATATCACAATTGAAAAAATTTAATTCTGAAGAAGAGGCATGTAAATACTTTTACAAAGAAATTTTGGAAATGTTGGACTATCAAGATAGAGATGAATGTAATATTGAAGTCAGGAATATATGGTAAATACAGAGGGATGATGAACAAGATAATGGATAAATTAATGGCAGGAACACTAGAGGTTGGTGGGATTACTATCAAAAGCCTGACTACTTTGGATATTTTTAGAAATAAAAATTTGAATATTAAGATTAGAGAAGGAAATCCCACTAGCTTTGTGTATTTTTTATCTCCACAATCTATATATTCAGAATCATTTCTTATCCAACTAGTATTTGCTGATGAAAGAATAAGTAAAGTTATCCTTAGAGCTTATTCGGAAATTGAAGAAGACGGTATGACTATCGCTAAAAGACATAGAAAATGGTTAATTACATTATTGGGTGAACAATTGGGAATTAAAAATCAAATAGAATTTGATTGGGGTGTAATTAACCCATGGGTGGACATGCGGAGAAGTCAAGCAGAGATTCATTTAACATATTTCTAAACCAGCATTCAAGGATTCAAAGTCTACTCTTTTTATAGGAGTAGGCTTCTTTTATTCATTCTTCCCTAAACATTCCCCAATCTACCATTCTCTAATATTTACCTAGTTTTGTATATTGTGAATCTATTAATAAAGGAATATTTTAGGAGTATATAGAATACTTAGATGAATGCCCAAATAGATAGTAACCATCCTAGGAGGTGTCACCTTGTCTCTTGAACAAATGAATCCCGTGATCGAAAAAATACTAGTAAACATTGAAAAGGTTATGATTGGAAAAAGGGACGTTGCCGAACTTAGTCTGGTTGCCCTGTTAGCTGGCGGCCACGTCTTGTTAGAAGACGTACCGGGTGTCGGGAAAACAATGATGGTCCGTGCCCTGGCAAAGTCTGTGAATGCCAACTTCCGCAGAATTCAATTCACACCCGATTTATTGCCATCCGATGTAACCGGAGTCTCCATATATAATCCAAAAGAAATGGAATTTCAATTTCGTCCCGGTCCGTTAATGGGGAACATCATTCTTGCCGATGAAATTAACCGGACATCCCCGAAGACACAGTCGGCACTCTTAGAAGGGATGGAGGAAGCGAGTGTAACGATTGATGGAATAACCCATCAACTGAACAAGCCATTTTTCGTTATGGCAACGCAAAACCCCATCGAATATGAAGGGACATACCCGCTTCCTGAGGCACAACTTGACCGTTTTTTATTAAAAATGAGAATGGGTTACCCGGACTTACAAGAGGAAATGGAAGTGTTGAACCGAGCACAAAGGGTTCCGCCGATTGAGGATTTAACGCCAGTGATTGACCTTGAAGGCCTCCGCGATTTACAAAAAGAAATTAAAGATGTCTTCGTCGATGATACGATTAAGCGTTACATTGTCGACATTGTCAATCGCACAAGAGGCCACGGCAGCGTCTACCTTGGGGCAAGCCCAAGGGGTTCAATTGCCTTAATGAAAGCAGCGCAGGCCTATGCGTATATGTTTGGACGTGATTATGTCCTGCCTGATGACATTCAATATTTGGCCCGTTTTGTCTTATCCCATCGGATCATTTTAAAATCAGAGGCAAAGTTTGAAGGGATTACTGCTGAAGAAATAGTCAACCGGGTGGTTGCAAGAGTTCCTGTACCGGTCCAAAGGTTAGTGAAATAGAATGAAAAAGCTCTGGATTCCAATCAAAAAAGTGTGGAAGTTTATCCTGTTACTTTTTTTGATTCTATTAACCTTTTCTTACGCGATGTTCCAAGGGGGTTTTGTCAGCTGGTTTTTATTTTATAGCTTTTTACCCTTTGCGATCTATTGTGTGGCCATAGCCTTCTACTCCTTAAATGAACTTGAAGTCACAAGAACATTGCAAAAATTAGATTACAACGCGGGGGAACCTTTAAGGGTGGCAGTTACAGTAAAAAGATCAAAATCCTTTCCGTTATTTTATTTACTTGTCGAGGACAACTTAGATGATTCCTTGAAATTTGCCAATCAGCAAAAGAAACCAAAGGCACTTCTTTTACCGGGATTGAAAAAGGAATTTTCTTATGAATATATCATTGAAGAGCTGCCGCGCGGTGAACATTTTTTTCAGTACTTTACCTTAAGGATCGGTGATCCGCTTGGATTATTCGAAAAAGAAAAAAGGGTAACTTCAGAGAGCAAAATTATTGTCTATCCAGCTTATTCAGATCTATTATATCGACAATTTGAAAATCAGTATGATCAAGGTTTGACCGCATCAAGGGAACGTGTGCAGCGCGATACTTCAATGGCTACGGGAGTAAGGGACTACCAGCCGGGTGACAGATTTTCGTGGATTAACTGGAAAGCCTCTGCGAAACGAAACGTACTAATGACAAAGGAATTTGAGCAGCGGCAATCACATGATGTCTTTGTCGTCATGGACTGTGTACCAGATAACCATTTTGAGCCTTTGGTATCCTTTACGGCCTCATTACTGAGGGCTATTTTGAAAAAAGGAGCCCAGACTGGTCTTTTAACAATCAGCAGCGATCGAGCATCGTTCCCGATCCGAGGCGGAGAACACCATCTCCAGCAACTCTTTTATCATTTAGCAAAAATAGAAGCGAAATGTATCTCACCTTTTGAAAAGGTGTTAGATACAGATGGTCTTTTTATCCAACAAACGGTTTCGTTGATGCTTGTCACTGCACAGATAACTAAACCCTTGATTGAAAAAGCAAGTTTCCTTGGACAACGAAAAGGAGGAACCATTACGCTTTTTCTAATAAAGGGGGAGAAAGTATCCCCAACAGAAAACGAAAGATCACTTATTGCAATGGCCAATGCACGAGGGGTGCGGATTGTTATGGTTCATGAAGGCGAACACAAGGCAGCCTTTTCGGAGGTGAACTTTTTTTGATTAAAAGGGATTATCCGTCGTTTCTGTTATATACGTTTGGTTTTCTATTATTATGGGAGTGGCTTCGTCCAGTTGAACAATTAACGGAAACGGAACATATTGAAACATTTATTATGTTCCTGATTATTTCGTGTGGCCTCTCTTTTTTACATCTAAAATGGATTTGGCAATATCTGATTAAAATGATATTTATCTTATATTCTATCAACCGCATCCACTATGATGAAAGGTTCTTTCAGTTTGGCTGGGTGAAGTCCTTATTAACGGATGTGATCGATAATATTGGCTTGATCGCTGCAAGGGACTGGAGCGACTTATCCAATGAGTTCCGGACACTATTATTCTTTGTCCTGCTTTGGATAATGGTCTATTTAATTAATTATTGGCTCTTAAACCGGAAGCGAATATTTATCTTTTATTTTATGACATTGATTTATATTACCGTTTTGGATACGTTTACCCCTTATAGCGCAAAAGCGGCAATTGTCAGAACAGTGGTGGCCGGTTTCGCGGTGATGGGGATGCTGACGTTTTACCGGATTATCCAGAGGGAGAATGTAAACACCGAGCCAGCTTTCTTTCGAAGGTGGATGGTGCCGCTGGCAGGAATGATTGCATTTAGTGTTTTTCTTGGAATAGCAGCACCAAAAGCTGAACCGATATGGCCCGATCCTGTTTCCTATTTAACAGCTAATAACGATAAAGTTCCAGAACGCAATCTTAGTGGTGTGCATCGAATTGGCTACGGAACGAATGATTCGGCATTAGGCGGTCCATTTATAGGGGACAACAACCCGGTTTTTAACTATGAAGCGAACGGAAAAAGTTATTGGAAGATGGAAACAAAGGATGTGTACACAGGAAAAGGCTGGCTAACATCTGGGACAACGCCTATTTCCTTCCGTCAGGAAGACTTGGTCCCTGTTTATTCATTGCCTAAAACAGTGGAGACCATTAAGGAAACTGCCCGTGTATTAACCCATGTAGGCTATAATTATAACTATCTTATGTATCCTGCCGGTATTAATAAAGTGTTAAAAATTCTGCCGCTTGATGCAGCTGGAAATGACTTTGAGGTCGATACAACGAATGAGAGAATCAGCTTTTACAATCATAACAAAGCTCCTGTTGTACCTCGCGCCTTTACAGTTGAATTTGAAACGCCCAAATATAAAGCAAAGGATTTAGTCCAAACAACTAGTTTTGATCCGACAAGCATCAACCCTGAATTTTATGAAAAGTATACCCGACTGCCTGAGGAGCTGCCACCAAGAGTTAAAGAGTTAGCAGAAGAAATTACTGCCTCAAAATCGAATTGGTTCGATAAAGCGAAGGCAGTGGAGAGTTATTTTGGAAAAGCGGAATTCACATACGACCAAAAAAATGTTGCGGTGCCTGACACCAACGATGATTATGTCGATCAGTTTTTATTTGATACAAAAAGGGGTTATTGTGATAATTTCTCCTCATCCATGGCAGTTATGCTTCGAACACTGGGGATTCCCACTCGCTGGGTCAAAGGGTTTACGGGTGGAGATTTTCTCCAATATAGTGATGAGGCTTCAGGGGTACAGGTTTATGAAGTAACAAATAATAATGCCCACTCCTGGGTGGAGGTCTTTTTTCCAAATCAAGGCTGGGTCCCATTTGAGCCAACAAAGGGCTTTTCAAATGAAATCATCATCAATTATGAATCAGCAGCGACATCATCATCTAATCCGCAAACCAGCACACCAACTGTGAAAAAGCCTCAGCAGGAAAATCTTGATGATACGAAGGCGTCAAATGATTCGAATCAATTCTCTGATATCAAAAGAATATGGACTGATTCAAAATTGTTTTTGAAAAATAATTGGATGCGGATGGTTCTTATATTCATACTCTTAGCAGGAGTATCTACGATTCTTTATCGGGTCCGTGGGAAGTGGGTTCCGTACTTGCTGTTAGCGGTTTATCGGTTCAAGAAAAGGGACGAAAGTTTCGGGGCTGCCTACCTGGCTTTATTAGAACAGTTCGATCGCTACGGTTTAAAGCGGAAGGAGAACCAAACACTGAGGAACTATGCCCGTTATATTGATTCGTTCTTTTCGACGAGAGAGATGTCGCGATTGACAGCTATTTATGAAAATTATGTGTATCATCAAAACCTGCCGAAGGGAACTTGGGAAGAATCGCATGAATTGTGGGAAAATTTAATCAAAAAAACAATTGCTTGACCAGAAAAACGACCTATTGTTACAATATGTACTATTCAATGTCTAGCGCAAGCTATTAGCGGACTTCGCTAAATGGGTGTGCGTTTTTCAAAATATGTACGTTTTCTTCATATATCCTCGATAATACGGATCGAGAGTCTCTACCGGGTCACCGTTAAATGACCTGACTATGAAGGCGGAATTTTTCTGTGAGCTTTTTTTTCGAGGAGACTAGAATTCTGCCTTCCTGATATTTAATGGGGGGAGAATTCTAGTTTTTTTTATATCATTTGTTGTTAAGGTTAATAATAACTATATCTTGAGAAAATTGGGGTGGATGCTTTGCAAGGAAAGCATGAAATGATTATTGTATTAGATTTTGGGAGTCAATATAACCAGCTAATTACTCGCAGAATTCGCGAGTTCGGGGTATACAGTGAACTGCATCCGCATACGATTACAGCTGAAGAAATTCGCAAATTGAACCCAACTGGGATTATTTTTTCCGGCGGACCAAACAGTGTGTACGATGAAAATTCCTTCCGTTGTGATGAAGAAATATTTGAAATGGGTCTGCCTATTCTCGGAATTTGTTACGGGATGCAATTAATGACTGTCCATTTCAATGGGAAGGTTGAAAAAGCAAACCAGCGTGAATACGGAAAAGCAACTATGACGGTGCAGCATGAATCAGCGCTATTTAGCGGCCTGCCTAAAGAGCAAACCGTGTGGATGAGCCATGGCGACCTTGTGGTAGAAGCCCCTGCAGGTTTCACTGTTGACGGCACGAACCCTACATGCCCGATTTCCGCAATGAGTAATGAAGAGCGAAAGCTATACGCTGTTCAGTTTCATCCGGAAGTACGTCATTCTGTTTATGGGAATGAATTGCTTAGAAATTTTGTTTTTAACGTTTGTAAAAGCAGCGGCGATTGGTCAATGGGGAACTACATTGAAATCGAGATGGCGAAGATTCGCGAACAGGTTGGCGATAAAAAGGTGCTTTGTGCCTTAAGTGGCGGGGTTGACTCTTCCGTTGTTGCCGTGTTAATTCATAAAGCAATTGGTGACCAACTAACTTGTATTTTTGTGGACCATGGTCTTCTCCGTAAAAATGAAGCAGAAAGTGTGATGAAGACTTTCTCTGAAGGCTTCCATATGAATGTAATCAAGGTCGATGCTAAAGAACGTTTCCTATCGAAGTTGGAAGGCGTTTCTGACCCAGAGAAGAAACGGAAAATCATCGGCAATGAGTTTATCTATGTATTTGATGATGAAGCAACAAAGCTTAAGGGCATCGAGTTTTTAGCTCAAGGAACGCTTTATACCGATATCATAGAAAGTGGTACAGCTACCGCGCAGACGATAAAATCACATCACAATGTAGGCGGCCTGCCAGAAGATATGCAGTTTACATTAATTGAACCATTGAGCACCTTGTTTAAAGATGAAGTCCGTGCGCTTGGAACAGAGCTTGGCATTCCGGATGATATCGTCTGGAGACAGCCTTTCCCTGGCCCAGGTCTAGGGATTCGTGTCTTAGGGGCTATTTCAGAGGATAAACTTGAAATCGTTCGGGACTCGGATTGGATCCTTCGTGAGGAAATTAAAAAGGCTGGGCTTGACCGAGAAATATGGCAGTATTTCACTGTACTTCCAGACATTCGCAGTGTCGGGGTAATGGGTGATGCTAGAACTTACGATTATACCATCGGTATCCGAGCGGTTACCTCGATTGACGGGATGACATCCGATTGGGCAAGAATTCCGTGGGATGTCCTTGAAGTCATTTCAACGCGTATTGTTAACGAAGTAGCGCATGTGAACCGGGTAGTGTACGACATTACCAGCAAGCCGCCAGCAACGATTGAGTGGGAATAAGAGAAGCGATAGAGAAAGAACCGGGACTATAGTACCGGTTCTTATTTATTTTAGGAGTGAAATATTCACGAACGATTTTAATTTTAATTTTAAAATCGTTCGTATTTTTTGTTTACAAGATGTTTTTTTCCTGCTAAAATAAAAAACGAGTTAAGAGAATATAATAATTGCATCGTATAATCTTGGGGATATGGCCCAAAAGTTTCTACCGAGCCACCGTAAATGGCTTGACTACGCGGCAGTGTCATTAATAAAGAGGCAAGTTTCCTTTTCCTCTATTATTGCACATGCCTAAAGTCACGCTCCGGTAGAATATGCCGGAGCTTTTTTTGCATAATAAAGAAAAGATTTTAGGGGGAAAAGAAATGCAAAAGTATTTTGAGTTTGAGAAACACGGTACAAATTATCGCCGCGAGTTTATTGGTGGACTGACCACATTCTTAGCGATGGCTTATATACTAGTTGTTAACCCTTTAACATTATCATTAGCATCGATAAAGGATTATCCTGATGCCTTACGAATGGATTATGGTGCCGTATTTGTGGCGACAGCTCTTGCATCAGCACTAGGTTCGATTGTCATGGGACTTCTCGGAAAGTATCCATTGGCACTAGCCCCAGGAATGGGCTTGAATGCGTTCTTTGCTTATACAGTTGTATTAGGAAGCGGGATTCCTTGGCAGCATGCCCTTGGCGCAGTGCTTATCTCAGGTGTATTTTTCTTCTTATTAACGCTCACTGGCCTGCGAGAAAAAATTATTAACGCCATTCCAGTTGATTTAAAACACGCAGTTGGTGCTGGGATTGGCTTATTCATTACCTTTATCGGATTACAAAATGCTGGTATTGTGGTCAATAATGATGCAACACTTGTTGGTTTAGGCGATTTGACAGCAGGACCTACTTTGCTTGCTATTTTTGGGATCGTCGTGACAGTAATTATGATGACAAGAGGTATTAATGGTGCCGTCTTTTATGGAATGGTGATCACAGTAATCGTCGGAATGATCTTCAACTTAATTGATATGCCGCATAAAGTAGTCGATTCAGTTCCAAGTTTAGCGCCGACCTTTGGTGCAGCATTCTCTTCGTTCGGAGATAGTTCTTTTTATACAACTGCAATGCTTGGAATTATTCTAACCTTCTTGTTTGTTGATTTCTTTGACAATGCTGGTACACTTGTCGCAGTAGCGAACCAAGCGGGAATAATGAAAGACAATAAGCTGCCTCGAGCTGGACGCGCGTTAATTTCGGATTCGATTGCAACAACTGTCGGTGCAGTACTTGGTACATCCACTACAACATCTTATATTGAGTCATCTGCAGGGGTCGCCTCTGGAGCGAGAACTGGATTTGCAGCTTTAGTAACAGCCGGATTCTTTATCTTATCGCTATTCTTCTTTCCGTTATTATCGGTTGTTACAGCACCTGTAACGGCACCTGCGTTAATTATTGTTGGGGTATTAATGGTATCTTCATTAGGGAAAATTGATTGGCAGCGTTTTGAGATTGCTGTTCCAGCATTCTTAACGATGATTGCGATGCCACTGACTTACAGTATTGCCACTGGTATTGCTGTTGGGTTTATCTTCTACCCAATTACGATGATCGTAAAGGGCAGAACAAAAGAAATCCACCCGGTCATGTACTTCTTCTTTGTAATCTTTGTACTATATTTCATTTTCTTAAAATAAGTCAAAAGGAACTGTGGCCTGCCACAGTTCTTTTTTATTGGGTTGAGAGGGATGAAGTTTGAATAACTAGTCGTAAGTTCATGTAGCTGTCGAACTTTGTCGTTGACTTCCTGTTTTCTGTCTTTTATCCTGTAAATAATAGGTTAAAAGGTAGAAATGGGGAATTGGGTATGGCAGAACTGCTGATTGAAAAGGTTTTAAATAATAATGTTTTAATTGCTGAACACCCTTCCTATGGAGAAGTTGTTTTGATTGGGAAAGGACTTGGCTTTAATCGCAAGCGCGGGGACTATATCGAAACAGATTCAGTGGAAAAACTTTTTGTCTTAAAAAATGAAAAGGAACAAGAAAATTATATTAAATTGCTTCCTTTTATCGATAATGAATACTTAGAGGTAATCATAGCCTCTATTGAATTAATCAAACAACGAACAAATTCGATGTTAAACGAACATATCCATGTGGCATTAACGGACCATCTAATGTTTGCTTTAACGAGAATCTCGCAAGGAATGGAAATGAAAAATCCATTTTTAGTGGAGACGAAAGCGCTTTATCGTCATGAGTATGAAGTGGCAAAAGATGTGGTGGAGCTTATTAAGGATAAGACAGGAATTAGCCTTCCAATTGGTGAAATAGGATTTATCGCCCTGCATATTCATAGTGCGCTAACAAATAAAAATCTTTCGGATGTAAATCAACATTCACAACTAGTCAGCAGATTGGTTGATATGGTAGAAGAACAGCTTGAAATAGAGATAGATAAAGAAGGAATCGATTATATGAGACTTGTTCGTCACCTTCGCTTTGCCATTGATAGGGTAGTTAAGGGTGAAAAAGTCGATGAACCAGAAAAAATCGCTTCCCTATTGAAAGATGAATATCCAGTATGTTATAATCTCTCATGGAAGCTCATTAAAGTGATGCAACAATCATTAAAATTGAAAGTCTTTGATGCAGAAGCAGTATATTTAACAATGCATTTGCAGCGACTTCAAAAAAAATTTAAATAGCACTTATTTTTTACGTGTTACTGATTCGATCAGGCATGAGTAAAAAGTTTAATTGAAATGAAGTTAATGGGGAAATCTATACCCATAATTTCATTCAATTGGATTTTTACTCATGCCTTTTTTATTGTGTTTTTTGTGGACAATGTAACCGCTTTATGAGCTAAACGAAAAAATTTAGGAGGGATTTTTTATGTTTAAAAATGCTTTTGGTGTTTTACAGAAAGTCGGTAAAGCACTTATGCTACCAGTAGCGATCTTGCCTGCTGCCGGGATATTATTAGCAGTTGGTAATGCACTTCAAAACCCAACATTAATTGACCTCGCCCCGTTCTTAGATAATAGTGGGATCGCGATGGTTGCGAAAATTATGGAACAGGCAGGTAGTGTTATATTTGGTAACCTGTCGTTATTATTTGCCGTTGGGGTAGCGATTGGACTAGCTGGAGGAGAAGGTGTAGCTGGACTTGCTGCTATTGTAGGTTTCCTGATTATGAATGCAACCATGGGAACTGCTTTAGGAATAGATGCAGATGCGCTTGCGAAGCATCCTCAAAGTTACGCGTCAGTTTTAGGGATTCCAACACTGCAAACCGGTGTTTTTGGAGGTATCATCGTCGGTCTGATTGCCGCGTACATGTATAATAGATTCTTCGAAATTGAATTGCCATCCTATCTAGGATTCTTTGCTGGTAAGCGATTCGTTCCAATTGTAACTGCTGCCAGTACTGTTCTTTTAGGATTGCTAATGATTGTTATTTGGCCGCCAATTCAAAATGGCTTGAATCTATTCTCAACCAACATGGTTGATGCAAACAGAACTGTTGCTGCTTTTATTTTTGGAGTCATTGAACGTTCATTAATTCCATTTGGATTGCATCATATCTTCTATGCACCATTCTGGTATGAATTTGGCAGCTATACAAATGCCGCCGGAGATCTTGTCCGTGGTGACCAACGTATTTTCATGGAACAAATTAAAGATAATGTCCAACATTTAACTGCGGGTACATTCACAACAGGTAAATATCCATTCATGATGTTTGGACTTCCTGCAGCTGCACTTGCTATTTACCATGAAGCACGTCCAGAAAAGAAAGTGTTTGTAGGAGGATTGATGGCTTCTGCAGCGTTAACTTCTTTCCTAACAGGTATTACAGAACCAATTGAATTCTCATTCTTGTTTGTTGCACCAGTATTATTTGGAATCCACGCAATTTTTGCGGGATTATCCTTTATGACAATGCACTTGTTAAATGTAAAAATCGGGATGACATTCTCTGGTGGATTAATTGACTATGTTCTATTCGGTTTAATCAACCCACAAACAAATGCGTGGATCGTCATTCCAGTAGGTCTAGTTTTTGCATTGATTTATTACTTCGGTTTCCGTTTCGCGATCCGCAAATGGAATTTAAAAACACCAGGTCGTGAATTAGAAGAAGAAGATGATAGCCAAGCGCCGACAGGCAAAGCTGGCTCAGGTGATTTAGCAGCTAATATTTTAGATGCTATGGGCGGTAAGGAAAATATTGCTCATTTAGATGCTTGTATTACACGTCTTCGTGTATCTGTTAATGATAGTAAAAACGTTGATAAAGCCCAATTGAAAAAACTTGGTGCGGCAGGTGTCCTTGAAGTAGGTAATAACATTCAAGCGATTTTTGGACCGCGTTCTGAAACAATCAAAGGACAAATGAAAGATATCATGTCAGGTAAGCGACCTCGTACGACTTCTGTTGCTACACCAGAAAAAGGTGCAGAAAAACAGAACGAGGCCACTAATTCAGATGCACTTCAAAAAGCACGTGAAAATGAAGTATTTGCAGCACCGCTAAAAGGGGAAATCAAGCCGATTACCGAAGTGCCGGATCAGGTGTTTGCTGGAAAAATGATGGGCGATGGCTTTGCAATCGTACCGGCAGAAGGATTGATTGTTTCACCTGTCAACGGAAAAATCGTAAACCTATTCCCAACAAAACATGCAATTGGTATTTTATCAGATACTGGTCGTGAAATACTGATTCATGTGGGTATTGATACAGTTAATTTAAAAGGCCAAGGATTTGAGACATTAGTGTCAGAAAATGACATTGTCGAACAAGGACAGCCTTTATTAAAAGTTGATTTAAATTACATTAAAGAACATGCAACATCCACAATCACACCGATTGTCTTCACGAACTTAGCTGAAGGTGAAAAAATTGTCATCAATAAGCAAGGTCAAGTGGAGTTGAAGCAAGAAGGTATCATTAAGATTACTAAGTAAATTGGAAGCCGGTCCAAATGTTTGGATCGGCTTTTATATTTATAATAGAAGAAAGTGGATATAGGGAAAATTATTTGAAAATTTTATTGACGTTGTCTAAATTAGGTGGTAGTATATTAAAGCAGTCGTTATTGACGAGTTAACAACTTGTTGGTGTTGAAAAACATTTGATAAATTGGTTGACAACGAATTGCTGAAATGTTATAGTTGTAAAGTTGCTTCAAACGAAGTAGCGAGCTTGTTCTTTGAAAACTAAACAAACAAAATCGTGCAAACAAACAAAAATTTTAGTTTCAATTAAGAAACTAAGCCAAC
>NZ_JBGBPR010000018.1:0-90557 GCF_041106275.1 Neobacillus sp. BF23-41
GATAACGCAATTCCTTGAATTGTGAAAACAGTAAAGATCGGCAGTGCAACAAATGACCAAAAATGTGAACGAATACTATTAGGCACTCCAAGTGATATCTTAGTCTTAGCCGGTTTCTGCATGAGGGAATCCTCATGCTTAGGAAGAGTTTCCAGAATTACTAAAGAAGTAATTAACATTACAAGTAAAAACCAGTATGGTACTCTAAGCGGCTGCAGATGTAAATATTGCAAAATTAAACCAGCAATTGCTGGACCTAGGCCAAATCCGATGAGTACCGTTGCTCCTGATAACTTGATAGCTGTACTTACTTTATTAGGAGAGATTTGTTTTATTAAAAATGCAGCGGCAGTACCTGTAAAAGAGCCATATGCAATACCTTCCAATATTCTTGCAGCATAGAGCATCCAAACATCAAAACTGCCTAGAAAGAGCAACGTAGAGGCAATAGAAATCCATATACTGCTGCGAAGCACCCTCTTCAATCCCCAGGTGTTCCCTCTGGCTCCTACAACAAACAAGGTCGGCAGTAGGATAGCGGCATAAACGGCAAACAAAATCGTAATTTGCAGACTATTCAATTGATAATGTTCACTGTACAAAGGAAATAATGGTGTAATAAATGTTGCACAGCAGGACATTATAAGATAAACCCAAAGCATTCTTTTCATTTTAGAAATCCCTACTTTCATAATTATATTTTACTTACTAGTTGGTAAGTTACATTCGTAGAAAAACCGCCCTATAATTTTTAATAAGACGGTTTATTTGTTTCAGAACTTGGGATCATATATCCTTCCCCAATAGCGTTTATATTGCAAAGTACCACTTATACATGACAGAATTGTATGAGCTATCCATTCAACATCTTCAGACTTTTAAACGATATTTCATGATCGGTAACGGCAACTCCTATATCCTCTTTTTTTCAAAATGACCTGTTGTTTGAACAAATCATCATAACAAATGCCAACATACCTTTTTTCCGAATAAATATTAATCCCAGGTATAAAAATTTGTGTTTTTCGATTTCCACTATTGTATTTTAACTTACTAGTAGATAAGTGTCAAGCATTGATATGCACCCATGTAACTTTTGTAACAGTTTCCCATACTTTTAAATGTTGGCTATTCTTCAAAGCAATGATTACCTCCAATCCTTGTATATATTTATTTATTTGCAAAAAATAACAACAAAAATGAGTTAACTGGTTTTAGTTAACTCTTTTTCTTTCACAATAAAATTATAGAAATCTGGTCTTATTAAAATGAATTTAATAATAACTTTTTACTTATTTTTATTTAGAATGCGGCTAAGACTAAAATGAAACAAACATAAATTAGTTCCTTTTGTTAGTACCAAAATGATGTCCCACATAAACTCATCTCATACACCACATTTATCATTTTCAATTGTCTAGCACCCTTTTCCGTCTTTTAAAATAAAGTCTAACAATTTTAAATAATTAATCTAATACAGAGAGTGTCATATCAACAATATTTTTTAGTTTATGTTTATCGTTAGTTGTTTTTGCTAATACTCGTAAACCTACAAAAGAATTATGAATAAACTGAGATAGTTTTTCTATATCATGGTGTTTAGGGATTTCACCTGAATTTTGTCCACGTAATAGTAATTCAAGTATAATCTTTTCTGATTTAGAAAAATTTTGTTCAATTTTTTCTGCCACCTCTTGATCATGTAAAGCCAACTCAACTGCACTATTTACTGTCAAACATCCAATTGATTTTTCATTATCTTGAGAAATGGCCATTTCTAATATACTTCTAATAGTATCTTTCACAGATGATAATTTCTTAACTTGTATATCCATTTTTTTCTTCATAGTGTTATCATAAAGTTCTAATGCTTTAATAAACAAAGTATGTTTGTCACCGAATGTATCATATAAACTTCTTCGATGAATCCCCATATGAGAAACAAGATCTTGCAATGAGGTTTTTTCGTAACCTTGATACCTAAATAGTTCCATTGCTTTTTGTAAAGCTTCCTTTTCATCATATTCTTTATGTCTGGCCAAGCTAGTACCTCCTTATGAAAGCATTATAGCATATTAAAAAATAATCATTGAATAGTCAATAAAACACTTTTATTAAGGGAGTGTGACAAATAAAGGATTCTCAAATCTAAATATTCTCTTTTTGGTTCTATCCGCGAGGGTAACATGAGTTTTTTCTCAAGTTCTGTGAATGGTTCATCAACTGAAAAACCTGGAGTGTTAGTTGCAATCTTAACTCAATCTTTATTATTAGTCGTTTCAAGTTTAGTTAGGTAATCTCTTAAGAAGCCAATAGAGCGGTTTATATAAATAGTGTCATAATATAGCTTTGTCATCATAAGAGATCCCTCAATTGTGGATATAAATATAGTTGTAAAAGTTTCAGAATCTATTGTAGGAATGATTTCTCCGTTTTTTATCCCATTTCGAACTATTTGAACGATCATGGAATATAAATCATTCATGGCCCTTACTGTCGCCTCCCGTAAATCGGGATGTGCATCATCTGACTCTATCGCTGCATTTAAGATCGGACAACCTCCAGGAATGGGCTTCCCTTCTACTAATAACAAAAAAACATCAAGTATAGCATTCAGCTTTTCAATAGTATAATTTTGGTTTTCAATTGCTTTTTGAAAAGTCATGGACATGGTATTAATTGAGTAAGAAAATGCATCCAATGAAAGTTCTGCTTTACTTTTAAAGTGATTATATATTCCTCCTTTTTCCATCCCGGTTTTTTCCATGATACTAGTAATAGAAGTACTCATATAACCTTCTGTATTTAATAGTCCAGAGGCTTTTTCAATAATCATCTGCTTAGTTCGTTCACCCTTGCGCATATTTTTGTCCTCTTTTCTGTCTGATTTATCAAACTGATTGGTCTGTTAAAATTAGTATAACTCTATAAGTCTTCATATTCACATTATTTTTATCTGAACATTACAATTATATTGACAAATAAAACCTACTAAAGTATATAATAAAAACAGACCGTTTTGTATTTTTTTATAATGGAGGGATGTTAAAATGAGTAAAAAAGTTCTTGATATGTTTATTAATGGTGAGGTTCCACCACCACCCATTGCAAGGTTAATTGGGGCGGAGCTGGTATATGTTGAAGAAGGAAAAGCAGTTTTTGAATTACAATGTAATACAGAAAAACATGCAAATCCTATGGGGACGATCCACGGTGGAATTCTATGCGATATTGCCGATATGGCGATGGGTGTAGCCTTTTCGAGTACATTAGAAACTAATGAAACCTTTACAACCGTTGAACTTAAAATTAACTATTTAAAACCCGTCTGGAACGAAAAAATTATAGCAAAAGGAGAGGTTATGAAAAGAGGAAACACTATAGGGTTGATTAAGTGTGATGTTTTTGATGAAGGAGGTTCCTTAGTCGCCCATGCTTTAAGCACATGTATGATTCTTCGAGGAGAAAAATCAGCAGGAAGATAGGAGCACAATTTTAGCTTATAAATTACTGGCGAAAAGACTGCTTTAAAAAGCGGTAACAGTAACAAAATTCATTAACACATACGTGTAATTATATGGTACTTAGTAATTTTTGATATTTCTAAAACGCCTCAGAATTTGTCCTGAGGCGTTTTAATATAATTCTCAGTATTAATTTTTTGGAATTAAAAATGTAAGACAAACTTATATTGCAGAACTTTCCTCGACAAGGCATTTATTTTTTTTAATAAATTAGATCCAACCAACGAATTTGATTTATTCAACAACCTGGAGAGTGACGTCAATATTCCCTCTTGTGGCTTTTGAGTATGGACAGAACTCATGAGCCTTATGTACAAGCTCTTCTAATTTTTCCTTTTCCACACCAGTCCCTTTTACTTGCAAGGTTACCGCAATTTTGAATCCTTGATCAGCCTCATCTTTTAAGAAATCTACATTTGCCGTTACTTGTGATTCGAATTTGACATGTTCCTGCCTTGCGATGTGCTGTAAAGCTCCATCGAAACAAGCAGAGTAACCGCAAGCGAACAACTGTTCAGGGTTTGTCGCGTTTGGTAATTCTTTCGCTCTTGGGGAGCCGGGCATTGCTAAATCCACTTTTATCTTGCCATCTGATGATTCAACTCTGCCTTGTCTTCCTCCTGTAGCTGTTGCAGATGATGTGAATAATGGTATTGTAGTCATCGATTTTCTCCTTTTTTGAGAATAATGTCTTGCCTTAATGTTCACAAAGAGAGAGCTTATTACCCTTAACTCAAAACCTAACATTTTGAAAAGCTAATCGGAAATTTTCCGACTAGCTTTTCTTATCGGTCAAAATGTTATTGATTCGCTTTTTTGACCCACTCCGCAACTGTAACGGTACGTTTAGCTTGATGTTTAACAGCTGCCTGTACGTCTTCGATCATTTTCCCATCTTGTCCAACAGTAACACTTGTTCCATAAGGGTTACCACCTGCTCCGAAGGTGACCGGATCTGTATAACCAGGAGCTGCGACAATTGCACCCCAATGATACATGGTGGTATAAAGGGATAAAATCGTTGCTTCTTGACCGCCATGAGGATTTTGTGCAGAAGCCATGGCGCTAACTACTTTGTTTACAAGCTTTCCGTTAAACCATAAACCTCCGGTTGTATCCAAAAATTGCTTCATTTGTGCAGGCATGTTACCAAATCGAGTAGGTACACTGAAAATAATGGCATCTGCCCATTCCAAATCATTTAATGTTACTTCAGGTACTGCCTTCGTTGCTTCAACATGAGCTTTCCAACCAGGATTTCCTTCAATAACTGATTGTGGTGCAAGCTCAGGCACTTTTAATACCTTTACTTCAGCACCCGCTTCTTTCGCTCCTTCTTCAGCCCATTTTGCTAATTGATAGTTTGTTCCACCCATGCTGTAATAAATTACGGCTAATTTTACATTTGTCATTGTTTCGATCTCCTTTTCTGATGAATCCCCAAATAGTTTAGATAAAAAACCCATTTTAATACACCACCTATTTTCTCAATCATTTTCAATTAATATTCATAATAATGCCGTTTTTTTATTTTTTTGATTCTCATTAAAAAACAGTTGATTTACATTCGATTCATTGTCTGTAATTTTTATTATTTAATTATAGTTTGCGATACCATTGAGCCGCGGCTTCTACCTCTTCGACGGTTAACTGATGGCCTCTGTTCTCCCAATGAAGTTCAACCTTTGCGTTTGCGTGCTCAAGTAACGATTGTAGTTCAGCAGATTCCAATGGTGAGCAGATTGGGTCATTTGTTCCAGCAGCAATAAATACTGACTTCCCTGACAAATCTGGAAGATCAATTCCTTTTCTCGGCACCATTGGATGATGAAGAATGGCACCCTTTAATGCATTTTGATAATGGAATAATAAACTAGCGGCAATATTTGCGCCATTTGAATACCCAATTGCCAAAATATTATTTCGGTCAAAACCATATTTTTGTGATGCTTCGTCAAGAAACTCATTTAATTCTTTTGTTCTGAATATTAAATCTTCTTTATCAAAAACTCCTTCAGCTAATCTTCGGAAAAATCGGGGCATTCCATTTTCCAATATATTCCCACGTACACTTAATACTGAAGCCTCATCATCAATTCTTCCCGCAAGTGGCAGCAGGTCTAATTCATTTCCACCTGTACCGTGAAGCAACAGTAAAGTTGGTTTTGATGGGTCAGTCCCCTTATTAAATATGTGTTTCATCATTTATCTCCTTCCAGAACGCGAACCTCCACTGGGGGTAAGGTTTCTTCTAATTCTTCACGCTTTGACTCTAACCATGAAGGTAACATGAGTTTTTTTCCAAGTTCAGCAACAGGTTCATCAACCGAAAAGACTGGCGGGTCAGTCTCTATTTCGAAGAGGATTCCTCCTTCTTCATGAAAATAAAGAGCTTTAAAATAATTTCGATCAAGTATTTCTGTCGGATAATACCACTTATCTTGAAGAAGTTTTCTCCATCTGCTATGGTCTTCGTCATCCTTTGCTCTCCATGCTATATGGTGAACCGTTCCTGCCCCCATTAGCCCTCGGGCTGAGGGATTTAGCATGATATCAATGTTATTTCCAAGTTGTCCTTCAGATTTAAATCTTGGAAATTCATCTTCTTGCCCAATACATTCTAATCCCAAAATATTTTCTAGCATGTCCGTGGTTTTATGCGGCTGAGCAGAAAAAAGAACTGCGCCGCCAAACCCTTTAATAGCATTCTCTGCTTGAACTCCCCCAAAGTTCCAATTATTGATTGCTCCTTCATCTCGTTCAATTAGTTCGAGTTGAAGACCATCAGGGTCGTTAAATTTCAAATTACTTTCCCCAAAACGAGTTGTTGAAATAAATTCAATATTGAATTTTTGCAACCGTTTCTTCCAAAATTGAATCGAGCCCTTTGGGATAATATAACTTGTCACACCCACCTGTCCTGTTCCAATTCGACCTTTAAGCTGTTTAGGCCATGGAAAAAAAGTTATAACAGTTCCATGTTGGCCCATTTCATTCCCAAAATAAAGATGATAAACCTCTGGACGATCAAAATTTATCGTTTTTTTACGAGCCTTAACCCAAGTACACCAGCATAAAAATCAATATTCCTTTGAGCATCGTTAACCATCGCACTTATATGATGGATCCCTGCTGTTTTTTGCATTTTAATCCACTCCATTTCACCAGTGGGATTGGGTGTAACCTTCTCTATCGGTATTTGCGGCTTGGTCTATCGAAAGCAAAGCAATTATTCTCTTTCGTGAATTAATCTAATTCTCTTACTTCAATCGGAATCAATACTTGCTCAATTTGTCCTCTATGCGATTCGTATTGTGATGGCAGCATCAATTTTTCTCCCATCGTCGCCAATGATTCATCATGAGCGAATCCTGGTGGATCTGTTGCAATTTCAAATAGAATTTCGCCATGTTCTCTAAAGTAAATAGCATTAAAGTAGTTTCGATCCTGTACTGGTGTAACACCATAATCGTTCGCCTCAACATACCTCTTCCAATCCAATTGATCCTGGTCATCTTTAGCCCGCCATGCAATGTGGTGTACTGTTCCTACACCCATTTGACCGCGTCCAGTAGGAATTAATTTTAGGTCGATAATATTTCCGATATCTGCAGAAGAACGATAACGAGCGAAATCTCCTTCTTTTCCGATTAATTCAAGTCCCATTACATTTTCTAACAATTCCCCGGTTTTGTTAGGTTGTGCAGATAAAAGAGTGGCGCCGCCGAATCCTTTGATTGCAACTTCAGGAGTTACCTCTCCGAAAGTCCATGAATTGACTTCCCCCTCTTCTCTTTCCACAATTTCCAAGTGAAGTCCATGCGGATCATCAAATTCTAAATATTGCTCACCAAAGCGTTCCATTTTAGTAAAGGAAACGTTGAATTTTTCAAGTCTTTTTTCCCAAAATTCCATAGCACCCTTCGGAACAACATAAGAAGTGATCCCTACTTGACCGTCTCCAATGATTCCTTGACGAGCTCCAGGCCAAGGGAAAAAGGTGATAATCGTACCCGGTTTTCCGCCTTCATTACCGAAATAAAGATGATAAGTACCAGGATCATCAAAATTTACCGTTTGTTTTACTAATCGCAACCCTAAAACTCCAGCGTAGAAATCTACATTTTCCTGCGGATGCCCTACAATTGCTGTTATATGGTGAATACCCATCGTTTTCTTAGTCATTTTTGTCACTCCATTTTCTAATGTTTTTTACGAAACATGTTCAATTGTTCAATCCTTAGTAAAACATTTAAATTTTATTCATTTAATCCCTAATAACTATTTTGTACATTTGATGCATTTAAACTCTTATAAATACTATTATTTCAGATTCAAAATTCTCTAAATCGAGATATTTTAACTAAAAAATTATTTTTTCACTCTATTATTAATTTTTTTCAAAAGATTAACTATTATCTGAGCATCATCATTATTTAAAGAACCAAAAATATCATCCACCAATTCTTGATGTTTTGGCATGATTATCTCCATTAAAGCAACTCCAGCGTCAGTTAATGTCACATGTATTACACGCCTGTCATCAGGACATGGAAGTCGATTTAAAAAACCTTTTTGTTCTAATTTGTCTATAACATACGTCATCGAACCACTAGATATCAGTATGCTATTACCAATCTGCTGAATCGTTTGTTTTTCATTATGGTAAAGCACTTCTAAAACCGAAAATTCTGTAATACTTAGGTTATTTTTGGACATTTCATCCCTTATTCGCTCCTGAATTACTTTTGAAGTATGCATCAATTCTATAAATGGTTTATTTGTGCATTCTCTTTTCATCATAACCACCTCCTATAATATCTCCCTTTAATATATCTCGAATTCGAGATATCGATGAAGATAATAATAAATAATGTTATTTTAGTCAATATCTCTTTTTATTTGTCTTAAACTTAAGATTTAATTAATCATTCGTTGAGCTTCACGAAGCTGGAATAATCGATTTTTTCTAGGCAAAAATTTACGAATTTCTTCTTCGTTATACCCGACAAGTAACCTTTTTTCATCCATGATTAACGGTTTTCGTAATAATTCTGGGTTATCTTTAATTAACTTGTACAACTCTTGAAGTGATATAGATTCAATGTTACCATCCAATTTTTTAAAAGCATTCGAATGTGTTGAAATTATTTCATCTGTACCATATTCTGTTAAACGAAGAATTTTTTTAATCTCATCGATCGAAAGAGGTTCAGATAAAATGTTTCTTTCTTTATAAGCAATTTGGTGATCTTCAAGCCAAGCTATTGCTTTACGGCAATATACACAACTAGGTGTTAAATATAAAGTTACCATTTTAACCTGACCTTCCTTAATATATATTAGCAATAATATCTATCCTGAAAATAATGAAATAAATACAAAAACGAATGTATATACATTACAAAAAGGTAATTACCTATTTAATATCTTATATAAACAGATATCTCAAATCTGATTATCTCAAATTCAAGATAATTCAATTATAATTTATTTAACCAATTTGTCAACAATCTATCTTTTAATGTTAAGAAATACTCAAAAGAACAAATAATGGAGAAATTATATATTTTCACCCTAATAAATATCCTATTATCAATATAAATTTCATGTCACAGCTCCAAGATAAGGTATTCGAGGTAATTTATTAAAATCATACTGAATTACTTTATCAAAACTATCTAAATAGGCATGTAAAGATTGAACAATCATAAGATTTAACACTTTTTCTTTAGTATTAAAAATAATGATTGGCTTTTTAAGCGACCATGCATATCCAACTTCCCACATTGTTCCAGGATCCTGATCGTTATATACTGCAAAGATAATATCGCCATACTGAATGGCATTCACATCAGCAACAAAGTTTTGATATTGCCATTGATAAGATCCAAAAGGAAACTCACTTTTGTATTTACGTGGAGAAAAAACATTTAATCCTTTGTTCAATAAAATTATTTCTAATTTTTCTAACAGCGCAATTTGTTCTGAGTTAAAAAATGGTCCCGCCAAATATACGTTCATTTATTGACCTCCAAATGTTTATAAACATAATTATTAGGAGGTTTATGAAAATAGAAATGGCTAAATAAAAATTTTATTAAAGTTTCAAGAATGCTAAGCATTTTTTGATTCTACCAAGGATTATTAAGAAAAAACCAGGAGACCCTTCTGCAAGAATTACTGGTTTTTTACAAATTATTGTTCTACTCTTGAAAACCAATCAATAGCATTTTTTAAGTCCCCTGGAACAGATTGATTGTATTAAGATATAACAATATTAGTGCACATTAAATTCCTCTAGTAACATTTTTTCTGTTTGAGGCATTGTTAAAACTAAGTGCCAGCACCCCATTCCAGCTAGTCCATATTGTCGAACTAGTCGAAACTTAACCAGTAAGCTGCGTGGGTCCTTAAACCATACTTCGTACAGATTTCCTTTATTGTCAACACGGAACCAAGGTGCAGTAGCATTCTCATTATAGTGCACCGGACTTTGATATCTGTGCTTCCGGATATTCCTTGCCAAATCCCGATCATTAAATTGGAAGTAAACAGGAGATACCTGTATATAACTGCTGTAGCGCAAATCCAGCAGCGGCTCCCCGATACTAGCCATAATATAATTATGTAAATAAGCACAAGAGTGAAGCTGAATTGAGGTTGAATCACAATAAAGTGACTCATTGAAATTCTGCAAATATCTCTTATAAGAAGATGCTTGATAGGCAGGATGAACCGTTTCCCGTTCTCTACCTCCTAAAAAGGTCCGTACAATACCCTCTCCTTCAGAAACCTTTGCTTTCTGCCATTGTTTCAACTCAATGATGACAGCATTTTTTGTCCCCTGTTCGTCCTGGCCAGCAACGAGAAAGTCGATTCTCTTTTCAGATGAGGGCAGCTTATATTCCAATAATACATGGGTATCCTCTTTTAAATCTGCATCCCCTAAAACCTTAGCCATTTGCGGGAGTGAGTTTTCCCAGGACCTCAATTCACTTCCTGAAACTACTTTGTTCATTTTTGATAAAACGTTTTTCTTAAGAACATACCCAATTTTATTTTCATAAATATGGTTAAAAAAATTTGAAGAGGTCTCATTGTAGATAATCATTTAATTTTTTCCACACTTTTACTTACTGGGTATTTAATAGCGTTTTTAACCAGCTTGTTTGTGACTTCCTCTTCAAGATTAATTCCCATTTTATCTGCAAGCTGGACAAGATATATTAAAATATCCGCCATTTCTTCTTTTATATTTTGTTCGGATTTAGCAATTGCTTCTTCACTATTACGCCACTGAAAATTTTCAAGCAGTTCATTTGCCTCAAGGGAAATCGATATGGCCAAATCTTTTTCATTGTGGTACTTTTTCCAATCTCTTTCATCACGGAAGTCTAAGATCTTTTTTTGAATCTCTTTCATTCTTTATCTCTCCTATGGAACATTATTCCAATGATATATTTAATTCTATTATTACCTTATTTTAACACTACAATTTTATATAAAAACTTTATAATAATATTATGTGATGATTATTCATCGATTAATTTCTGCGGTTATGCGCACCTTTTGGCTAGGTTGTATATTTTTCAATAAAAGTAAAGACTTATACTTTAGACCAACGATTTTCCTAAGACCTCCTAAAGGTCCCTCGTCGCCATGGACACCATTTTTTCGACTAATAGTTCTCATATCCACGCTCATACGGTAATTGATGACATGTTAATGAAAATGACTGCACACAGAAAGGCCTAACCACAATTGGTTACGCCTTACTTAATATTTCTATCCCATGTAACTCGTAAACCACCCAGGTCTATACTTAGTCGCGCGACTCCCTTTAATTGAAAACTGAAAGTTAATCCCCATTTGTCTAAGTTCACTAATTAACGGCCTTAGTTCAGCCCCACCGACTAACCAAAGATTCCCACCCTTGTGACGTTTGTCTATAACTTCATAGTTCTTTACAGTTAAATAATTATAAAGACTTTCAGGGGCTTCATCAATCAAATCAATTAAATCCATTTGTTCATGATAACCTTCTAATTCATGTGAGAATAGGGCTATTTGTTCTGAATGAGTTTTGTTTTTTTGGGGTTCAACTTTGATGTTTCTATCTTGCTTGAAAGTAGAAAAATTTTCTTTGGATTTTTCTCTCACTGGTTGTTTATTTAATTTTTTTAGGATGATTTCCTTTTTTAATACTCTTGGTGAAACATTATTACTTGTTTCCTTTTGTTGATTATGAGGACGAATTCCCATGTAACTCAACTTGGCAAAGAGCGATTCCATCGTTTTCTCAGGATTTGAATAGAATACACTTCCCCTGATCCGCCAAAATGTCCATCCTACTCTTTCAAGAACACGCTGTCGTTCAATTTCCTCTTTCCATTTCTCCTCACCTTGCCATTCCATATCACCCTCACATTCAATGGCTAATCGCGTACGCTCTCCTTCAACTACCAAATCTATTGCCTTACCTAATGTGCCAACCTTAACTTGTGGAACAACACGATATCCCTTGGATGAAATTAACGTATAAATGTCTCTTTCTAGTTCCGAGACAAATTCATGTTCCTCCTTAACCAATTCTTCCTCGGTTTCACCATGATTAAGACAATGTTGTAAAAGTCGATATCGAACATCATTTGGATTTAACTTGTTTGCATCAACGGAGTGGAACAATATCATTTGATCTCTTGATCGGCTTGCAGCAACATTAAATCTTTGTAGTGCATCTTTTTTCCCGAGTGAAGTAAAACTTTTATTTTCCGCGATGACTAATGAGAGGAAGATCACATCGCGTTCGTCTCCCTGAAAGGCATACGCATCTCCTACCACTAGTCTTCTATTGATGATGTCTTCTTCAACGATTTTCTTGTGAATGAGTCCTTCAATCACTTTTTGTTGATCGTTCCCGAGTAGTGTAATCACTCCAAAAGACTTTTGATAATATATTGGATCCTTAATACACTCTATAATATAATCAACAATGGCTTCAGCCTCTGGAATGTTAATTACTTTAGTGGTATTGTCCAATCGATACCCATCATCAACTTTTACTGCCTTTACAGGCGGTGTAAACATATCCTTTGCAAAAGGTAGACGTAATGGGTCAATCATTCCGCCATACATTAATTCATTGCTGAATTTAATGATTTCTGGGACGCAGCGGAAATGCTCTTTTAAGACGATTTTACTGTCAAAAACCCTAGAAGCTGTGTCATATAAACTGGTCCGAATGTCAAATTGCATTTTATTCGGGATATCAAAAAGATACCTAGTGATTAATTCATGGACATCGCTTATTTCTGTAAAAGCATTCTCAGGACTGATTTGATTTTCATCCCCAACTATAACCGCTTTTTTCCCACGAAGAAAGGCACTTAATCCGAACAAATTGCTTTGGCTACTTTCATCAATAATAACCACATCAAACATGTCTTCTGTTAGATCGAAGTTCTCAATCACACGCTGGATTGGCATAATCCAAACTGGAATGGCCCCTCTTGCTACCTTCATTTCTTTGCTAGCCTCTTGGCGGTATATACGGGTATATTTTCCCGTTCCTTTTCCAATTCGTTGAATCGCCTTTTGCCATGCGAATAAACTCATTTTTTGTGTCCGTGTGGTTCGTTCTAATTGTTCCTTCCAAGTTGCTTCCGCAATTAATTCTTTTATGACTTTTTGTTCTTTCAATTTTGCCATTTTTCTATGTTCTTCTAGGTGATCAATCTGTTGTTTAGCATTTAATTCCTTCAGCCAGGCATCTACTTGACGCCATATCCAGGCAATCTCTAGATCTGTTGGGGGAATTAGCGGCTTTCCTACTCCACCAGTTTCTAGTAATTCCAATGTCCATTTTGGTGCTGCATCAAATAGTAGACTTTTTAGTTCTAACAATTGTTGATAATCAACTTCTAAGCCTTCAAGTCTTTCCACTTCTGAAAGGATTGCATCCCAAGTTGTGGTATTTCGCTTACGAAGTGAATCTAATAAGTTATTCCATAATGGATGTGAATGTCGTTGATTCATTCCTGCAATTAAATCTACTTCTATTTTTTGAAAGAATGTTTGTGTTTCATGCCAAGTCTTTTTGTAATGAAAAGCTTGTAAACCTTGATGTAGTTCATACAGCCATTGTTCCTCATGAAACCTATGTTCCCCAGTCATGGAAATAACAGCAAATAATTCCTCAAACTCTTTTTCTAAGTTGTTAACCCAATTAGATGCATTAAGGATTTGATTGCATTTCTCCTTTATTATTAGAGCAAATCTTTTCTGTGTTTCTTCCATTTTAGTTCCGTCAATTTCATCTAAGACACGATTCCACTTAATAGATAGTTTTTGCTTCATAATCATTAGATCAATGTGTTTTATGACCAAGGTGAGGTCTTCACTGTTTCTAATCGGATAGGTATTTACTTTTATCTCTTCAAAGAGATATTTAAGTTTTCTACCTGTTACGTTTTTATATAACCAGCCTATCTTGGGATTAGAAGATAATTTTTCATTCAAAACAAGGAGGTCGTCCCTTAACTCAGGAAGAATCTTATTTGTAGTTAGGACAATTTTATGCTCAATGATTTCCTTCTCCAGTATTTGAATTTCAATTACCTTTTCATCAATTTCTTTGATAAATTGATTCCACATGGGTACTTGGCTTGATTCTCTCACGCAATCCTTGATAATGGTATAGAGCCACTTGGGATTATGCATTTGTTTCAACTTTACAATGGCTTCTGTCGTTTTAGTCGTCCATTTGGCAAAATCAAGGCTCATAAAATCCTCGGTAGTCCAGCCCTTTATCTGTTCCGTTGTCTGTTCGATCTTCTCCTCTATTCCCTGTATCTCATTGACTTTTTCTAAAAATACGTTGGATGGAGGCAATGATTTTAGGCTAGGTCTTACTAACGATAGCGACTGAATATCTTCTTTTGCCAGAAGACCTAAAATTTCAAAAAATTTAATTAGTTTTTCGGTAGAGAATGGGAATGGCGAGTCTGATTTAATGTTATCAGGTATCCAGGCATGACTTTCAAACTTCTTAAGCCATTTTGCTGCATCTAGTGGCTTTAATTCCATGTCACCAAACTTTTTTGGTATGCATTCCCTTTCTGCAGCATCATTAATCATTTGATTGATTCGTTCAATACTCCTCTTAGTGGTTTGTAATTCTCTTTTTAATCGCTCGATATTCTTTTGTAAAATTTCAGGTTGTTTTGAATCGATATTTTCGGCAATAACACGAACGGAGTCCTCGATTTCTTTGACTGATTTCGAGTCCCCTCCTAAAACACTTACACACAGTGGACGAATTTCTTTAGGGATTTTATTTTTTAATACATGTAAAGCACGTTCTTTTTCACTAGTGACAAGTACTCTTTTCCCGTGTGCAAGAAGGTGACTAATCAAATTAGCAATCGTATGGCTTTTCCCTGTTCCAGGTGGCCCCTGTATAACTACACCACTATTAGCAGCTAATTTCTCAGCAATCAATTGCTGTTCTTTATTAGCCGGCAATGGGAAAAGCAACTCCTGGCCCACTGCCTCCCAATCTGGGGATAGAACCTTTGGATCATCACCAGATTCACTTGTCGTAATTAATTTTTTTATGGATTCTGGAACTGGAAAACCTGCTTGTATTTTTTCAATGGCATTGGTTAATTCTTGCTGCCAAAACCTGCCACCTGTTTTTCTCAAGAATATGGCCGGACTATTAGAAATGATCGGTGTTGATACGCTTTTCAAACTGTCCTTTTTATCTGTCTTAAATAATCCTTCTGGGCTTATCGTATGAACAACTTCCTGCAAAAAGGACTTAATAGGATCCAATTGATTTGGTGAAAAATCAAGCTCTTGAATTTGATTTTCCATTTTCATAACCCGTGTGGCATTCGGAAAATCAATATGTAATAACATGTCTGTTTCCATCGCTGTTCCTTTGCTCGTAGGCAAGAGATGAAAAATACCTTTCTTTGCGTCAAAAGTAATTTCTAATTTCGTTACTAAAATATGACGGGAGATTTGTTTATCATCAATTTTCCATTGAAGTAATCCATGCCCGCAAACAAGTTCTATGTCTTCCCCTTCACGTTCAAACCGTTGATACAAGGTGAATAGGTCCGTATATAACTGTTGAATCTTCATTTTTGGGGATGCTTCTGCAGCCCACATTTCCCATTCTTCTATCCATTGTTGGTAACTAGTTTTTCGTTTTGGATCCTCATCAAATAATTCCATAATTTCTTTTTCTTCTTCATCTATGCCTATTACCAGGACCTCAAGTACTGTGGGAGATTGCTCTGGATTATCAAATTTAGTTACCCATTTTTTTAATTCAGATGGAACTTGGGGTACTGTAGGAATTTCTTGCTTATGTACCTCAAACCAAGCTTCTTCACTTGTCCCACTCCCGCCAATATAAAAACCATCTATTTGTGGAATGTCCTTTTCCCACCATACCTGTTCATAATCATTAACAATACGAATAATCTTTTCGTTTAGATTTTTAACAGCAAGCAAATATTCAAAAATCCTTGCTATTTTCGCTGTTTCCGTTGACATGATCTCCCCACCTTATATAGGCTTTTTCTCTTAATATCATATTAGCATAATTTGGGTATTATTAGACCTGTAGTAAATAAGGACCTTATAATATATTCGAAGATTAAAACAAAAAGCACCCTTCGAATTTTTTGGAGGGTGCTAAATAATTATATTTAAGACAAGAATACAGTTTGTTCTCACGCTTATACCAAGTGGCAATTAAGTTAAATTCCTCCTGGCCACTTACTTTTATCGGAATAATAAACTTGAAATCTTCCTTGTAGGCTGGATATATTTAAATTTCATTGCCTAATTCCAATTTAATTACCTAAACTATTGCCACCTTACCACAACATTAAGATTGTCCAATTCTAGTAGAAAATGACAGCACCTAATAAATAAAAATAGAACAAAAGAGGTTCCTAAATTTAAGAACCTCTCCTTTCCAAACCCTAATTAAGGCCGAATTGCCGTGGAATGTGATGGTGATCATTGGCACGGACCCTACCAATATGACTACGATATGAATCGCCAGCGAATATTAGAAAGATGTGGATGGAGATTTTGGAGAGTTCGGGGAAGCGAGTATTATTACAACCCTGAAAAAGCACTCGATTCTCTATGGGAAACTCTTAAACAATATCAAATTGAACCATCTGGAAGAATTGATCTAAACAGACCGCCAAAAACGATGACTATTTCGCTAACAAGAAAAAATGAGTATCAGGATGTTTCTGGAGATAAAGCTGATTTGGACCTGAAATCAAAGGAAACAAACCCACCTATAACGCCGGCTACTGGAGAGGAACATTTGATTCAATCTACAGTTCTTACTAAAGTGGAAACTCCCATAACTGAAAAGAAAGCAGTGGTTGACCAGAAACACCTAACCATTGCTGAAGAAGGGTTAAAAGGATATTTAGAGAGCCTGGGGTATGAAGTTATTGACCAACGAGATAATCATGGAGCCTTTTGGCTCGTGGGTGATATGGAGCAAAACGAGCTCATCTCAAAGCTCAAAGAACAAAATATTCACTTCTCCTATGCACCAAACGGAAGCATATATACAAACCGCAGGCCGGGTTGGTATACAAATTTCCAAGGATAATACAAAGGGCACACCTTTTTTGAGTGTGCCCTTTAATGGAAGTGCCTTTCAATCCCCAACAAGTTCAATGATAGGGACCCTATATCGAGATGAATAGTGGAACAACCTAAAACTCATACTCTATTTTCTTTTTCCGTTTTTTTGGTTATAATATATCTATATAATTGCATAAAATAAAAAAAGACCGCTGGTGCCATTAACACCACACGGTCAATGCAATAGCAGGTTCCCTGCAAGGGAATCAGCATTAAGCGGAAGTAATCCACCCAGGGCTGCTAAAACTCAAGGGTGGATTATTTTTTTTGGTTAAATGACAGAACGGCTACAATCAGGCTTGCAAATGCAAACGTAATCATGAATGTTTCAAATACTGTCATTAAGCATCACCCCCTTTCTGATGGGAATGTGCTAACCACCCTTGAGAAATCCTCTTCTATCGCACTTCTATTTTAACATGCAATAATAGAAATAGGAACATACGTTTTGTTTTTTGGATAAATAGATCGATACGTACGAAATCATACTATGTTCTCTACTATATTATTTTCTACAATTTTCCAGTCTATTTCCCCACCTATTCAAGGGCTAAAGAGACAGCTTCAATATCCCTCTATACTGATCGTGTTTAATTCCGTTAATTGATAGGAACTTTCGGTTGTTACTTCTCTCATTAGTTCAATCAGTCAAGAGTGATGGGAGAAGAAAATGATTTGGGTTTGTTTAGATAGTTCCAGCAATATTTTTAATGTTTCTTTTGATCTTTCGTCGTCAAAGTGGACCAGAATGTCATCTACGATGAAAGGGATAGGCTCGTATTCTTTTACATACTTTTCTAAACTTGCGATTCTTAAGGATGGATATAGCTGGTCTGTCGTTCCATCACTCATACCTGAAACTTCTACTTTTTCGTCTATATTACGAACTCCCATTATGACAGGTTGGTCTTTTTTGTAACCTTGAATAGGAAAGGATTAGAAATATAACGAAAATCTAGCTCTTTTAAAAAAAGTGCCTGACACCATCCAAAATTGGATGGTGTCAGGCACTTTTTTTAAATTTCTATTTAACCTTTTGATGTTATTTTTTTAAAGCTGCATCGATGTACTCATTATGGATTTGTTCTTTATAATTAAATGCTTTCTTGATGTACCCTGCATCAGCTAATGTGTCAATGGAATCTTGCTGTGCGTTAATAGACTCTTCAGTAAAAAGTATATTGGGTTTTTCCGCTGTGATGATTTTCTTAATGAGAGCAGCTGGAAGTTTTGTTGCACGTGAATATATTTCAGATGCTTCATCCGGATTTTCAATTTGCCAATCGGCTGCTTTTTTGTATACTCTTAAATATGCTTGAACAATCTCAGGATGTTCTTCCGCAAAGCCTGTCCTGGCAATAATTGCGCCAGGGGCAAATATTTTTTTGTTTACATTTAGAGTTACTCCATTCCCTTTTTCAACATTATTTAGATAATAAGGATTCCACACTGACCATGCGTCTAATTTTTTGGATTCGAAGGCCGCTTGTGCATCATCGGGTTGAAGATTGATGAGTTTCACATCATCAGTCGTTAATCCATTCGCTTTCAATGCTTTAATTAGATACACATGAGCCGTTGTACCAAGTGGAACACCAACAGTCCTGCCTTTTAAATCTTTAATCTTCTTTATATCTCCATTTTTTTGTACTAAAATCCGAACATTCGATTCTCCTGTACCGGTTTGGGCAATTACTTCAAATGGAAGTTTTTTATCTAAACCTGCTATTAACGCACCATCTCCTAAAAACGATAAATCAACACGATTTGAAGCAAGTGATTCTAATAGCGGGGGTCCGCTTGTGAATTCACTCCATTTAACTTCGGCATTCATCGCCTTAAACTCTTCTTCGAACCAGCCCTTTTCCCGAGCAATGACTAATGGTCCCATTTTCCCATTTAAAGCAATATTCACTTTAGCCGGAGCACCTTTGTCATTACTTTTGGCATTCGTTTTTTCTGCGGATGAACCGCATCCTGCTAATAAAAATATCATGGAAATGACCAAAAATAATCCTAATAAATGCTTACGATATTTCTCCATATTTTAACCTCCTCGTATCACATGGCTTCACCCGCCTGTATGTGTGTATCCTGACTAGGATAAGAAAAGAGGTCCGACAATGAGCGTGATCTCCTTATCGGAACCTCTAATTATTCAATTGGTTAGATTTTATTTTTTAACTATTAATCTGCTTACTTCATTTTCCTGATTAACGGGTACGTTTTTTCCGACTGTTACACGTCGTACAACGCGATGACGATCTCCGTAGTCTGCAACCGCATAATGTTGCGTGGCCAAGTTATCCCAAATGACCACATCCCCTTCCGTCCATTTCCAGCGTACGGTATTCTCTAAACGGGTCACATAAGAATCAAAGATACTTAACAATCTTTCAGATTCACTTGTTGTATAGCCTTCTAACTTTCCTGCAAATCCTCCTAATAACAAATGCTTTTTCCCTGTTTCTGCGTGAACATGAACAACTGGATGTCTCGTTTTAAAAACTGTTGATTCAAAAACAGCACGATATTTTTTTGTAACTTCATTAACATTAATATCACTTTGTTTAAACTGTGCATAATCAAATTCATTTGAATGAATTCCCCATAACTTATCTGCTAATCTTTTCAAGCCCTCCGGAAGGTCATCATACGCTGTATTCGTATTTGCCCAAACTGTATCACCGCCAACTTCCGGAATCGTTACCCCTCTTAATATAGAGTATTTCGGAACTTCAGGAACAAACGTAACATCAGTATGCCAATGATTCGCTTTTGCACCTACCTCAGAGTCCAGCTCAAAAATATAGTTCGTATTATTTTTTACCGGTACGGTCGGATGAGCATATGGTTCGCCTAGTAATGTTGCAAATGCTTCTTGGCTCGCATCCGTTAAATGATTTTGACCCTTAAAAAATACTACCTTGTACTCGTTTAGCGCTTGTTTAATTTCATTTAAAATACTTGATTCTAAATCCCCGCTTAATTGAACACCTTGAATTTCTGCACCAATTCTTCCTGCTTGCGGTACCACTTTTAATTGTTTTGTTTGAAAAGCTGTCATTTTCAAATTCCTCCTAATAATCATGTTTTATTTTTTTCAAATACAGCGTAAATCTCTCTTGAACCGCCTCCTGACTTTTTATTTCCCACCTAACCCAGTGATATAGTCAGCTTAATGATTCGTTCAAAAAACAAAAAGAGATCCAACAAAGTGAGCGTGGAAGCTTCTCTTTGTTAAATCTCTAGTCGACTAGTGGATTCTGATCACTTTTATTTAATTGGACTAAATTGGTAAGTGGTTTGTTTATGAATGCATCTTAACAGGGTTCGAAATAGTCTGTCAATTATTTTTTAAGTAATCCTATAAATTTAGTTGGTTTTAAAGTATTGAATATTAATAATAACCATGGTAAGTTATTATCAATTAATTCATTCGAATGAATCGACTAGTCTACTGGAGATTCGGCGAAAAGACACATATGTCTTTTCGCTGAATCTCTTTTTTTATTTTAGAAAGGATGATGAGCATTATGGTATCAACAGTGGAAATAAATCATGTAAGAAAAACTTTTAAGAGTGACAATGAAAGCATTAAAGTTTTAGAGGATTTTAATCTCGGTGTAAAATATGGTGAGTTTATGACCATTATTGGTCCCAGCGGTTGCGGAAAAAGTACATTATTAAAATTGATTGCAGGACTTGATTTAGATTTTGAAGGCGAGATTAAGATAGCTGAAAAGGCAGTGAATGGTCCCTCTAAGGATCGTGGCTTTATTTTTCAAGAGCATCGTTTGTTTCCCTGGTTAAACGTAGAAAAAAATATTGCAGGTAATCTGTCATTAAAAGATCCGGATATACGTTCAAAAGTGGACCATTTAATTTCACTTGTAAAACTTAAAGGATTTGAAAAAGCATATCCGCGTCAATTATCCGGGGGAATGTCACAACGTGTGGCAATTGCCAGGGCCTTGCTGCGAAATCCTGAAGTGTTATTGTTAGATGAACCGTTTGGCGCATTAGATGCATTCACTCGCAACCATCTCCAAGAAGCTTTACTTGAAATATGGGAGGAAAATCAGACGACAATGATGCTTGTAACCCACGATATTGATGAGGCGATCTTTTTGTCATCTAAAGTCGTCGTCATGGATGCAAAGCCAGGGCGAATAAAGGGTATTGTACCTATTGATTTGCCTTATCCAAGAACAAGGATCAGTAAAGCGTTCCAAGAATACAGAACCGTTATCTTGAAATACCTTGATCACCAAGTTAATGAAATAGAAGATTGGAGCATTTAACTAAAAAAAGAAAGGATGATATAAATGTCTACACAAACAATCGCTCAGAACAAAGCCATTTCAATTAAGAAAAAGAAATCACAATTAACAAAAAGCTACTCTATTTGGCGAGGATTATCCCTGCCTGTTTTCGTATTGATTTTATGGCAATTCTTAAGTTCAATCGATATCTTGTCCGCTCAATTATTTTCTTCACCATTGTTAATTGTCACCCGCTTCATTGAACTAGTCCAGTCAGGGGAGATGGCTAAACATTTGCAAATCAGTTTAATCCGAGCATTTCTCGGCTTTGCAATAGGCGGTTTTCTCGGATTATTAATAGGTGTCATTGTTGGCATGAACAAAATGGCGGAGGAATATTTAAACCCAAGTATCCAAATGCTCCGCACTGTCCCACTGCTTGTGATTACACCGCTGTTTATCATGTGGTTAGGGTTTGGTGAATTATCTAAGATATTACTAATTGCTTTAGGTGCCTTTTTCCCTTTATATTTACAAACCTTTTTAGGCATTCGTAATGTAGATAAAAAATTATACGATGTTGCTCAAATATTAGAGTACAGCCGAATAGAGCAAATAACTAAGCTTATGATTCCAGCTTCTCTACCTAATATTTTACTAGGTATACGCTTAGCTCTAAGCGCTGCCTGGATGTGCTTAGTTGTCGCAGAGTTATTGGGCGCAGATAGAGGTGTGGGCTTCATGATCCAAGATGCCCGTTCTTTTATGCAGACAGACACTGTCTTTGTAGGCATTATCATCTTTGCCCTTGCTGGTAAAATATCCGACTCTATTGTCCGCTTTTTAGAAAATCGTTTACTAAAATGGCAAGATAGCTTTAAAGCTTAACCAAAAACCAATCAATCCACATCTCATTCAACTAAGAAAAGTCGTCAAGACCTCCAAATTACTACAACATAAAAAGACTACTTCCTATATATATGAAAGTAGTCTTTTTTGTAGAAAAAACTATATTAACTGATATTGTTAGCACTTTTTTCTTTTTTATTATCATGGTACTTATAAGATAAAGATCAATTAATTTCGAGATTGTCTTTTTGGAAATCAACAATTTCCTATCAACTAGCTACGCCCATATTAGTCCATTGCTCTATTTTGAGTTAAGATCTATGAATTTTTCACTTATATCGGAACCTCTGATTTTTTACCGTGGGACTGGAATTTTTTGCGTATTGGTCAAAACCCGTATCATAAAATTGAGCGACCTTACTGGACCAGTCGCTGGTATCTTTCCCGCTGGTCCGTTCAGACATATAGGATGATATCGTTTGATCATATTGGTCAATAATTTCCTTTTGAATTTTCGCATCATACTGTTCTTTCTGAAGTGTTGCCTTAATTGGCAGCCTTGGTTTTTGAGCGGGGACGGATTGTGGATATCCGACCACCAGACCTGAGATTGGAAAAACATATTCCGGAAGATTCATTAGTTCAACAAAGGTTTGGGGATTTCTCCGTAATCCTCCGATTGGAACGATCCCAAGACCCATCGATTCAGCCGCTATAACTGCGCTTCCCAGAGCGATCCCTACATCTGTTGAACCGATCATAATGGCTTCTAAGTCCTCGACAATTTTAAACTCCGTACCATTTTTTTCAGCTGCCAGCTTCGCCCGATAAAAATCCATGCAAAACACTAGAAAAACTGGAGCTTCCTTAATCCACCTTTGGTTGCCTGCCGCCTTCGCCAATGCGGCTTTCCTTTCAGTTTCCCTGACTTCGATCACGCTCACTTGCTGACCATTAATCCAATTGGGACCAGCCAAAGCCGCCTCAATAATCACTTCGATCTGGGCTTCGCTTACCTCTTTTTCAGTGTCGAAGTCCCTAACTGAGCGATGATTTCTTAATAATTGAATGGTTTCGTTCATACTATCACTCCTCGTGTATACGATACTACACACGCAGCTTTAAATTCAAACACCTGAATCTAATAAAAGTGCCTGACACCACTGAAGGTGGTGTCAGGCACCATTTTACTTATTAAGAAGTTCTAAAAAGGAACAAATGGTTAAGATCCCTTTATCGAAGTTTTCTAAGTTAAAGTGTTCGTTTGGAGCATGAAGATTTTCATCTGGCAAACCGAAGCCCATTAAGACAACAGGAGCATGTAGTGATTGGTTGAAATCCGATACAATAGGAATGGAGCCACCTTCTCTTTTGTAAACAGGCGATTTCCCATAAACAGTTTCATACGCTTCAGCCGCTTTTTGAATCATCGGACTGTCGATCGGCGTTAAAAATGGATTCCCCGTATCTTGTAGCGACACTTTCACCGTGCATCCTTTTGGTGCATGTTCTTCCAGATGCTTTTTTACCAATCCTTGAATCTTTTCAGGGTTTTGATTGTGGACTAGACGGCAGGTGATTTTGGCATGAGCCTCGTTCGGGATGACCGTTTTAGTTCCTTCCCCCTGAAATCCGCCCCATAATCCGTTAATTTCTAATGTTGGCCTGGAGCTGATTCTCTCAGGATAAGGATAATTGTTTTCCCCTCCTGTTAAATCAGTTAATGCTAACGATTTTTTTAACTTTTCTTCATCGAAGCCCAGTGCTTTAATTTGTTCCTTTTCAAATGCGGTTAATTCCACTACATCATCATAAAAATGGTCAACATTTACTTTACCATTTGAATCATGAAGAGTAGAAAGCAGCTGTACCAATAGATGGTTGGCGTTTTGAACTCCCCCGCCGAACATGCCCGAGTGCAAATCAGAATTTGCGGTTTTAAGGGAAACTTCTAATGCACACAGACCTCTTAATGAATAAGTAATCGCAGGGACGCCTCTGTCCCACATATCAGAATCGGAAATCACGACCACATCACAGGATAATTTTTCTTTATTCTCGGATAAGTATGGCGGAAGATGAGGACTTCCGATTTCTTCTTCTCCTTCGATGCAAAATTTTACGTTTACCGGTAATTTACCTTCTAATTTCAATAGTGTTTCCACTGCTTTGATATGTAAGAACGTCTGCCCTTTGTCGTCGGTTGCCCCTCTGGCAAAGATCTTTTCATCACGGATCGTTGGTTCAAACGGAGGCGTTTCCCATAGATGAATGGGATCAACGGGCTGTACGTCATAATGGCCGTACACTAAGACTGTTGGGGCATTTTCCTGATGAAGCCAGTCCGCATAGATAAGCGGATGACCCTTTGTCTGGACGATTTCAACATGTTCCATTCCAATGCTTTCTAATTTATTGGCAATCCATGAAGCTGCTTTTTGAATGTCCTCTTTATGCTCGGATAAGGAACTGATGCTTGGAATCCGGAGCAATTCTTTTAATTCCTCGACATTTTGATTATGTTGATTGGATAACAACTCGGATAATTGACTCATGTTCTCACCTTTTCTCGTTTATTTTCTATTCTTATATTATACAAAAAGAATGGAGAAAACCCACAATCCGCTCTAATTCATATATCGATATTCCCTCAAACTATTCAAATTTGAAATTTCCTGTAATAGTTCTTTACCAATATTCGTTTCTCTTACCTTTTTTCTCACCAGTTCTTTATCCACTACTCTTTTTACCGATAATACATCGGTACCGTCACTTAATACATTTTCTTTTGAATGAAACTGTTTATGAGCAACCAATTGCATACCGTAGGAATTATATAGTAACGTGTATCCTGCTATACCTGTTACAGATTGATAGGGTTTTGAGAACCCACCATCGATAACAATCATTCTTCCATTCGCTTTGATGGGATTCTCTCCCTCAATTTCTTTCACTGGTGTATGGCCGTTGATAATATGACCCTGCTCAGGGTCGAGATCGAATTCAGCCAAGAGTTTTTTGCAAAGTTCTTCATTCTCACGTAAGTAATAATAAGGGTTCTTTTTCTCCTTATGCGTTTCCTTATCCTGAATAAAGTACCTTTCAAAGGTGGTCATTTCTCTTTTTCCAAAGAGGGATGAGTATTCTCCGTTCCATAAATACCAAACCATATCAGTTGCAAGGTCATCTGTATTTTCCGGATGTTCAAAAGCATGTCGTAAATTATATTCAAACGTATCAAGTAATTCACGGCCTGCATACGTTTTATTCTCAATCGTCATTTTTTCCATATTTCCTTCTTCATCTAAAGGAATGCAACCATGAATTAACAAGTTTCCGTTATATTTCAAATAAAGGCTGCCTTTTTTCATAAGGAATTTCATATGTCTAGCCAGCTTTTCGGAATGCTGAACGGAAAATAACAATTTTTCGATCACTTGTTTTTCTTCATCTAATAATTGATCTGGCTGCATTGGATTAACAGTAGCAAAGCAACTATTTACTAGAGGGTAGGTTTTCCCATGTATCGTTATTTCGTTCTTTTCATAATCAATTTTCTCAAGTAAAAGTCTTTCTGACATATTAAAGTACGGGCGCCTCTTAATGATCGGAATTTCCAGTTTGAATTGAATCATGGCGATCGCTTGATGAATTTTCGTAATTTGCAGTTGTTCATGATTAGATAGTTTTTTATCGGAATGGACCTTAGGTCTAAAAACTGGATTGTCTTCATAGTACTTTTCCGCTAGATTAAGTAATGGTCTTAGATTGATTCCATATACATCTTCAATAATATCCAAATTGTCGTATCTCGCACAAATACGAATAATATTAGCCAGACATACCTTTGATCCAGCAAAGGCACCCAGCCATAGGACATCATGGTTTCCCCATTGAATATCAACCGAATGATAATCGATCAGTGTTTCCATAATTTTATCGGGCTCGGGTCCACGGTCGTAAATATCCCCTACTACATGAAGATGGTCGACAACTAATCGCTGTGTCGTATAGGCAAGACCTATGATCAGTTTATCCGCCTGTTCTAAGGAGATAATCTGCTGGACAATTTTTGAATAATAATCATCCTTATTTGTGGAATCATCTTTTTTGTAGAGTAACTCTTCAATTATATACACAAACTGTTTCGGCAAAGCTTTACGTAACTTAGAGCGTGTGTATTTGGAGGAGGCATAAGAAATGAGCTTAATCATTCGCTCAATGATTTCTGTATACCATTGGTTTAATTCTAGTTCATTACCAAAATGACTTTTTATTAACTTCAGTTTTTCCTCTGGGTAATAAATTAATGTTGCAAATTCATTCCTTTCGGATTCAGATAAGGTATGTTGAAACAGGTCATTAATTTTCTCTTTTACATTCCCTGAACCATTTCTTAATACATGTTGAAAAGCTTGATACTCACCATGTAAATCACTGACAAAATGTTCAGTCCCCTTTGGTAGATTTAGAATGGATTCGAGATTAATAATTTCTGTTGCTACTTTTTCTGCACTATCATATTTTTGGGCGAGTAAATCTAGATATTTTGCGTTCAAAAAATATGTATCCCCTTTCAGAATTGACTGCGTTGCTTTTATTAACATTATTCATTAATGATATTATAAGGGATAAATAGAATATATTTATATCATAATACATATTTTTATTGTCTTTATTTGCAAAAGAAGGAAACTTGATGACTGCAATCGCAGAACTTCGCAAAACACATCACTCTTCACCAGCCGTAAGATCAAGTACAAATCGACCTGGAATTGCTCTTCCAGCAGGAAATGATTCGGTTGATTGCCTATGCTTTGGTACGGACTTTTGGTTCTCATGTTGGGAATCAATTTCTGCTACAGTCAGTAAAGATTCATTTTCCCAGTTCCTCAGAATCCCCACCACATAGCTCAGCCTTCGCTTGTTATTGGCACACGCAATATTCATCGCTTTTAAAATCACCTCTTTCGGCTGTAAAAAGCTAGAATCATCTAACCAAACTAACAGCTGCTCTTTCGCATTCATGTTCGAAAAACCAAATCCATTGTCGTCCCAAAACTCAATAATTTCTTTTACATCTACTATTTATCTGCTATGGATATATTTTCTACTTTAGCATTCATCCATTCCACAAGACCTTCATAATTTCTTGCTAACAAAAGATGGCTCGCTACTTCCTTCATCTCTTTATTACTTTTAAATGAAGCGTTTTTCAACTCTCGAATTTCCCTTGCATATTTTTGAAGTACCATTGCCATTTGCACCGTATCTTGATAAATCAAGTTCATGTCCCAGCGTACAGCTCCTTCTGCACACATACACGATCCAGATTGGTTTTCGAAATGGACCGTCCACTTATAATGAAGAGTCAGTTCACTTAAGTATTTCTCCTGAATCACCTTGAACCAGGCACCTTGATATCCTCCAGAGATTTGGACATTTGGCGCGTAACGGTGATGGCCGTGGCAGCCAGCAAGAGTTGTAATACCCGCCTTGTTTAATGATTTAACTAGCATCGCCATGTTTGCATCCATATCCAAGGCATTGACCTTAATTCCAAACCGTCATTGAGCAAAGGATCTCCACTGGAAATGATAGCCTTCTATCTGGACAGGGAATTCTCGCCCGGGAGCGTTCATGATCTTCTTCATCGTAACAATCGGAGACCTGTTTACTAACACCTGAAATTGGTTATCCAGCCAAAAAGTTGGGATACCAAGGCTGCTTATTAATTGTTTTGTTTTCGTTATATCCTCCTGGGTATTTTCGTCTGACAGAATAATAAAATCGTCTTTAACCTCAATAAATAAGCCTCTCATTTGCAGTGCTTCTGCAATTCTTTCTGTGGCATTCATCATTTCTAATTTCAATAAGTTCATACTTATCATCCTCCTTTAACTTTCTGCTCCTTAAATATACAAAAGTCCGGTTACGATGGTCGTAACCGGACTTCTTTATCCATTTCGGAGGACTTTTGCTGGGATCTCTGCTTTCCAAACATATTCGCCCAAGTCTGTCGTTTCTAAGATATTTTTATCTATATCGTTTCGTCCCATTGCCTGAGAAAGTTTTTTTCTTATCGCTGATATATACCGTCTTACGGTAGTGGGGTTAACGGTTTGATCGTTCCAAACAGCATTTTCGATTCTGCTTTTTGTACAATAAATCCCTTTATTTTCAATCAAGTAACCAATCAGATTGGCTTGTTTTGGCTCAAGCCGAATAGTATCCTTTATTCCATAAAAAAGCTTCTCTGGACCTGCCAAATTGAGAACAACACACTGTCCTTTTTCTGCCTCCTCGACAAGTTGGTCTAAATCCCGATTCTTGAACATCGTTCGATTCTCATCTATTTCTTTTAAAAGAATAGGCTCTTTCCGTTTAAGTTTCATCTTATCTTTATACAATTGTATGAACCAGGAATGTTCACCTTACCCATCTGATTTCTGTGCTTCTTGAATAAGTTGCAACGCTTTTTGCACATATCCCATTCTTGAATAGCCTAATGCAAGGTTGCACAATAGTTTGATTCGTTTGCTCGGGTGTTTCTACAATGTAACATTTTTTCCTTCCTCTGATTCGGAGAGTCTCTTTACTTTATTGGACTTTAATCCGGATACGATAAACCCCGCTCCTGTGAAAAGAGCGCCAATGACCTCAATAATCTTCTGTCTGTCGCCTGAAACACTGGCCGCAGCAAACACTATGGTACCGATCAATAAAAGATACCCTGTAATTTTAGGAAATACCTTCCCTCTAATCATCGATACTCCCAACAAAATCATTCCTAATACAAACAGGAGCGGTCCGATCGTATAAATGGGCTCAGTATATGCTGTGCTAAAAACATGGGTAACCTTTTCCCCTGAAGCCTGTGCGATTTCCACAAAAACAATGGCTGTTACTATGATGTTTCCTATGTTTCCTAGAATCATAGCAAAAAGACCCAGCAATCCGTTTCTATCCTCTTGAAGGGAATACAAGCCAAAAAAAGCAAAGACGAGCAGTAAATGGGCAGCAAAAATAAGAAAAGTACCAAAAATGCTTTCATGTTCACTTGCCAGTAGGTTTAAAGAATGAGCCAACACCAGAAGGATTCCAGAGAGAATTGCAGTGATACGCCCCATACGAGGAATAGATTGATTCATATTCTTTTACACTCCTTTATTTTTTTTAAGCTAGGATGATTTAATGGATTGGGAAAAAAGTAAAATGACAGAGCAGACATGATGTCGGATAGAGCATGAACAAGGATTAGTGGAAAAAGTCTACGTGTTTTCAAGTAAATGATCGGGATGGTTATCAAGTGCCTGACACTTTTATTTTTCCGCTTAATGAATTATAAGATATATAAAGAATAATCCCATTTGGGGTCATCGGCCCAATTTACATAATCTGTAGCGATGACGACATAACTAAACAAATAATTACCTATTTTTGAATATCAAACAAGATTGAAAATTATCATGTAGAAGAAACTTCTGAGGTTGAAATAGTGAGGAAAAAGGATGCATTTATAGGAGTAAGTTTAATTTATTAAAACAATCAATATGTTCCTAGGTAACCTAACTCCATATCAGTAAGCAACAAACCGTCTTCTATCATCAATTTTTTCATGAACGTCTTACTCCTACCCATTTTTTTTCGATAATATTTGGCTCTTCCCTGCTCGTATGAAGGACATACATTTCCCGTGAAGGATCTTCTCGGTGAAATATTTTGTATATTTATTTTATCATTTAGGAAATGGCAAAGAAAGCCGTAATCTAAACTTGATCTTCTATTAGTTTTACTTATTTCCCCTAACAAAAAAACACTCACAAATATTGATATTCCAACATTTGTGAGTGTTTTATCTTTTATAAAAAAGATTGAATCCTTATAAAACAGATGACGATGATCGATTATATTCGATACCTTGAATGCGCTCCTGATGGGTGTAAACATTAAATCCGTTAGCTCGGATAAAGCCAACCGCCGTAATTCCGAGTTCCTCTGCTAAATCTAGGGCAAGATTGGTAGGTGCAGATTTGGATAGAATAATTCCTACTCCAATCTTGGCTGCTTTTAGTAACACCTCGGATGAAATTCGGCCACTGAAAGCAATGATTTTGTCCTTAAGTGGTATTCGGTTAATCATGCAATAGCCAAAAAGTTTATCCAGGGCATTGTGTCGACCGATATCCGTTCGTGCTGCCACAATTCCATCCTTCGTACAAAGGGCTGCATTATGAACCCCGCCGGTTTGTTGAAAATGTGAAGAGTTTTCTTGCATTTGCTTCATTAACTCACGGCATTGTTCCGGTGTAACCGTCAATTTTGTCATAACTGTTTTAGCTGTCTTTACGTCGTTATGAAAGTAAAATTGCCGCCCTTTTCCACAACAAGAACCAATGAATCTCTTCGAATGGAAATCTTTTTGGAGCGAATGTTTACTCACAAGATCAACATAAGCAAATCCCGTTTCTTCATCAATATGGATCGATTGAATATCTTGGTAGACTCGAATCACACCCTCAGAAGCTAGGAAGCCGACCACCAATTCTTTCAGTTCAGAAGGGGTACAAACCATGGTGGCAAACTCAGTTCCATCTAATATAATCGTTAAGGCAGATTCGACTGCAATATCATCCTCTTCCTCTATGAAGTTATGTCCATTATACTTGACAATGTTTTGAGAAGTAGTGATTTCCTTTAACATATGCGGTGCCCCTTTCCATAGATATTCTTGCCCTTAACCAACTTCTGTTTCAAGCTCAGCAATCGGCTTTTCTAGATATTGGGTATCTTTACGCGCATGATATCGTTCTGCTTTTTCAACAGTAACCGTGATGTTGTAATCCGGAATGCCGGCAAATTTCTCATACCGACCGCGCGGCAGTAAGTAGTTACCCTCCGGGAAATGAACTTCTAAATTTCCTTGCGCAATATCAACAAATTTTGCCGTACCTTGGAAGACGCCAAATCCGTTATAAACAACAATTCCTTCGCCTTCAGCAATGCTTAATTTTTGCCCATCAACAGGACTCATTAATACATCATATCGACCAGCACCGTTTAACGGATCTACTTCTTTATACACCATCGAGTTAAACTGCTTACCACGGCGGGATGTAATAATAAATTGTTCTGGCTTTTTATTTAAATCCGGAATATCAACCGGAATTAAGGTACCTCTCCCATCTGGAGTTGGACAAATTCCATCTTCACATAACCAAGCGCCCCCCCACTGGAAAACGTCTCCTTGCTTTTTCAAATGCTGAATTCCGTCGTAATCAGGGTTTGCTTTGGCAATTTCCTCACGAATTGCCTGCCCGTCAGCAAAATCGACCAAATGAAACGTTTCTGGTTTCACACGCTTAGCAAGGTCCAGATAAATCTTCCATTCTGCACGTGCTTCTTCAATCATGTTTTTGTTACCAGTAATTTCCGGAGAGAAGTAAACCATCCGTTCTGTTGATGTACTCGTGCCGCCTCCTTCTTGCTCATAACGCGTTTTCGCCGGTAACACAATGACTGCTTCTTTCGCATCGACTAAGGTCGATGTGTTTAAAATAATATCTTGATGAACGCGAATCTCCAGTTCGGATAAGGCTTGTTCAATAAAATCTGGGTCAGGCATCGTTTCTAAGAAATTACCACCAGATAGGTAATATAATTTCACTTTCCGCTCATGATCTTCTGGAAGAACAATGTTTTCTAGTGTGACGCCAACGATATCACCCTGCCACTTTGGCAGGTCAAATCCCCAAAGTTTTTCTACTCGCTCTACATTTTTCTCATCCCAGCCTCCGCCAGGTAAAACAAACGGGTCTGCCCCCATTTCTCCACTGCCTTGAACACTAGAGTGTCCACGGAACGGCATAAGACCAGCGTGCTTTCGTCCTAAGTGTCCACGAAGGAGTGCAAGGTTTGCTACTTGTGAGATATTGTCAGTTGCAAATGAGTGCATGGTCAGACCCAGCGCCCATGCATACACCGCATTTTTGCTGTTTGCTAAAAGCTCAGCTAATTCAATGATTCGTTCTTTAGAAACACCTGAAGACTCGATGATATCTTCCCAAGGTTGTTCTTGGACTTTTTTCTTTAATTCCTCGTAACCGTTTACATGTTCATCTACGAACTCATGGTTAATCGCTGACCCATATGCTTTATCCTCCATATCAAACCAATGCTTCATGATTCCATGCATAAAGGCAATATCCCCGCCAATGTTGACTTGATAGAAGTCATCGGCAATTTTTGTACCGAATAATGCAGACTCAGGGTTTGAAGGAATCCAATACTTATCCATCGCTGGTTCACGGTATGGATTAACAACAATGATTTTGGTTCCTTTTTTCTTTGCTTCAAGCATATATTTCGAAGATACAGGTGATGAGTTCGAAGCAACACTTCCCCAAAACAATAAGACATCTGTTCCGATCCAATCTAAATAATTGGATGTCGAAGCTCCCACACCAATGGAACGTTTTAAAGCTGTTTTACTTGGAGCATGGCAAATACGGGAAGCGTTATCAATGTGATTGGACCCAAGAAAGCGTGCGACTTTCGCTGCAACATAATAGCTCTCGTTTGTAATCCCCCGAGCGGTTAAATAAAATGAATATTGTTTCGGATCCAACTTTTTCATTTTATCTGCAATTAAATCCATTGCGTCATCCCATGTAATCCGTGAAAATTTACGTTCCCCTTTGCGACGAATCATTGGATATGGAATCCGGCCTAGCTTACGAAGTTCACTGCTATCATATTTCTTAAGTTCATCGATATCGGCATGAAGAATTTCAGGATTAATCGCAGGCATTGTATTTAGCCGAAGCACATTCAAACGTGTGGTGCAAACGTGCGGTCCATCCAATGTTTGGTCATATAACCCTGAGACACCGAGCGCACAACCGTCACATACCCCTTTTGTAATAATACGTGTGGCATAGCCGATATTGTCTTTATTATCCCAAGCGATTTTCATCGTATCGCGGATATGCTGCGGCTTAATCTTTCCTAGTCCAAAAGGAATTGGACTAACCCAGTATTTAGGAGCAGGTAACATTGCCTTTTTTTGTGGTCCTGGATGTTGAGTTTTTCCCATTTTCATTTCCTCCTCTATTTGTCAATTGCAATGATCCCAATAAAAAACCACCTAGGACTTTATTCATCCGTAAAAAAGGACAAATAGATCTAGGTGGTTAGTCTTTAACAGGTACGCTGTCAAGTGCCAACATTATGCAGTTGAAAGAAGTATTTATTGGAATTAATATTAAGTCTTTAAGTTCTAAACTTTACCTCAATATCTTGATCAAACACGAAGATCGACATCCCCATGTCGGTTTCAATATCAATATCCACAAAGACACGAATGAATCTTGCATCAAGTAGCTCTTCCATTTCCTGAGGATAGTTTTTTTTATAAATGTCCTTTACCATTTCAGTACGAGCAGATCGTAACATTTGTTTCCCATCTTCGGCTGTTGCAATAAATTTTTCAATAGGAGATAAATTACCTTCTAATTCACAAATTGCCCAGTTCTTACAAAAAGTTGTTCGAACCTGACTAGGGCCTTTACCCATAAAACGTTTTCGATACGTGCGAACAATGTTACTAAATTCTGCTTCATATTTATTCACATAACTCAACTCACTTGTTTTTACTCAATATTATCACTATGTTAATGATGTTTATTCTATTATTATACAATAAAACGAAACAAAAATAAAAACCATTGTAATAGATTCCTTATAGGTTCCATAAAAAAGGCGGAATCCCAATTGAATCATTACAACGGTTCTACTAAAACAGGTTCGCTGTTAAGCACCAACAGTTATAATATTTTACCCTTGTCATATGAGTTAAAAAACCTCTTAACCGATCAACAGGTTCGCTGTTTCGTATTAAAAAGAGACTCATATTTTATAATAAAATCGTAAATTTCACAAATTGTTCACATTTGACAACTTAATCATAACATGGCAGTGAAATCAACACAATAGATAAAATTTTTAATACCATTTGTTCTCGTTCCGACGCCTTATCATAGAGCGGTAAATATGAAATCGCGACTGTGTAGATAAAATTATTCATCGCGGATTTCGTTCGATCAGGAGAATCATGAATCGTTTACCACTTCCTTCTTTGTGATCATTCCCACTGCATTCTAATTATTATCAAGCAATTCATTATTCCACGCCACTTTCTAAAATCGTGAAAGTCTTTTTATCACAATTAATTTCCGCCATTGCTCCATAAGGCAATATAAATTTCGGTTCGGTATGACCAAAATTCAAGTTATATAGGATCGGCAAATCCTCCAAATTAAATTCCTTCATGACTTTTTGAATTTCAACTTTATATTCATCGTAATATTTCTCGTCTTGCGGTTTACCAAAAATGATTCCATTGGCTTTTTGTAGAATTCCTTGTATGGCATAATTTCGCAACCAATACTTAATATTATTTGGTTCCGGCTTTTCTTCAGATGTTTCAAAGAAAAGAATACTTTCATTCCAATATTTCTTTTCAGGCCAAAGCACTGTTCCTTTGGCAAACTCTAGTACCTCTATACAGCCTCCAATCAAATGTCCTCGTGCTACACCTGAGCCTTGAAGTATCTCGTAACCTACATTTTGTCGCATTGTCCGTCGGCGGTTCTTATTCTCTTCTATCCATTCTAAACGTTCACTCGTCCATTCTTTGGCTGGTTGAATTTCGCCAATCATCTCATTTGAAAAGAGCGTTCGATTCACCATGTCAATCGTATATGGATCCATCTCAACGTTTTCAGCAAAATCGGTTAATATTGCCGGACCATAAAAAGAAGAAATTCCTGCTTTATGACAAAATAAATGTGAAACAGTTACATCTGAGTAGCCCATAAAAATTTTCGGGTTTTCACGTATAATATCAAAATCAATATATGGAAGTAAACGAATACTATCTTCTCCGCCAATATTTGCAAAGATTCCTTTAATGCTTTCATCTTTAAATGCTGTCATCAAATCTTCAGCACGAGCTTGTGGATTTTTATAAAGATAGTCGCTCCCTTTTAAACTATTCGACATTGGGATAACTTCCAGTCCGAAAACTTCTTCTATTCTCTTTACACCTTGTTCATACCGCCATCTAAGTTCTGGATCACCAGCACCTCCCCAAGACGGACTTACTGTTACAACACGATCTCCCGGTAGCAATTTCTTTGGCTTTATTAACATATTTACTCCCACCCTTGTAGCATTTGATTAGCTAAGAATATACCATCCTCGTAGGTGATGAACATTTCACCTAGCTTTAATTTCTACAAGATTAAAAAATTTACCTGCTGTTATTTGATAATGGTCCTATACTATAATATTTTTAGAAATCTGACATTTACGATGTTTAAAGAACAAAAAAAGTGTCAGGCACCATTCAATAATTGGAAATCCTATCAATTTGATGCGTATTCATTCCTTCAATTTTACCACCGTAAGTATAATATTGGGCATTTGCTAATACCGTGGTCAAATAAAAATGGTATTGAATCTATCTATCAATTAAATGATCCGTTCTCAATCTCGATTGTTGCTACTTCGCATCAGTTCTACTTTACAATATCGAATAAACGTATTAGAGCTTCATAATAGAATAGAAATAAGCCTTCAATTATACTGAAGATTAGAATGCAAAGGATTCTGCAAGAAAGAAGGACTATATATGCTATTTTACTTAATTGCAATCCTCGTTATTGTGATGGACCAGCTTTCTAAATATTTAATTAGGGCCTACATTGACATCAATGAAACATTTACATTGTGGGGAATTCAACTCACACATATAGAAAATAGTGGGATGGCAGGAGGTTTATTTCAAGGCTATGCACGGCTCTTCGGAGTTGTGGCTGTGTTGTTCCTGATAGGTGTTTTATATTTTCGCAAATCCGGAAAAATGAAGGGTGCTCTCATCGATAGTAGTTTGGGATTCCTAGTCGGAGGAGCAATTGGAAATGGCATTGATCGTCTTTTGTTTGGGCAAGTGACAGATTTTATCATTCGCTCTGGTGGAATTCTTAACTTGGCCGACCATGCCATCGAGATTGGGGGGGTACTGCTTATTATTTATGGAGCCGTTAGTTGGTTGAAAAATAAGCACTAGATTTTCTAGAAAAGCACATGGGAAAATGCTCTTTCGTCCCCCAAAAATGACAATATGTTTTTAAAGCCCAAAATGTTGTTTTGCCAGCTCTTTGAATTTTACATTATCAATTGTCACTTTAGATAGAATTCCGTCTGCCCATTGGGTAAATGTGGTATTTGTTAAGGTGATATTTCCGTTATGGGTAAGTCGGGTGATTAAAGGTTGTTTGTTAAATGGAGATTTTGGGTGTTCTGTAATTATTCTTTGGATTTCACTCAAATCCGCCAAATCTTCAATAGGTTTCTTGGAATTAAATGCATAGCCCATTTTCCAATCTGTATCTTTATGCTTTAATTTCATCTCTAAACAATAGTCCCCATATTGATGATTTACTTTTTTAATCCGAAACTCCCCATTATACGAAGAGATGGTCTCACCGGATATTGGAACTGGTTTTAACGGTAAATTCCCACCAAAACCCGTGTCAACTAAATAGGTTTGTCCCTCGTGGTTTATAAGAACCGTTACATGCGTCCTTCCAAATTGATGATACTCGTTGGCAGCTTGATTATAAACAACACCGTCTGTTAAGACTGCATTAAACCCATTTTCTAATAGGTAGAAATAGAAAAGCGGATTTAATTCGAAACAAAGGCCGCCTTCATTTCTTTCCACTATTTTGTTCATTAAGTTTTCCTTTGTAATTTTACGGGTTTTGTTTTCAATGATAGTTAAATTTTCAAACGGAATGTTTTGTGCTGTTTTTTCAAGAACCTCATCTAATTTTTCAAAGGTAATTGTTTGGTTCATCGGCATGCCTATTCTGTTATGAAATAATGACGTCAGCTTTTGCATTTCTACCCCTCCAAATCCTTTTATTGCTTTATTTTTTTGAAATTCCTTTTAAACTATTATAATAGTTAATTAACGTCTGTACAAAATTCCAGTGTTTCTTTTCCCTTCCAAAGACTTTATGATCTAGAAAGTGCCTGACGCTACCAAATCACCTGTGTTTTAACAAAAAAAATGACACAAATTAATAGACAATTTGAGTCATTTTTTACATTTTTAGATTTTCATTTTTCCTTTTTATAAAAACGCTCCCCTGTTAGGGGGTTATAGTACACTCTTATTTTTTCATTGGTTACTGGGTCAATGTTTATTTCATCTGTTTTTTCAAATCCGGCGGGCACTTTTTCACCCTGTCGACCTTTGAAACGTTTGTCATAAATAAACACACCTAATAAAATAAAAACAATAACAGCGATGATTTGCAAACCGTAATAGGTGATAATTATCCAAAGTCCGTTCATTACATTTTCTCGACTACTACTGCCGTTCCATATGCAAAGATTTCAGTCATATTTTTTCCAGCTTCCCCTGAGTCGAACCGAGTCATAACTATTGCATTGGCCCCCATCGCATTTGCATTCTTGATCATCCGGTCCATGGCTTCTTTCCTCGAATCCTCCAGCATCACGGTATATTGTTTAATTTCTCCACCTACCAAACCTTTTAGGCTCGCCATAATATCCGCACCCAAGCCCCGGCTTCTAACAATTAAACCAAAAACAGGTCCTTTTACTTCGACCACCTTGTAGCCTTGGATATTTTCTGTTGTAACAACTAGCATACAAACACCCCCATCAAACAATTGTAAAATATATGAATAGCCTTTACTTCGTAAATGCGCACCCATTATTCCTTATTATACCATTTAAAAAGTGTCAGGCACCATTCAATTATATTTTCCCATTACTTGATCCGGATCGACCAATAGGTAAACTTCCAACCTGTCAAGAACCGTTCACATGAACTTCCATGACCTCAAGGCCAACTATTTAGTAACGCTCACTTGTTCAAAAGGCCATGAAGGCAATTGTTTACGAAGAGTCTTATCTTCCCTATAACCTAAAGCGTACTCACCTTGCATAATCGTATGGATTTCCCTAGTACCCTCATAGATCACTGGAGCTTTGGAATTCCGCAAAAAGCGCTCTACTGGATATTCATCGGAATAACCATAAGCCCCATGGATTTGAACGGCATCATTTGCAGCATCAAAAGCCGCATTACATGAAATCCACTTAGCAAGAGACGTCTCCTTTGTATTTCGTTTACCCTCATTCTTTAACCACCCTGCCTTAAAAACCAGCAGTCTTGAAATCTCAAGATTTGCGCTCATCTTTGCAATCATTTGCTGTACAAGCTGGTGCTTTCCAATCTCTTTCCCAAATGCTTTCCGTTCATGGCAATACTTAAGGCTAGCTTCAAGACTTGCTTCTATTAAACCTACTGCTCCTGCAGCAACTGTAAATCGGCCATTATCTAGTGCAGACATGGCAATTTTAAACCCTTCCCCTACTTCACCTAATCTGTTCACAACAGGAACTTTTACATCTGTTAAAAATACTTCTCCAGTATTTCCAGCACGAATACCCAACTTACCCTTGATCGCCTTCGTTTCTACCCCTTCAAAACTACGTTCTACAATAAATGCAGTCATTCCTTTATGCCCTAAATCATGATCTGTCTTGGCAAAAATCAAGAAATGATCAGCAACATCACAAAGAGAAATCCATGTTTTAGACCCATTCAAAATATAGTAATCTCCATGCCTAGTAGCTGTTGTATTCATCGCTGCAACGTCAGATCCCGCATTCGGCTCTGTCAATCCGAAAGCACCAATTTTACGACCTTGTGCTTGGGGGACTAAATACTTTTGTTTTTGTTCCTCTGTTCCCCATTGCATGAGCGTCATGCAATTTAGTCCAGTATGAACAGAAACGGCTGTACGATAGGCAGTATCTCCTCGTTCCAATTCCTCACATACTATCGCAAGTGTATTATAATCCATGCCGGCCCCGCCATACTCTTCAGGGATACAGACACCCATTACTTGCAAATCCGCCAATTTTTTCAAAATAGCCGGTTCAAAATAACCTTGGCGGTCCCACTCCTGAATATTTGGAATGATTTCCTTATCAACAAATTTTCTAACCATTTCCTTTACACTTTGTTGCTCATCTGTTAGTTCAAAGTTCATCATTTAAAATTTCCTCCTTAAATAATTTTATTTTGTTTTAATCTCGAAATTTCTTCGGAATTGTATCCAATGCTCTCTAATAGTGATTCAGTGTGTTCGCCAAACAGTGGAGGATGGCGCCTCATGGTTACTGGTGTTGCCGATAACTTCAACGGTGAGCCAGTTAATCGAAGATGATCAATTAATGGATGTTCCATTTCGACAATCATCTCTCTAGCCTTTATTTGTGGATCTTCAAACATTTCAGCGATGGTGTTGATTGGGCCATTCGGAACCCCAACAGCATCTAATCGTTCTTTCCACTCTTTTTTCGGCTTTTTTGAAAGCAGTTCTTCACAAATAGCTCCTAGTTTATCGTTATTTTTTAATCGCTGTTCATTATGAATAAATTCTTCCATTTCCGCTAATTCAGGTCTACCCAAGACAGCAGCAAATCGCTTAAACTGCTCATCATTTCCTACGGCAATGACAAGTTCACCGTCCATGGTATTAAACACCTGATACGGTGAAATATTTGGGTGCCGATTGCCCAGTCGTTTTGGAATCACACCGCTGCATAAATAATTACTTGCCACATTAATTAATGAAGAAATCTGGCAATCCATCAGTGAAATATCAATTTCCTGCCCTTCCCCGGTCTGGTTCCGATGCTGTAAAGCCCCTAATATCCCGATACAGGTATATAGTCCTGTTAACACATCTGCGATCGCCACACCAACTTTTACTGGAGTTCCTTCAGGTTCGCCAGTTATACTCATCAGTCCACTCATTGCTTGAATGATATAATCATAGCCTGGCAAATCCTTATAGGGACCCGTTGACCCAAAACCTGTGATGGAAGCCAATATCAGTCCGGGGTTTATTGCTTTTAACTGCGAATAGCCTAATCCCATTTTTTCAAGTGTTCCAGATTTAAAGTTTTGAATCATGACATCGCTAGTATAAGCCAGTTTGGAAAAGATCTTTTTTCCTTCTTCTGATTTAAGATTAAGTGTCATACTTTGTTTATTCCGATTGGCACATAAATAATACGCACTTTCTCCATTGACAAAAGGCGGCCCCCAGCCCCTCGTTTCGTCGCCTGATGCATAGTGTTCAATCTTGATCACTTCTGCTCCCAGGTCACCGAGAATCATAGAACAAAATGGTCCTGCCAGTACCCGAGAAACATCCAAAATTCGGATTCCATCAAGTGCCCCTCTCACAAAATCACCTCTTTCCGACTACTAATAAAACAAAAAGGAGCCAGCAAAGCAAACAATGAAAAATTCCATTGATTGCTTTACTGACTCCTACTCATAGCTCGTCTTCCTGCAAAGGAAGATCAAGTGAATATAGTCAATTTAATATCATCATTTTTATTACGATCCATCTGGTCATGCAGCAAGGTTTTTGCTGTCACCCAGTTCTTATTCTAACTATATACCAATATTTTGAATTTTTCAACAATTACTTTTCTGTAGATTTTATTTGCTGATAATGGAGATCTAGATCTTTTAACGCCGCCACCAATGCATTGGCTGCCTTACCACGATAATACATTTGAAGTGCAGCAATTGCGTCATCAATTCCGTCGTTTAAACTCATCCCCCTTAACACCTGGCCAACAAATCCACGGGCATGTTCAGTAGCCAATGTACAGGAGGCCTCGAGAATGACTCCATATTTTCTATCGATTTCTGCTGTAATCGTCAATGTTTCAAATACACTTTTCGCTGCCATCCCTTGGGGTAACTTTGCATGCCCGGCAATAAACAGAGTTTTTCCATTCATCATTTGAATCTACCTCACTTTTAAAAAAATGATTTACGTTTATTACATGACCTACATTGGCTCTATTAATTTTGTTTCTGAAGAAATACGCCTGACTACCAATTTTCCAAAGATGATTGATGGTGGAAAACTTTAAGTCTTGTTAATGTATTCTCCAATTAATTCAATAATCCTGTTGTGTTATTTCAAGAAAGATAAAAGAGTCAGAACAATTTGTATCTTTTTTCATGTAGAACCGTTTCAAGAAATAAATCCACCTTTTAAAATAAAGTGCCAGGCACCGGTTCAAATGGTGTCTGGCACTTTATTATTTCATGTCGTATCAAAATGGACGGATGCAGCTCTATTTAATAATAATTCCGATGGCGCACTCGCATATAAATACAACCTATGCATCGGTCTGGTCATGGCTACATACAATAATTTGATGTCTAACTCTTCTTCTCTGTACGATTCTTCCATGGTAAGAATCAGTACGGCATCAAATTCCAATCCTTTTGAAAGGTAGGAAGGTAGGATCACAACGCATCCCTTTTTCATATCTTCTTTTTCTTCTAATAACTGAATTGGAAGATTGCTATTCTCCAGCATTTTATGTATTCGTAAGCACTCTTTGTCTGTCCTTCCAATAATAGCAATCGAGTTAAGTTCTTCCTCTTTGAGTAAATCAATATCATGTTCAAGTATCTTTTTTACCTGTTCCAAATTGATAGGGTCAATTTTCGTAAAACATGGTTTGTCCCCATGTCGAATGACTGGTTCAACTTTTGGTAAGTCTTTATCCATGATAGAAAGAATGTCATTGGCTAAATGCATAATTTCGACTGTCGTTCGATAACTCTTTTGTAACGCTTGATAATTAGCATTTGGGAAAATGTCGTTTACTAATGGTTCCCAGCTGTTTAACCCTCGATAGGAATGAATCCCTTGGGCTAAATCTCCCACGATCGTAAACAATTCTGTTTCAAAGCCTTCTTTTAGTGCGGCAAATTGGAAATAGCTATAGTCCTGTGCCTCATCAATGAAAACACTTTTCATTTTATATGGTTCTTCAATACCTTCTAATTTTGATTTCATGTAAAATATTGGAGCTAAATCCTCAAGCTCTAGCGCCTTTTTAGCAAAAATCCTTTGACAATAGTTACTTAACCTCTTGCATTCTACCTCGGAAAGCGTACGAGAATATTTTTGTAACAGTTCAGGCGACGTCATTAGTTCCTTATATAAGGTAAAAATATCTTTTTTAACAAAAGGTGCCATATAATTTTTTATCGCTACCTTCGATTCTTTTTCCACCATACTTAATCTTTTTTCTTTCGAATCCATGAAGCTGACTACTTTTTCCGTTCTTTTTTCTGAATCCAGCCTGCTGCTAAAAAGGAGCTTTTCTAATGCATCGTCGTATTTCGTATTAATTTTTGAAAGAATCATCGATTTTTTTATTCTTAGATCATTTGCTAATAGATTTTTAATTTTATCTAATCTCTTATAGATAGGTAAGTATTGAAATTCATTGATAAATAGTTTTTTGAGTTTCCCACCTCTCATTAGTCGTGATTTTTCAATCATAAAATCCTCGGAAGGTGCTAAATTAAACTCAATTTCTTTTAAATAGTGGTCAATTAACTCCTTAAAATCCAGCGATCCTTTATAACTAGAAACCCATTGTATCCTTTTTGATTTTTCGTTTCCGTTAATAAGCGCCATTAATTTTGAATTAGGAGATATTAATGTTAATTTCTTCCCCAAACAATTTCTCATAAACTCTATATAGGTGGTTTGTTTAATTTTGTTTACCCCTAGATCAGGTAGAACGGCGGAAATATAATCGATAAACAATTTATTAGGTGCAAGGATCATCAATTTTTCTGGAGGAAATCGATATCCAGAAGAGTAGAGAAAGTAGGAAATTCGATGGAGAGCAATGGTTGTTTTTCCACTTCCAGCCGCTCCTTGAACGATTATGGGGTGTTTAAGTGAAGCTCGAATGACTTCATTTTGCTCATTTTGGATGGTCGCGACAATTTCTGTTAAGCGATTATCCGCTTTTCCTGATAAGGATTTCTGCAATAGTTCATCATGTGTGGTTAAATCGATATCTCGAATCTCTTTTAATAGTCCATTTTCGATTTCATACTGCCGCTTTAAAGATAAATAGCCACTTTGCGTTTCTCCGTAGGCATCATAAGTCACATTTCCTAACCGGCCATCATAGTAAACATTTGCAATCGGTGATCGCCAATCGACAATAATCGGAATCTGATTCACACGGTCAAACAGTGAGGCTTTCCCAATATATAAAATCTCTTCTTTGGTGTCACCACTGCTTGTAAAATTGATTCTCGAGAAATACGGTTTCCCGATGACGCTTGCTAACCGTTCCAATTCACTTTCGGCCAATTCTAAGTATTGAGCATTCGTTAAAAGGTTCATGTAGCTTAAACTACTGTCTGACGTATCTAGTTCAGCAAAGGCTTCTTTCAAATTCTCTACAAACTGTTCTTTATTTCCCTTCGATATTTCCAGAACGCTTTTAATATATTCCTTAGTAAACTCTAGGCGTTCCACTTCTGTTTGATAATCTTTATGATTACGAACTGATATTTGTTTTTTCGAGCTCATTCTCTTATCCGTCACCTCTCAATATGAGTTATACAACGGGAACTGGGACAAAAAGAAACATCTACAATTTTTTTGTAGATGCTTTTCTTAACAATGGAGCTATATTTTACCATTTTACAAGTGTTAATACAAACTTTTTATTGTTAAACGGTGAATATACTAGTCGATTTTCTTGCCGACATTTATTGACGCAGACACAATACACGTGCAGATTTTATCTTCCCTTGTTTTTAACCTTTGAAAAATAGTAAAGCTATTAGGAAAATAATCAATCCTATTAAGAAAATAGGACCAATACCTGTACTGTATACAAAATAAATTCTAATATGGAGAATCGCATGAATAATAAGAATGACCAGTAAGCAAAAAAGCAAAAAAATAGTTAACTGTACATTTTTATTTCGATTTCGATTCAAAGAATTGGCTCCCTTCTAGAAGCTCTACAGGGACACTTAATGGACTAACCTACTCTTGTTTTTTTATATAAATATTTTACGGTTGCTTGAATTATTCCTTCCTCTAAAAATAACCGACCTCTGATTCATTCAGAAAGGTCGGTTTTTAAAGGAATTTATTTTGTTTGAGAAATTTGGTTAACTATTTGGGTTAATGCCTCGTTGATTGGCGTAATTGGACGACCGAGAACCTTTTCAAAATCATTACTTTCAACTGCTAATGAACCATTTCGAATACTCTCTTGAATTCCAACTACAATCGGAATGACAAAATCCGGTAAACCTAGACCTTTCATGATTTCGGCATAAGTCTCGTCAGTGACTTGTTGTACAGGTATTTCTTTACCCAATACAACTCCAAGAGCAGATGCTAATTCTTCTTGAGTTAATAGAGGCGCAGAAAGTTCATAAACCTTATTTTCGTGACCGTTTCCGACAAGCACGGCTGCTGCTGCATCTGCATAATCTTGTTGTAGTGCCCAGCCTACTTTGCCTGTTCCAGCTGAAGTTACCCATGGAGCACCTGCCAAAGCCCCTTGAATGCTCCCACTTTCGTTTTCCAAATACCAATTGTTACGCAAGAAAGTAAATGGAATCCCTGTTTTAATGATTGCTGCTTCTGTCGCAACATGAGGCGGTGCCATTAAATTTGTGCTTTCTGTTGCATTAGCCAAACTTGTATAAGCGATAAATTTCACTCCAGCCCGTTCAGCTGCTGCGACTGCATCTGTATGCTGACGAATTCTTGTTTCATTGTCACCATCCGCAGAAATAATTAATAAACGATCAATCCCTGCAAAAGCAGTATCTAATGTTTCTGGAAGGTCAAAATCTCCTTTGCGAACTTCTACTCCACGAGCTCGTAATCCTTCTGCTTTCTCAGGATTACGTACACTGACAGCCAATTGATTCGCTGGTACAGTTTTTAATAAGGTATCCACTACTTTTGATCCCAATTTTCCTGTTGCACCTGTTACTAATATTTTCATTTGATATTCCTCCAATTGTTTTATTGTTAAAATTATTTTTATTAATGACTTTAACTTGTAATCGATTTGATTACCTGTAATCATTTTAATAACATGCTGATCTTTTGTCAACGTAAAAAACCATTTATATATTTTCTTCGTAATTTTGGTATAATACACTTGTAATCAAATTGATTACATTATAATAATATGGAGATATTAAAGTGTAGAGACAATAGAGAAGGTGAGTAAAGATGTCGGTTAGCAGCCGTTTTGCAGTTGGAATTCATATATTAACACTTCTTGAGGTTAATAATGGTGGGGTAAACTCATCAGAGTATATTGCGGGAAGTGTCAATACAAATCCAGCCGTGATCAGAAAAATAATGGGCATGTTAAAAAAAGCAGGATTAGTAAATGTACGACCTGGTATTGCTGGCGCTGAACTGGCAAAGGATCTATCTACTATTACCTTGTTGGATGTTTATAAAGCAGTTAATGTTGTCCAGGAGAAAGAATTGTTTAGCATACATGAAAATCCCAATCCTAATTGTCCCGTTGGAAGAAATATTCAAAATACAATTGGTCCACTGTTTTCAATTGCCGAGACGGCATTGGAGAAAGCTCTCGGAAATGTAACCATTGAGGATGTAGTCAGGGATATTACTAAAAAAGAGAAAGTTAATAGAATGTAAAAATACAATAGAGAAAGCCGAGGATACCGTACTCCTCGGCTCTCAATTTGCATAAAACTGATTTTTAACTAAAGGTAATAGTTTTCAGATATAACCTAGATGAAACCCTTAGTCGTAAGGTAGTATGACCGGCAAGATACTCTTACTTTTTATAGCTGAGACCAAAGCCGAAGGTGTAGTCGTCACCCGCTGCATTTGTGTAAGTATAGTCAAACTTTTCGGCGTAGCCTGGGACATCAGACGCGTTCATTTCTACAGCCTCTTGATTGGCTGGGATCGTGATTGGCAGCTTACCTGTTGGGTTGAAGCGTCCGCGAAGGACATCAAGAAGTGCTTCAGCCTTGACGCTGTAAGTAGCCACGACTGACGCAGCGGCAGGCTCTACCTCATCGATAACCCATGGATTGGTCATGTTAATAACCAGGGTAGTTGGGACTTTTTCTTCGATTTGTTTAACTTTTGCAACGTCAATTCCGGTGTTTGTGCCTAGTTTAATATCTACAGTAGAATTGTCAGGGAACTCGTATGGACTTGGACGCAGCCAAACAACAGCGGCAGTTGCTTCACCAAGTGTATCAACGATCGTTACTGTTGGGTCTTCCTTCGCAATCATCTTCTTCATTGCCTCTGTACGACTGGCACTGTTAGAACCGCTAAACACTTCTACGTATAGCTTTGTATGTGCGATTTTTTCATCAGTCAGCGGCAGCATTCCTTGATTATTGCGTAGAAGCGTTACGGACTTAAGATGCGCTTCGTCTGCTCTGGCCTGGGATTTTTCTGAGCTGGCAATGGCCTGAGCTTCTGTCGGATCCGTATATGGGTCCTCGAAAAGTCCGAGGTTGAATATTTCAGTAAGCAGCTGGGACACTGAAGGATCAAGGTCCTTCTCTTTAATTAAGCCTTTATTTACTGCAGAGATAAGGCCGCTTGGGTCGTTGTTGTCAGAGAAAATATTAGTTCCTGCATCGATTGCCTTCGCAAACTTCTGCTCGATTGTTAGGTTATGCACGCCCCAGTCGCGGTTGGTCAGCACACCGCTATCGCTGTTGACGTATCCTTTAAAGCCCATACTGTCACGGAGCAGGTCAGTGAGGAGAGTCTTGTTGTATGCACCGGCTACCTCTTCGAACTGCTGTGTCTCCGATTGCCAAAGCTCACGTGGAAGCTGTGCAGCGCTGCCCTCATTTTTAGGGACATTGTAGTAGGACATAACCGAGCTCACTCCAGCATCGATGGCAGCTTGGAACGGCGGAAGCTGGTATTTGTAAAGGCTGCCAGGCGTTGGATAGGTCGCAAACTGACCGGGCTCATTGTGCGGGTCGAGACCTCGGACGACAGCTCCGTCACCAGGGAAGTGCTTAACGGTCTGGGCGACAGACTTGCTGCTAAGCTCCTCACCTTGGAAACCAAGGACGAGTTCTTTGGCAATTTTTGCATTCAACGTTGGGTCTTCCCCGAAGGTGCCGGAGATGCGGCGCCAGCGCGGTTCAGTCGCGGTTTCAATCTGGTAGCCGTAGTTCTTCTGGATGCCGGCTGCGCGCCATTCGTCACTGGCAATTTCGGCGAAGTCGCGAATGAGGCTGAGGTCACGCGTTGCCGCAAGACCCAGGGTTCCAGGCCAGGTGGAGAATTGACCGGAGGCCTCGCTGATGCCGAACTCGTTCTGTTCATTTATATTATTCCTCGGGTTAGAGGTGAAAACGATCGGGATACCCAGCGGTGAGGCCTCGGCAATCTCCTGATATTGGTTCGCTCGTTCAGCTAGTGCTGCAGCTGAAGGATTATCTCGGATGATAAGGTAGCGAATGTGGCGGTTATTGATGTAATCCTTGATGGCGGTAGTGCTAAGTGATGTGATTTGCATGATGCCTGCTTTCTCCTCCATGCTCATTCGCGGCAGGAGATCGGCTACACGCTTTTCGGTGGACAAGCGCCAGTCCTCGTAAGGATCAAGCTTGCCGTTAGCATTGAGATCTTTGAATAGGCGTTGACCAATCTTAATAGTGGGCTTAACATGAGCTTCAACCGATGGCGCCTTTTTCCCACCAGCATTTGAGTGATCCGGTGGTGAGGCAAATGCCCCGCCGGCAATCGTGGCAGCAGCCACACTTGTGATAAGAGAAGACATAACCATTTTTCTTAACCGTTTCGATTTTTTTGACAATTTTGCTACCCCCTTGAAATTTTGTTGAGAGTGAATCATAAAAGCGTTTGCATAAAAATATCTATATTTTCCCTCCTTTGCCCCCAAAAGCTTGACGTTCAATATTTGTAACCGGATACAAAATGGGACAATTAAATTATACGAAAATTAAGACAATTAACCGTTGTATTAATTTTAGGTTTTTTTGTGATATTTTTATTTTTTATCTTCATAGTTAAATTCCGGTGACACACGGGCTTTTTTATAACGACCTTTTATGACTATTAATCACTGTAACGGGCCTTATGGACGGTTTATAACGACCTTCTATGACTATTAATCACTTTAACGGGCCTTATGGACGGTTTATAATGCCCTTTTCCTCTTATTTATCTCTGAAACGGGCTTTATGAAATGGTTTTCTTCCCAATGTTCACTTGCATCATTGCTAAAAAAACTAGTAAGCCATTTCTTTTCCTCTTCCAATAAGGAATTAAAAGGACCTGGTCAGGAACAAGAAATTATTACTCTTTCGAAAACATCAAAAAAAGTGTCAGGCACCATCCAATTATCTGGTTGGTGCCTGACACTCATTTATTCGTTACCTACTATTCATTTTAACAATTTATTCAGGAAGTCTAGTCTCTGTTTTGCATTCTCTTTAATAATGATATCTACACCCGTATCAACGACTTTTTCAACATTTTCTCCCTTTGTTACTTTCAATGCTGTTTCAACGCTTAAATATCCCATGTCATAAGGGTTTTGTGCTACTGTACTTGATATTGTTCCATCCTTGATTAACTTCAGCATATCAGGAATTCCATCCGCTCCTATAACTGGTATCGTAACACCTTGTTCCTCCAATACCTTTAATACAAGTAAAGCAGAAGTGTCATGTGTGGCAAAGACTCCCTTAATATCCGGATGATCGTGCAATATCTTTGTCATTTCTTTTTTTACTGTTTTGGGATCATCCGATATCCCTACTTTTTCAGCCGCCAAGATGATCCCCGCATCTTTTAAAGCCATTTTAGCGCCATTTACCCGTTCCTTAAATACTGAAATGGACAAATCACCACCGATAATGGCCACTTTATTTCCAGGTTGAAGCTGCGAGGCTAAAAGTGAACCTGCTTTTTTTCCTAAATCCACGTTATCGGTACCGATATAAGAAGTTTTATTTTTCATTGGAAAATCGTTATCTACTAGTAATACAGGAATTTTTTTGGTTTCCGTAAACTTTTCCAATATAGGAATAACCGTTGAATCCGTCGGTGCGACAATTAATACATCGGGATTTTCTTGATAGGTCTTCTCTAATAATCTACTTTGTTCTTCAGCAGATCCATTACTTGGTGCGATAACCTTCCCATCGATGCCAAAATCTCTGAACCCTTTTTCAGCGCCTGCTTTAATAATTTGCCAATATTGTATGTCTAAACTTTTTAAAACAACGACCACTTTCGGTTTTTCATCTACAAATGAATTAGAAATAAAACTTATAATGATGACAGAAATAACCGCTCCTACAAAATAAACTAGTTTTCTATTTTTTAACAATACATCCTCCCCTCTCTCTTATTTTAAGAATAGTAACGATCAGTTATTAAGAATGGGATTTAATTGAAAGCAAATCGAGAAAATGGTCCCATCATCCCCCGTTGTTATATCAATTTCAGCGTGGTGTCGTTTTGCTACACTGTAGCAAATAGCCAAACCTAATCCTGTTCCCGTTTCCTTCGTTGTAAAGAAAGGTGTTCCTAATTTTTGTAGAACGTCCGGGCTGATGCCGTGACCCTGATCTTTTATTTCTAAAATGACGGCTTGGTTTTTTGTATATGTTTTTATCGTAAGTTTTCCATTCGACGACATGGCATCGAGTCCATTAAGGGTGATATTTAAGATTAGCTGACGGATTTCTTTTTGATCGATATAAATATCCGGACACTTATTTAAATCAAGGTTAACTTGTTTATTTGACCGAAAAGCCTCCGCTTGAATTAGGGGAGATAATGCTTCTAGTATCGTATTTAAGTTTTGCTTTTTCTTCACACTGACCTTGTTTTTGGCTAAATTAAGAAATTCAGTAATAATCGCGTTCGCCCTACGTAATTCATCTAACATCAAATCAATAATCTCTGCTGATAAATTAGCGCTGTTATTCCTTGATAATTGTAAAAACCCTTGAACAGTTGTCATCGGATTTCTAATTTCATGGGCAATTCCTGCTGCCATCTCACCGATTAAATTCAACCGATCTAATCGTGACATCTCCTTCTCCAGGTGAACGGTATCGGTAATATCTGTTAAAACAATTAGCGTACATGGTTCTGGATCGATATCAATCATTTCAGTCGATAATAATCCGTCTCGAATATCTCCGTTTTTCGTTTTATATCTAATTTTCTTATTACGAATTTTCCGATCAAGATTAATAGGTTTCCCCGTTGATTCATCGACAAAATTCTTCAAATTTATTTTGTGTTTTTCCAACTCATCTTGGCTATAACCAGTAAATTTTATCCAACTAGTATTTACTTCAATAAAGGTTAAGTTCTTCTGCGAAAAAATCGCCATTAGGCAGGGACTAGATTCAAAAATTTTACGAAATCTTTCTTGGGAACGGTAGAGATGATTGGCGATTCTTTCTCGTTCCTCTATCTCTTTTTGTAGTTTCTCGTTAGCCCTTATCAGTTCTAGTGTGCGTTCTTCAACTATTTGTTCCATATTATTGAATTGGAGTTTTTTAATTTCTTCTATCTGCTTTCTTTCTGTAACGTCTCGAATCGAACAAACAAAAAGCTGTTGATTTTCAACTGTGGTTTCACCAATTAGAATGTCCGCATGAAAGTGACTTTCATCTTTCCGAATAGCGACCGATTCTATCACCTTTCCGACAGATTGCTTGATTGAGGAAAAGAATGAAAACGAAGAATCCTGGACGTCGTTACCCATCCATTTTAGAAAAAGCATTACCACATGTTTACCGATTAATTCCTCAGCCTTGTAACCAAACATACTTTTTATAGCTGGATTCACTGATAGAATAGAACATTGATCGTCAAACGTAAGGATCGTGTCGACAATGGTTTCACCAATAACTTTGGATAATGCCTCTGTCCGCCGTAAATTTAACGTTGTTCTATCTAACTTTTTATTCACTTTATTCAGTTCAACCTTACGTTCTCGATCGGATTGAATGATATTTTCATTGTGATTTTGATATATCTTAACAAATTGTTCGATTTTCTGCTTCAATGTTTTTGGATTAAAGGGTTTAAAAATATAATCAATGGCCCCTACTGCATACCCTTGATGCACATGTTCCATATCTTGACTTATGGCTGTGATAAAAATGATCGGGATGTGTCTTGTTTTTTCTCGAGCCTTTATAAGCTTCGCCGTTTCAAATCCATTTAGACCAGGCATCTGTACGTCCAGTAAAATTACAGCAAAATCTTGTTTTAACATACATTTTAACGCTTCTTTTCCTGAATTCGCACTTACTAAGTGATAATTGGGAGAAGTAAGTACAGCTTTCAATGCTAATAGATTTTCGGGATGATCGTCCACCATTAAAATATTTACCTTTTTGGAATGGGGACTATTTAACTTTTCGATAGAGTTTTTCTGATGCGTCAAATTCTCCGTAACAGTGTTCATAACTAGTAAATTTTATCCCCTCTCTTTTACCCAACCCAAGAAAACCTGAAGGGCTTAGGCTATTATATAATAACGTATGGACATGATTTTGAAGATCCTTATTAAAATAGATAAATACATTTCGGCATATAATGATATCAAACTCGTTAAATGATTGATCCGTTACTAAATCATGCTGGGCAAACACAACATTTTTTTGCAAAAAGGGATGGAAAAAAACCTTATCATCCACTGCCTTATAGTATTCTGAAAAGGCCCTCTTACCACCTGCCTCGATATAGTTTTTGGTAAAGAGCTGCATCCGATCTAATGGAAAGGTACCTTGCTTTGCCTTTTCTAGAACACCTTTGTTTATATCGGTGGCAAACATTCTCGTTTTATCGTAAATCCCTTCTTCATGTAAGAGAATAGACATAGAATAGACCTCTTCCCCTGAAGAGCAGCCAACATGCCAAATTCGAATTTCAGGATAATCTCTTACTAAAGGGATGACCTTGGTTCGGAATGAATTAAAGAATGAAGGATCCCGGAACATCTCTGTCACATTAATCGAGAATTCAGAAAGCAATTCCCCCATGACTACTGAATCGCGTAGTACCTTTTCTTGAAGAGCCGAAATACTTGTAAGATTCTCCTTACAAACACGATGGCGAATTCTCCTTTGGATAAACGGAAAGGCGTAGTTTCGAAAATCATAACCATAATAACGAAATACGGCCTCTAGCAGTAATTCTATTTCAATTCTTTCTATCTCTTCTGACTGTAGAATATCAGGTGTCTTTATCAAATTTTCTAGCCCTCCTTACTATACAGCCATACTTGCATTAAGGAAAATAACTGGTCTAAGTTAATCGGCTTACTGATATAATCCGTTGCTCCAGCATCTAAACATTCTTCTCTACTGCGTTTCATTGCCTTGGCTGTAAGGGCGATGATTGGTACTGCTTGAAATTCTGTTATTTGGCGAATTTGTCGCATGGCTTCAAACCCATCCATCTCCGGCATCATAATGTCCATTAAAATTAAGTCTGTATCTGGGTTGTCCTTTAATACCTCAATCCCTTCACGGCCATTTTCTGCTATAATAATATTCATTTCATATTTTTCAAGCGCAATTGTTAAGGCATAGACATTCCGTATATCATCATCTACAATGAGTATTTTCTTGTTTTTCAAAGAAGAAATGCCGTATTGAATTTCTTGATCTTTTATATCATTAAGTGGATCATCCTCATAAAGACTTATGGCTACTTCTTCCAAAGCGGTATTTCCTACTGTTTTGTTGATCGTTTGAAAGTATGGCAAGTATAAAGTGAAGGTGCTTCCTTTCCCTTTCTTACTCGTTACCTCTATAAATCCACCTAGTAACTGTGCCATTTCTCGACTAATGGAAAGTCCTAATCCAGTGCCGCCATATTGACGACTTGTCGTTCCATCTGCTTGTTTAAAGGCATCAAATATCGTTTCTTGTTTGTCTTTATCAATGCCAATTCCCGTATCGATAACGGAGAATTCAAGCATCGATTGCGCTCGGATTCCTCCTACAAACAGGTTGCCACTGACGTCTTTTATAACCTTCCGAACCTTTAATGACACACTTCCTCGTTCAGTAAACTTAAACGCATTGGAAAGGAGATTTTTTAAAATTTGCTGTAAACGCTGTTCATCTGTATTGAATGTCCCTGATAAACTTTCTTCCATTTTGATAGTGAACTGTACATTTTTTTGAATCGAAATCGGAGTAAATTGTCGTTCGATAAAATCATGTACATCCTGTAGCTCTACCACTGTAGGGTTTACATCTAATTTCCCAGACTCCACTTTGGCTAAATCTAAAACATCGTTTATTAAATGAAGTAAATCATTACCGGATGAGTAAATCGTCTGAATATACTCTTCCTGGTCAGCGGTAAGATTTCCATCCCCGTTTTCAGCGAGTATTTGTGCTAAAATTAGTAAACTATTAAGTGGTGTTCTTAACTCATGGGACATATTCGCTAGAAACTCCGTTTTATATTGAGAGCTAAGCTCTAATTGTTGAGCTTTCTCTTCAAGCGCCTCCCTAACCTTTTCGATTTCCTTGTTCTTTTGTTCAGAGGCTATATACTGCTCTTCTAGTTTTTCATTCGTCGTTCTTAACTCCTCTTGTTGTACCTGCAGTTCTTCTGATTGAGCTTGAAGTTCTTCTGTCAAGGCTTGTGAATCTTGCAATAATCTTTCTGCTTTCATATGGCTGACAATACTGTTTATCTTAATACCAATATTATTAGTTACGGCTTCCAATAGTTTAACTTGAAGTGGACTAAAGGACTCAAATGATGCAATTTCAATGACAGCTTGTACATCATTTTCAAATTGAATCGGTAAAATAATAATGTTTTTCGGTGAACCTACTCCAAGGCCTGATCTAATTTTTACGTAGTGATCAGGGACATTGGTTAGTAAGATGGATCGTTTTTCAAGTGCGCATTGTCCGATCAGACCTTCTCCAAAACGAAAACGCATATAATCTTTATTATCATCTAAAGAGGCATAGGCAGAAATCTTTTTTAGATACTTCTCTCGCTCTTCCACTTCCTTAACATAAAAAACTCCGTAACTAGCTCCTACCATCGGTACAAGTTTTGTAATTAACAATTCTGCTAACATCGAAACATTTTCAACCTCAGGATAAATGGTAGCAATCTCGGCAATTTTCCTATTCAGCCAACTTTGCTCTTCTGCTACTTCTTTTAATTGTTTCTCTAGCTTACTTTGTTCCTCTAGTGCATGTGCCATTTTATTAAAGGAAACTGCGATTTCACCCAACTCACCCTTAGTGGAAAGCTCAATTCGGGGCAATGAACTAAAATCACTAGTGGTAGCACTTTTCATAACAGCTGTTATTTTGTTCAGGTTATTTGTCATACCTCTAATAATCCAAAAGGTGAAAGCAATGCCAATACATAAGGCAATGGCAAGATAAATGTAAATAATGGTGACAGCCATATTGTATGTATCTTTAGACCTTAAAAGTTCATTTTTCATCTTTTGTTCTTGCAATCCATAGAGAAGATCGGCAATTTGATTCATTCTTTGTCTTAAAAGTTCAGCATCAGTCCAAAAGACAGCAGGAATTTCATACTCACTATTTAGTTTTTTTGCTGTCAAAGCTTGCTGACCTATATTTAGATATTGTTCATGCAATGTTTTAAATTTTGCGATTAGTTCTTGAGATTTCTCTTCCTTATCCATTTCTTCTAGTGATTCAATCGCAGCTTGCAAATTGGTATGGGAATCTTCCCAAGAATTCGTCGCCATTAAATCGATTTCATCTCTACGTTCCGATAACACCGAATTTAACTCTAAACCTATTCTAGAAGTCTCATATTTAATATCGGAAGCCATTTCGATTCGCTCATTTAAATCATTAACAACAATATTCATATTTACTGTCGATTGTTCAAGCATGTTCATTAAAATGATTGCGATAATAAAAAACAATAGCAGTAATGAACCGATGCTCGTATAGAGCTTTGTTTTAAATTTCATAAGACCTCCATATTTCCTATCGTTTATTAAAAGGTTAATCTATTAAACTTAAATCATAGTTGTCACAAAAAATAGAATATTCGAAATAATATAACTTCCCATTTATCATTTATCTTTCATATTTTTTTATTTTACTTTAAGTCAATATTATCGTCTACATAATATTTTATATTAATGAAGGAAAGTGGCTAATAAAAAGGATGCACATACTTCCACCCATAATTAATAGAAAGTACATCAATAGCCTGTTAAAAATGTCCAATTTTAGAGGATTTTGAAGAATTATAGTAAATGTGAAGGTTTCACTCTTTATTGTTTTATTATTTCAATATAACAAACTTACAAGTCACTAATACCTGACGATTAACCCCCTGCTTCCATACAATCACCTGCACTATAATACTACTACAGTTACCGTTTTTTTTCTTCTCTGGGAATGGAGACAATCAAATATTATAGGAAACATGATTTATTTCACATACAAATGAATCCAAATATTTTAGAATATTCTTTAAAAATAGAAATCAGGTGAGGGTATGACATTGTTAAAAGAATTTTCAGATGTAGAAATGTTTATAAATTCATTAAGTTTGCTAGGTGTGGACTGCTTCTTTGGCTGTGACGAACAAGAGTTAATGCTTTTGAAAGATACAAATGTCCGTTATGTACGTATGCAGCATGAGCAAGCGGCGGTTCATGCTGCAGATGGTTTCGCTCGTGCTACAGGCAAACCTGGTGTAGTCCTGCTAACCACTGCTTTAGGAATAACCAATAGCATTACTGGGATCGCAACTGCTTATAGTGACTCGGTGCCGTTAGTCATTATAGCAGGACAAATACAGGATGATCCGCTCCATACCAATCATGAAGCGTTTCTTGTATTAAACATTTCAGGACTTACAATGGCCATTACGAAGGACGCCATAAAAATAAATAACATCGAAGGCCTCCAAGAAGCTCTTAAAAATACCCTAACGATGGCGACTAACGGGAGACCAGGACCTGTTTTGCTTGAACTCACAACAGATACAACGATGAATGTTACCCAGAACCACCGTTTAGGGCGACCACAGCTTATAAGGAGAAATAGAGGAGAAAATTCTATAAAAATGGCCAAGAGTTTAATGGAAACAGCAAGAAAGCCAGTGATATTCATTGGGGGCGGGATCATCTCTTCAGGAGCTGCCGATTATTTAAGAGAAGTTGTACAGCAAACTCGAATCCCAGTCGTAAGCTCCCTTATGGGGATTGGTTCTATGGAAGCAGGAAACCCGTTGTACCTGGGGATGCTCGGGATGCATGGGACGTTTGCCACTAATAAAGCCGTCCATCATTGTGACCTTTTAATTAGTATTGGGGTTCGTTTCAGTGACCGAGTGACAGGAAGAATCAGTGGTTTTTCGCCTTCATCGAAAAAGATCCATGTGGATATAGATCCTGCTGAAATCAATAAAATCATCCCTATCGACTTGCCGATTGTCAGCGATGCAAAAGAGTTTCTTTTTACATTGAAAAATCAATTAGATTATCAAAAAATTAATGAAAATACTGGAATTTGGTCAAAAGAGGTGGTCGAATGGAAACGGACGGTCCCTCGTTTTGATCAATCCAACAGTGTGTTGAACCCTCAGACGGTAATTCGGCTGTTAAGTGACTCTTCCATTCAGGATACTGTTGTGGTAACGGACGTGGGTCAGCATCAAATATGGACTGCTCATCATTATGCTTTTACCAGTCCGCGGACACTGATTACATCCGGCGGATTGGGGACCATGGGCTACGGACTGCCTGCAGCAATTGGAGCAGCTGCTGCTTGTCCGGGAAGGTCTGTCATTTGTGTCTCAGGCGATGGCAGCTTTCAGATGAATCTTCAGGAATTGATCACAGCTGTGAAGTATCAGCTTCCGCTAAAAATCGCTATCTTGAATAATGGCTATCTTGGCATGGTGCGCCAATGGCAGGAACTGTTTTATCAGGGGCGGTATTCCCAAGTCAAAATGACTTCACCGAATTTCGCCCAATTGGCTCAGGCATACAGTGTAACCGGATTTAGGGCCCAGACCGAAGAAGAAGCTAAGCAGATTATTAGGGAAGCATTTCAGTGTACCAGGCCAGTTCTCATGGAGTTTAATATAATGGAAGAAGAAAAAGTCTATCCGATGGTGCCCCCAAACCATAACAACCATCAAACCATACTATCTCGTTAAAAAAACGCCAAACCATTGTGGAATTCAAAGGTTTGGCGTTTTTTTTAGGAAGAAATCGTCCAGGAGTGTAAAAATGAGCGAATTTTTACATTTTATGAACGAATCATTGCATTTTATGGGCGGATTTTCGATTCCAAAAGGTGAGAATAGATTCTATCAGCGAATCTTTAAGTTCTATCAGCGAATTTGTATGTTCTTTCAGCGAATCCAGGAAGTTTAGGTCTATATTAATTTACATTAGTTATGAATGAAAAGTACGGCTATACAACGTGTACTTGTCAATACGCTCCCGGTTCGGTTCATACCCGATACCGGGTTGTTTTGGAATTGTAATCATCCCTTCTTCCACTGTTACTTCGGGATCAATAATATCTTCCTTCCAATACCGGGCAGAAGCAGCTGTATCACCTGGGAGAGTAAAATTAGACAGGCTTGTTATTGCAATATTATGTGCCCTGCCAACTCCAGCCTCAAGCATGCCGCCACACCAGACGGGAATCCCATTCGCCTCACATAAATCATGGATTTTTTTAGATTCTGTTAAGCCTCCGACACGCCCAATTTTAATATTAATAATTTTACAACTGCCAAGTTGAATGGCTTTTCGCACATCATCCACACTATGGATACTTTCATCCAGACAAATTGGTGTCTCGATTTGCGTTTGAAGCTGCGCATGATCAATGATATCATCAAAGCCCAATGGCTGCTCGATCATCATTAAATTGAACTGATCCATCGCCTTAAGCGTTTCGATATCCTCTAAAGTATAAGCGGTATTTGCATCCGCCATTAATGGAATATCTGGGTAGTGTTTTCGAATCTCTGCTAAAATGTTTAAATCCCATCCTGGTTGAATTTTCACCTTGATCCGTTTGTATCCTTCTTGTAGATGACCCTCAATCAATGCTAATAATTCTTCGACCGTATCCTGGATCCCAATACTGACGCCGACTTCAATCTTTTCTAATGTTCCTCCAAGGGCACTCGATAGACTAACTCCTTGCTGTTTCGCATAAGCATCCCAAATGGCCCCTTCAAGGGCAGCCTTTGCCATATAATTCCCACGGACATGATGAAAGCGCTCGGAGACCTCATCTGGATGAGAAATTGGCTCTTTCAGAAGAAGTGGAATCAGAAAATCCTCCATCATATGCCAATTGGTTTTGACAGTTTCTTCTTTATATGTGGCATCAATCGCAGCAACGGATTCAGCCCATCCCGTAATGCCATCCTTCGTTTTGACTTCGACCAAAATAAAATCTTTATCATATTCGGTCCCTACAGCGGTCGTGAAGGGGTGTAATAGATCCATTTTCATATGTCTTAACACAATTCGTTGTATTTCCATACTATTTATACCTCACTCCGTTAAGTATGTTTCTTGGTTAATACATAATGATGAAGGTAAGGCTGATCACTTTTCCGTAATGCCGTAACCGTCCACCCTTTGCTCATATAATGGGTAAAAACCTTGCGCGTTTTCATTCTCCATTCTAATGCAGCATTTAAATTATTCGATTTAATCGTTTGGAATTGATTTGGAACCGGAACATAGAGGAGATTGGCCCAGGCATCCCTCTCGCTATCTAGAAAAATATCCTTCGGTACCGGCAACCCCTCGGCATCCTCTTCCACTTGAATCAAGAGGGGCACTTCATGGTTATCAACGAAATCTTCCATCCGCTTAGACGTTTCCTCAGCTATGTTCCATTCCACTAAAAAGCGATCAGATGGCAACCCTGCATTAAGAATATCAGGCATTTCACCATAACAATTCTCAATATACTGCGTACACACTCCGCCTAATTTGCTTAAATTAAGATATCCATTGACCGTTTCCAGTGGGTCATACGTCCACGTGATGAGTTGATAGCCCATCTTTCGCGCTTCTTCACGCTGCTTTAATTTTAATTTCTCTCCGATTCCCATTTTTCGAAAATCTGGATGAATCCCCATACTATGCGAACATAGATAGACTTTTGTCCCATCAAATCCTGGAAAGCTATACTGAAAGCCAATTAATCGAGTTCCAGAAAAAGCGCCAATCACCATCCCGCCATTTTTAACAACGGCAATGCTATGGGTAACGGGTACTGGATCCTCATCAGCCCAAACAAGACTTTCTAAATCTCTCACAGCAGTCAATTCTTCTGCCGTATGTAACATGCGTATCGTAATCAGTTTTTGTAAGTCCATATTGAGTAACTATCCTCCTGACACTTGATTAGATGACATTTTTAAGAAAGCTTTTTAAACCACCGCAGGCTGCCATGATCAGGACTAGACATGCTATTCACAAACCAACCATATACTTTTTCATAATGATCCACCATTAATGGTTATTTTCATTATTTTTTGAAGCGGCATTATAAAGTAGACTTGTTAATATTTTCGTTCCATACAGCAGTGCCTTTTCATTAAATTGCATGTCCGGGTGGTGGAGACCAGGACGCAAGTCACAGCCTAATCCAATCATGGTTGCCTTTACTTCCGCATTTTGCATGGTATAGAAGTGAAAATCTTCTCCTCCTTGTGAAATACAATTGTCTACTACATTTTCTTCTCCCAAGACAGAGGCAGCGGCAGCCTTTGCTAGTTTTAAAGCTTCCATATTTAATCTTGCAGCAGGAACAAATTCTTTCACGGTTCCGGTTATACTTGTTCCAGTCAAAGCACCGACCTTCTCTAGCAAATCCACTGCTCTGGACTGCAGTTCATCCATTGCTTCATTTGTACTTGCACGTAAGTCCAAAATAAAATTAGCGGTTTCCGGAATGACATTGGAGGAATCTCCTCCAGCATGTAACCCTGTCATTTTAATAGAAAAGGAGTCCGGGCTTTTTAAACGAATGTTTTGCAAGGCCTGAATTAAGTAAGAAGCGGCTTCGATTGGATTGATGCCATCCTGTGGCCGCGATGCATGTGCTTGCTTTCCCTTGATGACCCCGTAAATGGTTGCACAGGAACTATGAACAATGGCAGGAGCCACTTTCCCCATTGGAACTTCCATCCATGGACGAAGATGAATACCAAATAAGTATTGAACGCCTTTCAAAGCACCCTCTTGCATCATTCGCAGCGCCCCCTCCCCCTTCTCCTCTGCTGGTTGAAAAATAAACCGGATCGGCTTAGTGTGAAAAGATTTATTAGCAGCTATGGCTAAGGCAGTATGTAATACCATGGTGCTGTGGGCATCATGCCCGCAGGAATGATTGGGTTGAACCTTCCCTTTCACTTCTTGTAATAGGGCATCCATATCGGCACGTAAGGCAATGATCTCGTTGCCTTCTCCTGGAATATCGGCAACAATACCAAAATGCCCTTCGTAAGTCTTAAATGAGATCCCTGCTTTCGCTAATTCTTCCTGAATATATTGTGAAGTTTTCTGTTCCTGCCAGCTTGGCTCCGCCAATTGGTGCAAATCTGCATAAGTCTTTAGAATCGCTTGTTCCTGCTCGTTCATAAAATTAATAAGCTGGCTCATAGTCGAAGTCCTTTCCTAATTTTTCATTCAACAAACACACCATAGTTCGAGTAAAGTTCTTCTAATTTCTGCTGTCGAACTTGAATTTGCTCAGGATTTTTAACCTTCATCCCAGCAATGATAAAATCCAACAAAATGATGGCAGGTGTGATGGAATGGGCGGCCGATTCGGAATCTTCTTCTGTTGTCAGCGTATAATCGGCGATTCGACCAATCGGTGACAATAAACGATCAGTAACGCAAATGATTGGAACCCCTTGTTTTTTGGCACATTCTGCAATATGCAGGGTTTCCTTCGAATAACGAGGAAACGAGATAATAAATAGAACAGATCGATCACTTAAATCGGCTAACCGCTCATAGATTTCTTCTGTTGACGGACAAAGTGTGACTTGATCTCGAAGTGTATGGAGCTGAAAAGAAAACCAGTGAGCTGGTGCATAGGATGCACCCATTCCCAAAATGAAGATCCGATCTGCTTTGATTAAAACATCAACGACTCTCCAAAGTTCGGTTTCATTGAGCTGGTGATTGGTTTGTCGCTGGGAAAGAATTTCCTTTTCCAAGATTTCCGTAAAAAGAGAAGTGTGCTCTTCCTCTTTTTTTTCGATTTTGGAACTTGTACTGAATGGATGCAAACTTTTGTTTACAATCTGCTGTTGAATGTAATGGAGCATTTCGCTAAATCCATTGAATCCCAGCGCATAGGATAGTCGGATGACAGTGGTTTCGCTAACATCTACCTTTCGTCCAATCATAGTTGCCGTGTCAAAAGCTGATTCATCTAGTTTTTCGATCAGATGTTTGGCTACTTTTTTTTGTCCAGGAGACAACGTTTCATATTTTTCCTTAATAAGCGTTTCAAAGTTTTTCATATGTCCTCCAATCCATGCAGGAAATGCTTCATTTTAAATAAATGTTGCAGTAACTTCTTTAATGTTTATTATTATACATTATTTGTTAAATATTTAGAAATCTTTTTTATAAAAAATTTCTTGTTTCTTTAAAATCCACTTATAAACAAAAAAGTGTCAGGCACCATCCAGTAAATGGGTGGTGCCTGACACCTAGCTTTTATGATGCATCCTTTATTGGAAAAAACAAAAAAGCCGCCAAAGCAGCTAGATCTTCAACTATTACTTCCCTTTAATTTAATAACTGGTACCTATGTACACAATTTTTAAGAAATCAAATTCGTAAACCTACGATTATCACTTTCCTACTTCATACTTCATATTAAATGACAATATAGTACTCCGCCCCGATTATCATTAAATTCTAAGATTATTTCAGTTGAAGAATGCTTTTTTATCTTATTGTTTTTGTACTTGAGTCCAAACCATTTGTTTCAATATATTGGTACTCAGTTTCTAGTTCACCCAAAGTCCATTCATACAAATGTTTATTATTTTTTTTAAATATTCCGGATCTAATTAGTTCACTTATTAAAAATTGCCTTTTTTGGTGGACAGCTTTTCGTTGGTTATTTTTCATTAAGAAGGGTTCCACTCCTTTCATTAAGGCAATTATAAATGAGATTTTTTAAGAATTTGTCGATTGAATGGGTATTTAATGACTTTTAAAGGAATTGTTAACCTTCTTTAACAAAAGAAAATGTCTTTCTAAAAATTTAATCTAAAAGTTAATTTTGAAAATAATTCTTAATAAAACTTAATATTATCGTAAACCTGAAAAGTTTTTATGTATGATACATTGAATTTAACTTTAATAACAAAAGGTACATAGAAATTTAAAAAAAATTAGAAACAAGAATGAGTGGATCACATGTTAAATGTAAAAGAGGTTACTGAACTGCTAAGGGATGAAGGGATAACAGCTAGTGAACAAATCGTCATACGTTGGATCCTCGAAGGGAAAATAAAAGCGAAAAGGACCAAACATTTTAATATTGACTTCTTGATCCAACCAAAAGATCTAGTAGCATTCATATTAGAAAAGAAAATTGAGGACAAGATTAAACAATTTGGTATGGATTATCTGCACTGGGAAAAGACGTTACAAGAGAACCAGAAATTAAAAGAGGAAATCGAAGAGGTAAAAACTACTATTCGGATCGAACAAGCAAAAGTTAGTGGCTTAAAAAAAATGTTAAAAGCAGAATATGCTCTTTCCGATCATCCCCCACTTACCTTTAATTCATTATTTGGTTTAGATGCGGAGGCTGACAAAGCAATGTTGAAGAAAGAGTTTAAGAAACTACTTAAAGCCCTTCATCCCGATCGAGCTGGTGACGAAAGACTTTTTAAAGTGTTTTTTGAACATTACAAAAAGACCATTTAAATTTAATATTTTTCTACAAACAGGAGAAGTACCCTTTGATTTACCGTCTTAATTTGTCCGATTAAGACGTAATTTAACTATTCATTATTAAATATGGAGATTAATGTAGATAAGTTTTAAAACGTGATAGCAGGAAAAAATCATCTCGTTACAAAAATAGTAAAGAAGACGTAACAGATGTCTAATGAATAAGTTGAAAGGTGGTCATTTTCCTTGAGTATGGATTTATCCCTACAACAAATCGTCGAAGGTCTACCGAAGTCCTTATTAAATGCATCTGATAGAGATTTGGAAGGATTCCAAAAAATTATCGAAGAAACAATAAAATTAAGAGAAGGTCATAGAAACTTGCAAAAAATGGTTAAAAACTTCTCAACCACTACGATTCAGCGAGCTTAAAATTTAATTTGAAAAAATATTAGGAAGGTAAAATTCACCTTCCTTCCTTTTTGCTGTTAGGGAATGGATGTTGTTTTTTTCCTAGGAATTACGTTTTAAGGATATTGAATGTCTATAAAAACAACAAATTTTACGAAAACAGCTTTTCTTTTTTAACAACTAATTGTATTATTCAACAGTTTTAGCATATCCGCAAAATCAAAAGGTGCTTCTTTCCTCACGGAGTCTGCAAATTGGGACACAAGCTTCAATGTTTCAATGCTCTGTACAGGATAATTTCCTGCAGCACTTTCAGCAGACAACATCACAGCGTTTGTCCCATCCATTACGGATTGGAATATATCTGTGACCTCCGCTCTTGTTGGCAGAGGATTCTCTACCATTGATTGCAGCATTTGGGTTGCTGTTATGACATACGTATCCAGCCGGTTGCATTCGCTAATCATCGCTTTTTGTAACAATGGTATCCATTGATAGGGCAGCTCTACACCAAGGTCGCCCCGGGCAATCATAACGGCATCAGTTTCCGAACAAATTTTCTGGAAATTTTGAATAGCCTCAACCGTTTCAATTTTGGCCACCAGCTTAGGGGTATGTCCCTCCACACTTTTCATAAAGCTGCGAACTTCTTTAATATGCGTTGCCCTGCGGACAAATGAGCAAGCTATGAAATCAACTTCTTCTTGTAAAAGGAATTGAATATCTTGTTTATCTTTTTCAGTAAGGGCAGGTAAACTGGTAACAACACCTGGAAGATTTACTCCTTTATGGGAAGATATTTCCCCTCCTGATTTAACTGTGGTAACAACTTTAGTTTGCTCTACCTTCGTAACTTCCAACTCCACGGCGCCATCATTAATTAAAATTCGATTTCCTGATTTTACATCTTTAATTAAACCTTCATAATCGACACTTGCTTGTTTATCGTTACCTACTACTTGATCGATGTGAAGGGAAAAGGACTGTCCTGTGTTAAGAGTGATTTTTTCACCTTCCACTTCGCCCAGTCGTATTTTTGGACCTTGGAGATCACCCAATACTTTAATTGGATGTCCTGTCTCTCCGCTAAGTGTTTTTAATAATCGAATGACATTCCTGTGGCTATCGTGAGTCCCATGAGAAAAATTCAATCGTGCAATCGTCATCCCATGATTAATCAACTCAGTGAGAACTTTTTTATCATTACTTGCCGGTCCAATGGTACATATACGATCAACTGACATGGTATCACCTCAATTTTATGGTCGGTATTATTGTGCCCAAAGTAGCTTTTATTAGGAATGAATAAAAGAAGTAGGGTAAATCCTAAAAGTTTTATGTTTCCAACAGAGCGTATATCTTCAATTGTTAGCTCCATTCCAACATAAATTATGATGAAGAACTTTCTTTTAAATGGCTTACATTGGAACTATGTTATCTGGTATGTAAAAGAGTTTCGTGATTAACACTAAGGTTGTCCTCCTCTGGACTAACATAAATTTTCAAAAGAATGGTTGTAAGGAAACTTAAAGGAGGTATAGAGCAATGCCAAAAGTAGAGGTTTCATGTGCTATCTCAAACTGTACGTTCTATGGCTCAGGTAATGTATGTACCGCTGAAAAAATTATGGTTGAAATGGATAGTCATGCAAGATATGATACAGAAATGTCTGATGAGTTAGGTGAAAAGAACCATACTGATGAAGTGAGCCGTTCAGCCGAAACCTGTTGTAAAACATTTAAGTCTAAAAAAAGAAAATAATATTCATTTAAATAGAAATTCCTCTTGTGGGCAGCAAAGGAGATAAGGTCAATAACCTTCACTCCTTTTCTGTCCTTTAAATATTTAAAACTGCTTATCGTGTAATGATCTTCAATTTTTTATCAAATAAAGCATTTGGATTTTTAAGTAAAAAAATCCGGCCCCATTTATGAGCCGGATTTCTTACGTCTGCTTTAATTCTAACCTTCGTGCAACTAGTGACAAAGCATAATTAACAATAAAGTACATCAACGCAACTATGACAAATACAGGTATCACATACGATCCTTTTTGCGCATAAACAATTTGTCCATTGTGCAATAAATCCGGTAAGGCGATGACGACAGCTAACGATGTATCTTTAAGCAGAGAAATAAATTGACTCACAATCGGAGGAACCATTCTTCTCAGCGCTTGGGGCATGATGATATAGCGTAATGTCTGGGTGTAGGTCAGGCCAGACGCACGTCCTGCTTCCACCTGTCCTTTTTCGATGGAGTTTAAACCGCTTCGGATAATTTCCGATATCATCGCCGATTCAAAAACCGTCAATGCTGCAATAGCCGCTGAAGTTATTTCCATTTCAATTCCGATTTCGGGCAATGCGAAATAAGTGAAGAAAATGATCAGCAGCAAAGGAAGGTTTCGAATCGTCTCAACAATCACGGCAAGTAATTTAGAAACAACGGGAATCCTCGCATATCTGAGCGTTCCTGTGAGACCGCCAATAATGAAGCTAAGCACAATTGAAATGGCAGCGACCTTAAGAGTGACCCCAAACCCTTCCAGTAAAAATTTAATATTGTCCAGTGTATACACTTCAATGAACGGTGCTAGAAAATCCATCTACACAGCTCCTTAATTACTTCTTGCCATGCGTTTTTCTAAAAATCCTACGCCAAGACTTAAAGGTATTGTTAAAATTAAATAAAATAAGGCCACAAAAATATAGGTATCAAAAGTTATGTATGTCTTTGCCGAAATTAAATCCCCCTGATACATTAAATCCCCACCTGCGACTACGGCTAACAATGATGAATTTTTAACTAAATTGATAAATTGGTTGCCAAGAGGAGGGATGACGATCTTAATAGCCTGAGGGAGTATAACCATTCTCATTGCCTGGCCGTAACTCAATCCTGTCGAGCGTGCAGCTTCCATTTGCCCTTTTGGAACAGACATAATTCCGGCACGGATTGCTTCAGCAATGAAAGCGGCTGTATAGATGGTCAATCCGATGGTTCCTGCAGTCATCCCGCCAAAATTTCCAGCTAAGTAAGTGAAAAACACGATAACCAGTACAGGTATATTACGGATAAATTCAACATATGCCGAACCAAGAAAGTTAAGAGGTTTAAATGGGGCAATTCGCATGATTGCAATAAGTGTTCCCAAAATAAAACTGCATATTAATGCTATTAAACTAGCAATAATCGATATTTTTAATCCTTCCAAAAATGAATCGATATTATTTGTTAGTATCGAGAAATCCAGCAAACGATCTCCTCCTAATTCATCAGAATGAGCAGGTCCGCAAACTTGCCTGCGGACTGCTGCCCAACCTGACGAGAAACCCGATATAAATAATTAATGTTTAATCCATTTATCCTTAATTTCATCGTACTTCCCTGAATCCTTCAGGCTTTTTAATGCTTTATTCAACTCATCGACAAGCTCTTTATTACCTTTTTTAACAGCTATCCCATAAGGCTCTTCTGTGAACGTTCCTCCGACCAATTCAAAGGACGGATCTTCTTCTGCCATACCATAAAGGATCGCATCATCTGTGGTCAGGGCATCACCCTTACCTGACTTTAAGGCTGTAAAAGCTTCAGCATAGTTTTCAAATTCAAGTACGGTTGTTTCAGGAGCTTTCTCACGAATATTTACGGATGAGGTCGAGCCTTTAACAGCAAGCACCTTCGTTCCTTTTTTCAAGTCTTCGATGCCTTTAACCTTGCTTCCTTTTTTCACTAGCAATGATTGCCCGGCATCAAAATATACATCCGTAAAATCGACTTCTTTTTTACGTTCTTCATTGATGGTCATAGTGGCGACAACCGCATCAACCTTACCATTATTTAAGAGTCCTACCCTCGTTTTCGAAGTAACCTCTACATACTCAGGCTTAACCTCTTTGCCAAACATTTCTTCGGCCAATGCTTTAGAAAGATCAATGTCAAACCCTTCCACCTCACCTGTCGAAGGATTTTTCAATCCAAACAAACGAGTATCATGTTTTACACCAAATACGATTTTTTTCTCTTCTTTAATCTGAGCAAGTACATCCTTACTGCTTTCTTTCGAGGCCTTGTCCCCTCCGCATCCTGCAAGTAGGATGGCAGCCATAGTTGACACTACCGCCATTTTTACGAAATTTCTTGTTTTGAACATTCCATTTCCTCCCTATTAATGATTTAATATACGGCTGAGAAATAAGCGAGCCCGTTCTTCACGCGGATTCTCATAAAATTCAGCCGGAACTGCTTCTTCTAATATTCGCCCCTCATCCATAAAAACGATTCGGTCAGCAACCTCCTTGGCAAAGCCCATTTCGTGGGTTACGACCACCATCGTCATACCTTCTTTGGCCAAGGCTTTCATTACATCCAGTACCTCGCCAATCATTTCAGGATCAAGTGCTGAGGTCGGTTCATCGAAAAGCATGATCTCCGGGTTCATTGCAAGGCCACGGGCAATGGCTACACGCTGCTGCTGACCTCCGGAAAGCTGGGAAGGATAAGATTCAGCCTTATCTAATATCCCTACCTTGGTAAGATAATGACGGGCTGTTTCCTTAGCTTCTTTTTCGGATTGGCCCAATACTTTCATCGGCGCAAGAGTGATATTTTCAAGCACTGTTTTGTGCGGATATAAATAGAAGTGCTGAAAAACCATGCCAATATTGCGCCTCAGCTTATTGATATCTGTTTTTTTATCCCCTACTGATATCCCATTTACGGTGAGTGTCCCGTCAGAGATGGTTTCCAGATGATTGATACAGCGCAACAAGGTACTTTTCCCTGATCCAGATGGACCGATTACTACAACTACTTCACCTTGATTGATTGTAAGATTAATATCTTTTAAGACATGAAAATCCCCATAAAACTTATGTACCTGATTAAATACAATCATTCTTGACCTCCTGATTTAAAACCTATTACACGTGAAAATTCCATTATTAGTAATTTTCAGAATATCTTAAATTATATTTATATTTTGTCGAATTGTCAAATCATGACAATTTGCCTAGAATTTTCCGTTATTTAACACTTTCTCGAGTTAAAGATGTCTAAAGCAAAAAGGTGTCAGGCACCATCCATAAAATTGGATGGTGCCTGACACCTTTTAATAGAGGATTGTCGGCTTCCATTTATCTTACTTTTTCTTTGTCAATCGAGCTCTTTGATTATTGCTTCTTTTTCAATCTATATCCTATATAAAGGACCATAAACCATATAGGTGCTACAATTAATGCTCCTCGCATGCCCTCAATAAAGGCCATTAAGACCACAACAAGTGCTAAAAAAGCAAGGGCTAAGTAGCTTGAAACTGGATATAGCGGCATTTTAAATGCTAGTTTTTTTACTTCTTCTGTCGTTTTTGATTGTCTGAACTTTATTTGGGTAATCAGTATTATGGTCCAGCTAGTAATAACCGCAACCGTTGCAACAGAAGAAATATAGATAAATACTTTTTCAGGAACAATATAATTTAAAAATACTGCCACTAATAAAAATGATGACGAAAATAGGATTCCACGTCGTGGTGTAGAATGCTTGTTGAGCTTTCCAAAATATTTCGGACCATTATTTTGTAGTGATAAATTGTATAGCATTCTTCCAGTACTGAATAAACCACTATTAAAAGCAGACAACGCTGCTGTTAACACGACAAAGTTAATAATATGGGCGGCCCCAGGAATTCCGATTTTATCAAAAATTAACACAAACGGGCTGCCATTCGTCCCTACTTCATTCCAAGGATATAAACTCATCATGATGCCTAGTGCAGCAATATAAAAAATTAAAATCCTCCAGACCACATTGTTGATTGCAGATGGAATTGATTTTCGAGGATTTTTAGCCTCCCCTGCGGTAATCCCGACCAGTTCTACCCCGCCAAATGAAAACATCACTAGAACCAATGACATGAAAATACCTTTTATCCCATTTGGCATAAATCCTCCATGAGTCCAAAGATTGTTAAAACCGATGGGCTGGCCTTCGTTGCCGATACCTAAGAGGATCATACCTAATCCAACAACAATCATTCCAATAATCGCAACCACTTTAATCATCGCGAACCAGAATTCAAACTCTCCAAATGCTTTAACACTTGTAAGGTTAACCATTGTGATTACAACAAGTGTAGCAAGTGCTGTCAGCCATTGTGGAATTTCTGGAAACCAGTAGTTTACATAGACACCGACAACTGTAATTTCCGCCATCCCAACGACAACCCACATAAACCAATAGGTCCAACCGGTTAAGTAACCCGCAAACGGCCCTAAATAACGATTTGCGTATGAACTAAATGAGCCGGAAACCGGCTCATCTACAGCCATTTCCCCTAATGCTCTCATAATGGTAAAAATAACTAAGCCTCCGACTAAGTATGAGAGCAAAATTGACGGACCAGCCATTTGAATCGTTGCACTTGAACCATAGAACAGACCTACTCCAATCGCACCTCCAAGTGCAATTAGCTGGATGTGCCTGTTGTCTAGACCTCGTTGTAGTTGCTCACTTTCATGATTTTTGCCCAACACTAAAATTCCACCCTTCTTAATTATTCTTTTACAATAACTAAGATCGATATTCCTTTCCACATGAAAGAAAATTCAATAAATTCATCCTTCACCGAATACTTCAATTATATTACAAGAAATTTCAAGTAAAATATTCCTCTATTTCGTATTATTGGATTGAATATGTCATTTATATAGGAAAATTGTCATAAATCTATTTTACCTGTAATGTTGTTCATCTAATTAAAAAGAAATGTAACAGTAGCGTTCTGTAAATCGTGTACTAGCACATGATAAAGTAATACCATACGAATTTACAGGAGGTAGCCACATGAAAAACAATTACATGAAAAAATTAGTTGTAGCTTGTGTAGCTACATTTGCACTTATAGGTTTACAAATTAATCCGGCCGAGGCTATTACCCAATCTCCAGTTGTAAAAGGAGATAGCCCTTGGGAACTAGGACAACAATATGGATTAGACACTGATAAAATAGAACAAGTTAATAATCAACCGAACGATTGGGTTTATATAGAAGAAATGTTGCAAAATCCTGATCAACCGAAAGTAAAAGCAATAAAATCATCAAAACCTGCAATAGAAACGCCAGAAAAAAAACAAGAGGAACCAGCAGTGTCAATATCAAATGAAGAGAAAGATTTATTTGCCAGATTAGTAGAAGCTGAAGCAAAAGGTGAATCTTATGAAGGAAAAGTTGCAGTTGCGACTGTTGTATTGAATCGAGTTGATTCTCCTCATTTCCCAAATACAGTGACCGCTGTAATTAAACAAGTAGTAGGCAATAGCTATGCCTTTTCTCCGGTTCAAAATGGTGAAATTAAAAAGCCAGCATCAGATGAGTCGAAACGAGCAGTCGAAGAAGCACTAACGAGAAATGATCGCTTAAATGATTGCATTTATTTTTATAACCCAGAAATTGCAACGGATGATTGGATTCGTACGCGTGAAGTAGTAAAGACGATTGGTGATCATGTATTTGCAAAATAATGAATCAAGAGCCGTTGATGACGGCTCTTTTTGCTTGAAAAAAACGTTCTTATTCCTCTTTACGATGGAAACCCTTTAAAGGTTCGCTGCATTAAAGGTATCTCCTCCCTCAATGGTGCCGTTTTTAAATCCTTTATTAAACCATCTTTTTCTCTGTTCGGAAGTTCCGTGAGTAAAGCTTTCAGGAACCACATAGCCTTGTGCTTTTTTCTGGATATTATCATCACCTACAGCATTTGCGGCATTCTGTGCCTCTTCCAGGTCGCCTTTTTCTAGGTACCCCTTCCCTTGCGCGTAGTGGGCCCAAACACCCGCCAAGTAGTCAGCCTGCAATTCAAATCTAACCGAATAATCATTGGTCCTTTTTTGGGCTTGTGATGCTTGGTCTCCGCTATGTAAAAGGGTCTGGACGTGGTGTCCCACCTCATGGGCAATGACATACGCCATCGCAAAGTCACCAGGTGCTTGGAATCTTTGTTTCAATTCCTCATAAAAACTTAAGTCAATGTAAAGCTTGTGGTCACCCGGACAATAAAAAGGTCCTACAGCCGAACTAGCCGACCCACAGGCAGACTGAACACTGTCCCGGTACAAAACGAGCCTAGGATTCTCGTATTGCAGCCCTTTCTTCTTGAATTCGTCTGACCATACGTCCTCTGTATCAGCAAGGACAACAGAAACAAAGTCGGCTAATTCCTTCTCTTGAGCAGATTCTTGATAAGGAGGAGTTTGTGAATCCAAATCATTTGTCGATGTGTTATTGCCAAGTAAATCTCCTGGGTTCCCTCCGAGCATCGTAAAGAGGAGAACAATAATAATACTGCCTACCCCGCCTCCAATCACTGTTTTACCACCCATGCCCATTCCTCTTCGGTCTTCAACGTTTGCGCTTTGCCGTCTTCCTCTCCATTTCATTTTTTTACCTCCCTCAAGTATTAATAGAGAATTATTAATCGTTAGCTATTACCATAATGTTATACCCACAATACAGATAATTAATATTGTATATCTTCTGGAAATTATCAACTTTAACAATAAATAATAACAAATTTTAATATTGACAATTATCAGATAATAAGAGAGAATGAACGCGTGTACATTATAAGTTTAGAGGTGATATCTTGGCTAACCGGAAAGATGTTGCAAAATTAGCCGGCGTTTCTGAAGCCACCGTTTCACGAGTATTTAATAATATCGGTCCCTTACGTGAAGAAACCAAACAAAAGGTTTTGCAAGCCGCCCAACATCTGAACTACCACCCTAATGCCATTGCCCAAAGCTTTGCACGTGGGAAAAGTAACAACATTGGGGTCATTGTTCCTTATTTTCAAAGAGTAAACTTGATGACTACCCATTATTTTTCGGAACTTTTAAGTGGAATTGGCGCAAAGCTTGGTGAGTTTGGATATGGTTTGCTACTTTTATTTCAATCCCCTGATGAGCCGAAAGATTATGTGAAGCTTTTTCATACTCAGAAGGTAGATGGATGCATCATCCTAGGTTCCAAGGATGTTCCTGGTGAAGTGGAAGCACTTGAAAATTTACACCAATTGCAACTCCCCTATGGTCTGGTGAATCAAACTTTTTCGGGCTATCCCTTTCATTCCATTGACGCAGAACATTTTGATGGTAGTTTACAAGCCGTATCCTCTCTGCTAATGAATGGGAATGAACAAATTATCTTTTTAAATGGACCAAATGAATTTTCGAATAGTATCGAACGGTTACACGGTTATGAAACTGCCCTTTTGAATGCGGGTATTCCCTACAATCCTCAGTTCGTTTTTCAAGGGAATTATAGCCGTAAAAGTGGTTTTCAAGCGGCTGCCGGTATAGCTTCTTTACTGCCAGAGATCCATGCTATTTTTGCCGGGAATGATCGAATGGCTATTGGTCTTATGCAGGGTTTAGGTGAACAAGGCTACCAGGCAGGTCGTGATTATGCTCTCATTGGGTATGATAACTCTGAAATTTCAAGGATGACTTCCCCGCCACTTAGCACCGTTCATGTACCGCTTTTTGATATGGGGCAATTGGCAGCTGAAAAAGTTCTCCAATTGATCACTCAAGGTACCATGACAGAAATTAATGAACGATTGCCAGTTACCTTTATAGAACGGGCATCTTCACAACTTAGGACAACTTACACCAAACAATCTTAATAAAAATCGATTAAAATATATTTTTTTTTCATTCTTAAATAAGAAAAGGAGATTCGTTATGGAAACCGTTAAAATTGGAATGATTGGCTACAAATTTATGGGCAAAGCCCACAGTCATGCCTATCGAGATCTTCCCCTGTTTTTCCCTAAGATCATTCATCCTGAAATGAAAGTGATTTGTGGTCGTGACCATAACGCTGTCGCGGCTGCAGCTAAGCAATTCGGTTGGGAGGAACATACAACCGACTGGAAAACTCTTTTACAAAGAGAAGATATTGACCTTATCGATATCAATGCACCGAGTGATGTACATAAAGAAATAACAATTGCAGCAGCAAAAGCAGGCAAGCATGTTTTTTGCGAAAAACCGTTAGCGCTTACACTTGAGGATTCCAGAGAAATGCTTGAAGTCGTTGAATCTGCTGGGGTTAAACATATGGTCGGCTTTAACTATCGCTTTGCCCCTGCTGTGATGCTGGCTAAAAAGCTTCTCGACGAAGGTAAGCTAGGAGAAATCTATCATTTCCGCGCCTGGTTTTTACAGGATTGGCTCGTAGATCCGAACTTCCCGCTAGCCTGGAGACTGCAAAAAGAGATTGCTGGTTCAGGGTCTCATGGAGATCTGGGGGCCCATCTTGTCGATTTGGCTCATTATCTAATCGGTGATATTACTGAGGTTATTGGAATGAATGAAACATTTATTAAAGAAAGACCAATTCCTTCTCAAATGACTGGTTTATCTGCTAAAGGCTGCGATAGTGATGAAAAAGGCGAAGTAACGGTTGATGATGCTACCCTATTTTTAGCCCGTTTTGCTAACGGAGCTTTAGGAAGCTTTGAGGCTACACGATTTGCTACAGGGCATCGCTGTAAGAATTCTTTTGAAATCAACGGCAGTAAAGGAAGCGTCATCTTTGACTTTGAACGCATGAATGAACTTCAGGTTTATTTTGCTGATGATAGAGATGATGTCCAAGGCTTCCGCCGCGTCTTAGCGACTGACCCTTCCCACGCTTTTGCGGAAGCATGGTGGCCGCCAGGACATACGATTGGATTTGAACATACGTTTATTCACGAAGTAGTTGAACTTATGGAGTCATTCCGTGAAGATCGCCAGCCCGCTCCAAACTTCCGTGATGGCGTAAAGTGCCAAGAAGTTTTGGAGGCGGTTGATTTATCGATAGAAAAACGTCAATGGATTCGTATATCTGAAGTATAAAAAAATAAATATAAAGGAGTGTTCTAATTATGAAAAAAAAGGCATTAATCGTCTGGGGCGGATGGGATGGCCATCAACCAGATCAGGTAGCAGAAATCTTTAGAGGGATACTTGAGGAAGAAAACTTTCAAGTTGAGGTATCCAATACACTTGACGCTTATGCAGACACGGAAAAGCTGAAATCCTTAGATCTTATTATTCCCCACTGGACAATGGGTAAGATTGAAAATAAATATGCCTTAAATATTTCCGAAGCGGTTATGGCTGGTGTTGGTTTAGCAGGTTGCCACGGTGGAATGTGTGACTCCTTCCGCAACAATGTGGATTGGCAATTCATGACAGGCGGGAACTGGGTAGCACATCCTGGAAATGATGGTGTGGAATATATGGTAAACATCAAGCATTCTACAAGTCCGTTATTAGAAGGCATCTCCGATTTTAAAGTTGTCAGTGAGCAGTATTACCTTCATTTTGATCCAGCCGTTGAAGTGTTAGCATCCACTCGCTTCCCAGTTGTTCACGGTCCTCATGCTGCCAATAAAGCAGTTGATATGCCTGTTGTTTGGACAAAACGCTGGGGTCTTGGAAATGTTTTTTATAGTTCATTAGGACACCAAGCTAATATCATTACAATGCCAGAAGTTACGCTTATTATGCGCCGTGGATTTTTATGGGCTGCGGAAGGAAAGAAACGGGCCGAAGGTGTGGACGTAGCCGCACTTTATGGAAATGGCCGTGTTTATACAGGTATGGGAGACAGTCAATAATAATTAGATTTTTACTATGACCAAGAATATTAAACCGGAGGAACCAATAATGAAAAGGCTTAAAATCGGCATCATTGGATGCGGAAATATTAGTTCTATTTATATGGAAAATTGTCAGAAATTCTCTAACCTTGAGCTTGTTGCCTGTGCGGATTTAGATTTACAGCGTGCACAAGCTCAGGCTGAGAAATTCGGGATTCCAAAAGCTTGTTCTGTCGCGGAACTGCTTTCAGACCCTGAAATTGAACTAGTCATTAATTTAACGATTCCAAAAGCTCATGCCTTAGTTTGTATTCAAGCACTCGAAGCAGGAAAACATGTTTATACGGAAAAACCGCTTGCTGTTACATGTAAGGAAGGTAAACAAATTCTAGAAACAGCCAAGAAGCATCATCTATTAGTTGGGAGTGCACCTGACACCTTCTTGGGTGCTGGTATTCAAACAGCAATCCAATTAATTGAAAAAGGAGAAATTGGTGTCCCTGTTGGTGCTTCAGCCTTCATGATTTGCCGTGGACATGAACATTGGCACCCAGACCCTGCCTTTTATTATGAGACCGGCGGCGGACCAATGTTTGATATGGGTCCTTATTATTTAACAGCATTAATAGCATTGTTAGGACCTATTAACCGAATTTCTGGATCCGCTCGTATTAGTTATCCAAAACGAACCGTGATTAGTAAACCTAAAGCAGGAACAGAAATTCAAGTCTCTACCCCTACCCATCTTTCCGGTGTGATTGATTTTACCTCAGGTGTCATCGGGACCATTACAACCAGCTTTGACGCCTTTGGCGGAACATCGCTGCCACCTATTGAAATCTATGGAAGTCAAGGTACGATACTCGTTCCAGATCCAAATACATTTGGCGGTCCTGTTCGGGTAAGAAAACGTGACGAAAAAGAATTTGTGGAGGTCCCGCTGACTTCTGGGTACGATCAAAACTGCAGAGGACTTGGTGTCGCAGATATGGCCAAGGCGATCCTCGAAGGCGGAAACTATCGAGCCAATGGCGAATTAGCGTACCATGTCCTAGAAGCAATGCACGGACTCCATGAGTCATCAGAAAATGGAAAACACTATATCATGGAAAGTACCTGTGACGAACCTGAATCAGTATCTGAAGACCTACAGTTTTCTAAGTAATATAGATTACATTCTTTCATAGATAAATAAGAGTCTCCCTGTGTTTGGAGACTCTTTCCTATTTTCTGTGATAAAGTAATTAAATCCTCTCGATTTCCTTAAGTAAATTAGTTCCATTGTTGCGTGTTTTACTGATTATTTATCATCCCTTCAATAAGTTCTGCGATTTCAACTTCAAAATCAACAACTGCCGTACCCGCTACTCTTGGGCTAATTTATAACCCTCACCCGAGTTATGATCCATTACCGATATATCGATCGAGAAAATTTACCATTGCCTTATAGGCAGTAATTTTATTTTTTTGTTTGTCAATGGAATGGCCTTCGTCTTCAAAGCAAATAAAGTCAACTGCGTGTTGCCGTTCTTTTAGCTTGTTGACCATTTGCTCAGATTCTCTTATGTGGACACGCGGATCGCCCTTCCCGTGAATTACTAATAATGGGGTGGTAATTCGATCTGAATAATTCAATGGATCAATTCTATCAAAAAATTCTCCGTCTCTTTCTATTGTTCCGTATTCACTCTCCCTGTGCTTCTTACGCCATGGACTTGTTGTTTGAAGGAATGTTCTAAGGCTGGACATTCCCACAATATCAATAGCAGCAGACCAAAGCTGTGGATAGTGACTGATGGCGGCAAGAACCATAAACCCGCCATAGCTCCCGCCCATGATCCCGATTTTTTTAGGATCTACGTTCCCCTTCGCCTTTAGCCACTCCACTAAATAAATGAGATCCTTTAAAGCGTCCATTCTTTTTCGGACATCATCCAAATGTGTAAATGTTTTTCCGTAACCTGTACTTCCTCGAATGTTTGGTGTACACACGGCATAACCCTGGTTTAGTAAATACTGCTGAATTGGGTTGTATACCACACGTGCTTGACTCTCTGGCCCGCCATGAATGTATATAACAACAGGATGTTTTTCAGTGGAATCTCTCGGCTTCGAATAAAAGGCAGGAATCTCGAGGTTATCAAAAGAACGAAAGGATATAAGCTCCGGCTCAACTAATTTATGTTCCAGGACTGGTGAACGGGAAACATACGTAAGCCTCTCTGCCTGAATGGTCTTTAGGTCAAGTTCCCATATATCTGAGGGATATGTCGGTCCCTTAAACACATACGCTAGTTTTTGGCTATCTGGGGAAAACTTTAGATTTGATATGACTCCAATGGGAGTTTCCCATGTATAAAGGTAACTTCGATTTATGTCTAAAAGTACTCCCTTTGAAATTCCTCCCACATTTATCGAATAAGCTAACAAATTTTTATCACTATTCATGGCCAAATTCTCAAAATCCCACTTTCCCAGCTCTAGCCACTCGAGATTTTTGGTATTTAAATTTATAAGAGCAAGCCCATAGAATTCATTGTTTTTATTCGTTAATACATATATATGGTCCGCATCTTTATTAAAATGGGCATCTTTAAAACTTGCTTCCCCTGTATGTTCTGTTAACCAGTTCATATCTCCTGTTGAAAGGTCGATTATGCACAAATCATTATCTAGAGGGGAATTTATTTTCTGGACCAAAATGGATTTACCGTCAGGAGACCATTTAACCGCTGAAAATATTCCATCACCAGAATTCAAAAGACGAATATCCAACGATTCCAGATTTTGAATATAGATATCAAAAAAGGCTGGATTACGGCGATTACTCGACCAGGCAATCCATTTTCCATCTGGAGAGCTTCCGCCGTAACGGTGTATATGGTCTGGTGAGTTTGTCAACTCGATTAGTTTCCCTTCTCCCTTAAGTAAGTACAATTGCTGATTTTCATTTCCGCCAACATCCATACCAATAATCAAATTAGATTTGCCATTAAGATAGCTAATAAAGGTGATTCTTTCCTTTGTAAAGGAAGTTTGGACAGGCCATCCTTCACACCCTTCCCCTATATTAAGTTCCCAAACCTGTGGCAAACCAGTATAATCTGCGATAAAGCTTAACTTGTGGCCAATTGGATCGTATACTGGATTTTTGGCAAAACGAACATGCAAATACGGTTCTATACCAATGGCATCCATAAACATCCCCCCCATCCAATTAAGTTATTTTTTGAATCACTCAGGTGAATATGAAAAACTTCAATAACCTTAGAACTAAAGTAACCCTATTAATCCTAACTATGCAAACTTCCCTTCAACCAAGGTCGATGTCGATAGGGACCAATTGGAATTTGGATTAGACTAGTTTTTCCTAGTGGTTCCATCTTGTAAATCTGATCACTCAAGTTTGCATCAAAACCAAGGAGTGGGTGCCCCCCCATTCCGAGGGCTGACGCCGCTAACAGTAATCGTTGTACTAGCATGCCTGCTTCCATTTGTTGGATCCGGTATCCTCTGTAACCCAGTGCCGTTCTGAATGATTCCCTGTCTCCTGCCACATGTAAGCAGAGAGGTATTTGGAGCAAATTCACATTATCTAGAGACATTCCGGATTGCAATAGGAGTCGATAATCACCGAGATCCACCAGTCGTAACGCATGAGCAGCACTGTCATAATGATAGGCACCATTTGGAATACCTTCAACATTATATAAACAGCCATACAAAGAGACACGAGGCTCGCTCTTCCTATGTGCTTCATCCAAATCATTACGATACGAGAAGGAAGCTATCGCCTCCTGAAGCAGAACGGCCAGCTGATGTTGACTTACCTTCCCCAAAACAAAATCCATGTCTGGAGAAAATCGCTTGCGGCAGACCGACGCCAGATCATATGACAACCGGTTCACGTGAGGCAGCTCTTCCGCATGACCGTCACCATTCAAACTCCCTTTCGCCTCGATCAGCCGAAACGCTTGCGTTGAATCAAGCATGGACGCTTCATTCAACATTGTTAACATTGGATACTCTTTAACCCTCCGTGACCGGATGTAATGATGGGGCTGAATCGCTGTTAACTCTCGGCACAATTCGGCGGCAGAGACAAAACCTTCTTTTTCACTCCCTTTAGTAGACCAAATTGTAGGTTCTACTGAAAGCGGGATTACCGCATAAACACTCTCGTCCTGTTCGGAAAGCCCAACAAGATGGTTAATGGCCCGATCTAGAAACTGAAAGTAAACCCCTGATGCAAAGCCAAAACGTTTTGCTACTTCCAGTAACTGTCCGATAACCACACCAGCATCTAACCCTTGCAGACGGTAAGAAAAGTTATTGTATTTAAAGAAATTTTTCCAAAACATGGTTGACACAAATACAGTTCCAAAGCAGGAAGATATATCACAGCGGTTACCAAGAGCACGGGCGATATATGAATCGAAATTTCCTTCTCGCAACAATACCAAGCGGTGATGGGCGACATCATAATGGTACATCCCAACAGGCGAATCCTCTACCTTTAGATAAACGTATAATTCGTTTGGATACAATGCCCCGCCGGAAGGAGCGAATCGCCGATATGACTGTACTAGATTCGCCGTTTTATCTTTGGAATCCAAGGGAAAGACTGACTGGCTAACTTGAGTAAGGCCGTATACATACCAGAGGAAATGACCGACCTTACGAAGATCAGGCTTTGCGGGCGGTTCTTGTCCTTCAAGTGTCAGCGGTACTTCTAGAGAAAATGGTACCTCAGGTAAACCACTGTAGAGCTTATAAGAAAGTGGCGCATCTTCCCAATCCACTTCCCAGTTAGGCACACTTGCCTTATCAATGTCAAAATGCAGATTGTGCAAAAACTCGTCTAGACTCATCCTCCTTGCCTCCTAGTTCGCCTCTTATGGAAACGGATGCGGATGTGGGTTTAATTGTTCAAGTGTCAGCGGTTGTTTTGAAAATCCGAGTTCCATCGGTACCCTGAGAACACGCTCCAGCCCAGTTACACGGGTAAGATGTTGTCCGAATGTCATCGGCAGCATCCCCGGAATCAGCACTTTCACGCAATACAATCCGTTCCGTTTCAATTCTGGTGCCGTCTGGTCCACCACAATCACATCAAGATTTAATGGGCGAAAAACTTTAAGTATGTCCAGCAGATCATCTGTAAGGTCCATATGACCCGATTTCCACTTGAATTCCTCGGCAAATGTTCGCAATGGACGATTATCTTCAAGTAAAAAATCCAGGCGATCTTCCGCTTGCGGCAAACCGTACAGCATACCATGATCATCCATCTGTTGCACCAGAGATGAATCTTGCAGCATTCGGCTATACTCTTCCTGGTTAGACTCCAATTTCTCATCAAGCGTCAGCATCATGCCAGCCAACTCATGAACCGCACTTTTTACCGCCCTTACAGGGTCGAGATGGGCGCCAGCGGCACAGATGAGATTCACTCCCTTTTGCTTCTTGTTTTTTGCAATCGCACAAATACTTGGAATTCCGTGCTCCATCGTCGAGTTATACAAATAAAGATCATATCCCGCGACCGACCGCATACGTTCGATCATTAACTGCAATTCTTGGTCATTAGCTGAGGATGGGTCAAGACGCGGCAGGTTCAGCTGCGCGTACCAAGTCATTAGAAATGAATCACGCTCCACCACTTCCATAATTCCGTAAAAAATAGACTCCTCCAAACTTCCGCCTAATGCACATCCGTTGGAAGTTTCATAGACAAATCCACGCTGGCCGCAGCCCAAGCTGTAATAGGCTAGCAATTCTGGCACAAGAATCGGCCGCTCTTTCAAAAACGAATAACCCCATACCCAATTCATTGGTCGTTCAGGATTAAACGGTTGAAAGGGAAAACCATGCTGCTCATACTGTTCCTTTGCATGCACACCTACTTTCATAGGATTGAGCGCATTATTTTTCAAATTGCTGAAACTATCAAAGACGACTGTACGTTTCCCGCGTGGCTCCAGACCGCAGTACCGCTCGAGTCCTTCTAAAATGGCTGTCAACTCACTTACCTCATATGAATTTGTCCTGCCTGCTGTTCCCTCATCCCCCTCGAACAAAGGAAGATTCACACTGACATCAGCAAATGGCGGCACGAGGTCAACCATTTTACCATTCAAAAGGCCCGTTCGATGATCTAGGTAGTCTTTAACTAAAACTTTATTCAGATCATCCAACGAACGGCAGCGGTAACTGTCTAGGCTGATCTTCGGACTTGGCTGCAATGAGATTTGAGCAGCGTCCTCCGAATCGTCTGGTAGATGGCAGCAAACCGGACACAGCGGGTCAGGAAGAAAGGAATGCCATGAACTCTTTAATGTTTTCAAATTAATTAAACATACCTGTTCTTCCGAAAGTGCTTGATCACCCTGCAAAATTCGCTGTACCTCTGCCCTGATCTGGTATGACACCTGCAAGAGTCCTGTGGAGGATGCCCAGCCTTCAGTCTGCATACCTCCGTATTCCTTCAGCCTCTGCTTCATCTCCCACATCTCTTTACGGTCGCGTCCAGCCATAAGACGTCTCATATCCGCACACTGAGAACACCCGGGCGTCCCTGGTCGAATTAGCGGCCCCACTACACCCTTTCCAAATGAAACGAAGCCTCTCAGCCAGGGTGTGCCTGTTAGTCGAAATATCTCTTCTGCCTTTTGATGAACAGAAGGATTCCAGGCATCCTGAAGCACCAGTGCCAAATCAGTTTTTTTCGGTACAACTGCCTCGAATTCGGTCTGGCGAACTACATGGTAATGAGCGAACAGTTCTTCGCATACACTGTCCGCCACCACCCCTTCTCCAACAACCAACACGACAGCGCTCACCTAGATTCCTCCTCTCGAAGCAAAACACCAAACACCCCTGCCAATCCTTCTTTCAAAAATGGTTCTATTTCTTGTTCGAACACCGAGAGCCGCTTATGATCTCGTTCCAAGACTTCCATAGCGGACTGCAAGTTCTCGGATTTTATCCTCTCTTCACAAGCAGGGATTACTAAGCTTAGCGGCACCATTTCTTCCAGAAGCAAGGAAGATACATCAAACACTTGCGCCGTTAGGCAAGCTTCTGGGTTTTGGACTTTGGTAAGTGCCTGTAGTAACGTATTGCGTAACGCCATTGTTATATTCAAATCTACACTACGATACCATCCCTGACTCGTACCGAGCCATATCACAGGGAAACCTGACACTTCTTCACCTAAACCGATAACTGGTGCCCCCTGCATTGTAGTCAGCGCCTGCAAATAAAACCGGCAGCGATCATCTTCTACAGCACTCAACTGCACCCGAGAGACAGATATCTTCTGATTACGCTGTTGATTGTTAAGCTCTTCGGCCAAACACTTTTGCAACCCGCGGCAAACTCCTTCCTCAAACGTTTCCCCAGTCCCAACCCCAACAAATTCCTGCAAATCTAGCATTCTACCCTCTACTTCCTGATGTGGAAGTAGCCTCGTAGCGAGCAAATCGACCATTCGTGACGCATAGGCTTCAATCCCAGCAAAACCGGCTTCCCTTCGAGCCTCCTCATGTGTCAGTCCTGAACAGACAATGTCTCCTAACAGCTTAGCCGGTCCGTCAGATAAAGGGTCGACTGCCTGAACACGACACTGAGCTAACGGAAGTTGCTTTAAATTTCCCTCCTCCCAAATATGGAAAATCCCTGACTCTTTTGATGTCAATTGGTGGAAAAAAAGTAGCAATTCACTCGGCTCACCACTGCTTAATCCCTGTTCAATCCGCCTATCGAAATCTTCTACCCATTCAGTCGATATTCGTCCAGTCACCAGTGGATGGGGAATAAACGAGTGCCAGTGTCCTTCCAACGTATCAAGATCAAGCAAATAGAATTGATTCTTTTGTTCCAGTTCGGTTACTCCTGTAACCTCTTTAAACAATTCAAATACGATTACATTGGCCAACATTGCGCCGGCAGTGGAAGAGAAAGCAGTAATTTGCTGGTCTTTGAATAGCACAGATTGGTGCATGCGGCGCCAAGCAGACTCCCAGCTCGCCTCAGAATCTGGATTCACTAACGGACCCGCTATTCCTACCTGCTGTAAGCAAATAGCAGGGAGGAATGCCTTTTTCTCTTCCCCACAAACCGTATGAAGAAGCCGCAGTTCCTCTAAATTGCCTTCCTGTGACACATACAAAATTGAATCAAACGGTTGCACACTCTCCCGCCAAAAATTTACCCCTTCGTCCTTAAGGTTGATCTCCTCTACCTCTACCTCCACCTCAGGGTCTGTCTTACGGGCATGTGCCACGAGTTCCGTTAACCGCCGTCTATTAGTCGGTACCGTGTCAGTGATTAGCAATTTGAACTTGGGCAATCCGGATTCAATTAAAGAAGAAACTAACGAAACAAAAAAAGGACCTGAGCCAACTGCCAACACTTTGGCCTGACGATAGGTTTGAAAACGGTACGCTCCCGAATCGACAAAACTGTCGACAAATTCAATTTGAAAAGCATGCCTTTTAAGAACCTGATCCTCCAATTGATGCGGATGGTCTTGACTTACATCACGGACAAACCCATTTCGATACAGCACTTCTGCAATTTCATACACTCGATCTCGGTATGGGCCCGGCAATCCCTCTGTTAAATTCCCCAAAGTGTACTCCCCGTTGAACATCGGTATCAGCTTTTCAACCCACTGATCGATCGTACTGCCTTCCATACGGAACGAGCTAATGTTGTTCCGAAAATACACACCGTTGTTTGAATCGGGGAGAAAAAACGTGTCCCTTTTCACTTTCAGACGCATAGAAGGGTTCAAACTTGTCATTTCGCTCCTCCTTAGCCGTAGCTTTACTCCATTCTGTAACATCACTTCACTATAATTCTATGTACCGCAATTTGTCCCTTATGTCTAAGCTAAAAGAGAAGAGGCTCTGCAAAAACTCACGCAGTGACGGCCTCTTCTCCTTAACAATCAGTTTTACATTAGAAAAATCGAACGATTAACCGCCGCACCGACCTCCACCGCATCGATGGCCGCCGCCACAATTAGAGCAATGAGAGCAATTAGAACACCTAAAGCAACTAGAGCAACGGAAACAACTAGAGCAGTTAAAGCAGTTAAAGCAGTTAAAGCAATTAAAACAGCTAAAGCAGCTAAAACAACGGCCAAAACCGCCTATACCACCAATACCACCAATACCGCCAATACCGCCCATACCACCGAATTGTCGGGACTGATCATCAATGTAGTATTGGTTATAGTCAAAAGGAACTGCCTGACTCGCTTGGAAATCGCCAACATTCAACATTTGGAGTTCATTTAGGAAAGGATTCATTTTCATACCTCCGTCTTTTTTAAATCAACAATTTGTGCTAGCACATGAAAGGGGAAACAGAACAAACATAATCTGATAAATAGGTGTATAACAGGTGAATTCACCCATGCATCAAGTACTCTCTCCATCAAAATATGAACTTTGGCTGGGTATTGCTACTGATTCAAAAGCCTATTTTTATTGGACATTCATTCAAATTACTAGATTTAAACTAAAGTACTAGGGAACTCAATAGGCAGCGCAGAAGGACTACCACACAAAATGGCCCATATTGAGTCAATGGTGCATTTTTAGTGACGTAGTTTCATACATAAGAAAGGTGCATTATTTACAGATGCTACAACTTCGCAGCCAAGGAGGAAAATCATGATACAACAAACAGTGACAATCAACAGAAATGCAGGTTTATATGCTCAGCCGGTCAATCAATTAGTTCAAAACGCTTCTCGATTTAATGCTGATATCTTTCTTACTTATAAAGGACGGAAGGTTAATGTAAAATCGGTACTCGGCGTTTTATCATTAGCGATCCCTAAACAGGCAGAAATTATATTAGAAGTTTCCGGGGATGATGAAATAGAAGCACTCAGAGAGGTAATTCATACGTTGGAAATGGTTTAGTGGGAAGATATCAATAGGAAGACAGGAAGAGGCTGGTTCTCCTTTGTTCCAGCCTCTTCTTCACAAGTACTAGGCAACTAACATTCTATCTTAACGTTAAGTACTTGCTTATATACCCTCGATCCCGGTGATACAAAATAAGTGCGATCACTAAAATCCCAGACGCAATCCAAATAGAGGTGTTCCCAATGTAGGTGGTGGAAAATGTCCCGGTCAACGCGCCAAATAAAAAAGAAAGAATGATCACAAAAAATTCCTTGAATTGTTTTTTTGCTTCATCATTATCTTCTTTTAAGGCCAAATAGGCTGCTTGGGTTGCCGTCCGAAGATTTCCTGTTGTCATGGTTGAATTGTAAGCCCACTTGTCGATTTTATTAAAAGTAGAAATTTGTAAAGAGGATACAAATGCGATACATACAGTTACTACGATGTTCGGCACACTTCGTGGTAATAGACCTACAATAATTAATACAAGGCATTCTAAGATAAGAATTGACCTTCTATAGCTGTGTAAAACTTGTCTAACACGAGGAATTTTCGCCATTTCTGATACTAAAACACCTAAGATAAATGCTAAAATTGGCGGGATATAAAGCATCGAGCCAAGCCATTCCCTGTTCGCTGCTTTTACAGCGAGCAGGACCATATTTCCTGTTTGGGCATTGGCAAATACGCCGTCTCTGCTGATAAAAGTATAGGCATCTAAAAAACCTCCAACGACCGCTAACAAAATACCCAAATAAAATGAGTTGGACGATAATGAGGGGATTTTATCTTTCACTATGCGATCTCCTTGTTTCAATTTACTAACCTCAATAGTATTTCCTAGATGGTTTGAGAAAACGGCAATATTAAATCCTGATTTTCTTAAAATATCATGAATTATAATGAAAAGTTCCCGCATTTTTGACAATAAACGAAAATTTAATTGTTCAACACGGGAATTTGAGGTGAAATTTTTATTATTTTCCTAAAAAAATTCAGGCGTTTTTGCAGTTTTAGATTTTATGAGCGGATTTTTGCATTTTATGAGCGAATTTTCGCATTCAATGGGCGAATCACGAAATTTATCAAAGTTTGCCATTTCTATCAGCGAATAGAAGGATTCCAAAGAAAAAGAGACTAACCCCAATTAGTTAGTCCCCGGTTTTACAACCCATTATTATTGATTATTCCTCATCCAATCGATAAGTTCTGCAATCGCATCCTCAAAATCGACAGCCGCCGTCCCGTCTTCTGGAATTTGCTCCATGCAATTATCGTATTCATCCAGCCTGACTATTAGTTCCTCCATACTTTCATCTGTGCTTTGTTTCTTTGAATGATATTTTTTGGCTTTATTTAAAAGGTCATTGAACTGATCATCCTCACCAATTGCGTCAACCAAACTCCATACCTCTTGTAACACCGACTCCAATCTTTGTACCGATTCGTGCAACTTTTGTAATTTCTCAATTGAGTTTTCCATTATAAGTACTTCCTTTCTTTCTAAAAATGCAGCTCGTCTGTTTTATCCGATCCTTAACTCAAACATATTATTTTCATATCCAATAACAACTATGAAAAAACATTCGATCATCCTTCCACAGCATTTTTACCATAAGAATGATTATTGCGGAGAATAGAAAAAGAAATTTTTTTGAACACCTAGGATAAACATAATTGTTTCAGTTACCATTTTCACACAATTTTCATAATTTTATTGTACTATTTAGCTAGTCCAGCATTCTTTTAAGCTCATCGATCCATCTTTTAAAAGAGGAGGAAAGGAAATGTTTGAAGAATTAATGTCACATATTCACCCCATTATGGTGCATTTTCCGATTGCTTTAATCATTATCGCTACATGTTATGATTTATTTTGGATGGTAACAAAGCGTAGATTTTCACCGAAGAAAGGTTTTTGGCTGTGGACCGTTGCGTTTATTAGTGCTTGGATAGCAATTGGCACTGGACCCGAGCACGATGCTAGAGGAAATACAAATGTTTTCGAGTATCACGAAAGCTTGGCGGATATTGCCGCCGTCCTTGCTTTTCTTGTCGTCGCATTCCGTGTTTTCTTTATATTTAAAAAGAAAGAGTTTCATAAGGCTTCACTTGTGATGTATTGTCTGCTTACCTTAATTTGTTCTGCCAGCATCCTTGCGGTTGGGTACTTTGGCGGGAAAATGGTCTATGATCAGGGTGTGGGTGTCAAAATGGATGGAAAATATGTAAATCCTCCTAAAACAGAAACATTCAATCACGATAATTAATAAATTTTTTTCATACCTTCATACATTAAAAAAGCTTGGTATCTCAAAAATCCAAGCTTTTTTATTTGACCATTTGATATTATCAGCTTTCCCCTGTCTAAAAAAAAACGCCTTAGGCGTTTAATAATTGCACTTTGGACATGGTTGAAACCGATTTTTCCCATGTCCGCATTGTCTACACTTGTCTGAGTATTGTTTACTATTTTTAAATTTCCATTGTTCATACGTGATGCCATGTGAACCTTCATCGTTTAAGTACTTAATATAATCATTCCCATAAGGATAGATCAACAACATCACCTCCAGTGCTCATTATCAATGTATGCGCTTACATCAACTAAATACACTGAAAATAAATAAAAAAAAAGTGTCAGGCACCAACCATTATCTGAAAGGGTCAACCACTTTCGCTGGCATAAGAGGACGGACATAAAAAAATAGGACCAACCGTGATAGGTTGATCCTAGTCCCATACTACTGATAATAATTCTTCACCATTTCTCCCATGACCCAATTCGTTCTGGCACCTGTCACTCCACTGCTAGGGCAATTACGGCTACCACTTGTTAAGTCAGCTACAATCGCTTCGACAAGTGGTTGATGGACGTGCTCTGGTCGCTCGAAACTCCATTGCTCCGTTCCGCTCGCTGTCGTAAAAACAATGGGCTCGTTTCCGAAAGTGGAAAAGGTGATTTTCCCTCGGCTCCCCACGATTTCATTCACATCGACATTTTCAAAAGCAGTAAAACACCAATTTCCGACACCATGGACGCCAGATTCAAACCGATATGTACCTGTAACAATATCTTCGGCACGATAATAGCCTGCTTGATTGGAAGCAAATCCTTGCACAGACGTAATCGGTCCAAGTAAAAAATCTAATAGATCAAGTGTATGGCTGGCTAGATCAAAAAAAAGTCCCCCGCCTGCCAATTCCGGTTGAACTCGCCATGGAAGATGTTGTGGGTCCAACACATCTTCCGTAGCTTTTTGATATTGTGTTGATGATACAAATCGTACCTCACCAACTGCCCCATTCTCCAACAGCTCTTTTATTTTTAAAAATCGCTGTTGTGCCCTCCGATAGTAAGCTACATATAATGGGACTCCTGCCTCCTCACAAGCAGCAATCATTTCCTGGCATTCATCGAAATTGCGGGCCATTGGCTTTTCTACATAAACAGGTTTCCCTGCCTTTGCTGCCTTGATTGTATATTCCTTATGGGATCCTGGCGGTGTTGCAATATAGATAGCATCTATCTCAGGATCGTTTATAAGTTCATCCGCATTATCATACCACTTTGGTACATCGTGCCGGTTTGCATAATCTTTGGCAAGACCCCCCGTTCTTCTCATAACGGCTACCAACTCAGAATTATTAATTTTTTGGAAGGCTGGACCGCTTTTCACTTCTGTCACATCACCGCATCCAATGATCCCCCATCGAACTTTATCAAACTTCATCGCACTTAATCTCCTTATTTGCCACAGCACTTTTTATATTTTTTGCCGCTTCCACACGGGCACGGATCATTTCGCCCTACTTTATTTTCCGTTAAGATTGGACCGTTTCGGGAAATTCCACTCTGCTTGCCTTCATTTCTAAATTCTATTTCTCTCCCAAGTGCTGCAAGCTTCCAATCCATTAGTTCAGGATGTGGCTCGCCTAAAATGGAATAATAACTATAAACCGTCTGTTCAATATCTACGAGGCTTGAGAAGTAATCCTTTTTCATATGATCGCTAATTTCAGGAAGCGCATCTTTAGAAAGCTGATGACAGAGTGCTTCGATCAGCATATCCTGATCTTCGAGTTCATCTGAATATTGATAGGCTTCTCTCAAAACCTGAACAGCCTGATCTGATTTAATATTTTCGATAACGGAACTGGCAAAAATAATCGAATCCGATTGCTTTAAATAAGGACCCACCGATTCGACTACCTCATCGGATTGAAACCGAATTAACGCCGATGCTGCCTCTTCTAATAAGATATCTTCATCACGGTCTAATAAACTGGATAGAAATGGGATATGCTTGTCTAGTTTCAGTTGTCCAATCATATAAACCGTCAAGATTCCATTAAATGAAAACCAATCCTCTTTTAATTCTTCTTGGATAATCATATCGATTTCCTCTTCGGTAATCCAGCCATTTTGAACGATGCATGCAGACAGTTTTTTAGCTTGTATGTAAAATGGATGTTGATAAGAATCGGCTTGGTCAAGAGTATTTATTGTTTTTTCATATTCTTTCCACACTTCTTCTTCCGTCCCGTTTACGATTAGCTCATATAATGACCAACGATCCTCACCAATGTATCTTTGCAGTTGCTCTCTATATTTTAGAGCGAGCTTTGGATCAATACGCTCTAACAAATTCACCGCTAAGTGGATCTTGGTCTTGTCCATCTTTGGCATATTTTCTAGTAAAACCTTGATAGCGTCTTCATTGATTTTCATGTTTTCTATGTAGATTAAAATAGAGGATTGCTTGTCCTGGTTATTAAATGCTTCCTTCAATAATTCGATTGTCCATTCTTCTGGGACGTTTGGATAATCGTGTAATGCATGAAGCACCGTTTCTTGAATTAATATATCATGGCTAATCAAGTGCGGTTTAATTTTTTCTAAAAAGGTCATCAAATCAGCCCCCATCACTCTACTTTTCTCATCCTACCTACTATTATATTTCATTTTAATTTCAGCACCAATAAGAACCATTTCACTATTGAAAAAAAGTATCAGGCACCAACCATATGCTCCTAATGAGCATTTCCATTTAGAGAATTTTGAAAAAGGGCTGGAAACGATTTGTTATTATTGGTATGAGCTGGAGCAATCGTTATAGAAAGCTATAATAATGAAAAACCTCGCCACGATGAACTGTGACCCATAAAATAGACAGTCTAAAAAAAGACCGAATATTTTAAGCTGCTAATAAGTGACTCCGGTATTGTGCCGGAGTCATTTTATTTAGGCTCCATT
>NZ_JBGBPR010000019.1:0-87002 GCF_041106275.1 Neobacillus sp. BF23-41
GCGGAACTGGCAGACGCACAGGACTTAAAATCCTGCGGTAGGTGACTACCGTACCGGTTCGATTCCGGTCCTCGGCATTGCTTTATCAAAACAATTTTATACTCGCCGGTGTGGCGGAATTGGCAGACGCGCACGACTCAAAATCGTGTTCCGTGAGGAGTATCGGTTCGACCCCGATCACCGGTATCATTTTGTTTTAAAAGAACATTTCTCATTAATTTGAGAAGTGTTTTTTTTTGCGAAAATTTAGTGCTTTATTGACCACTAATACATTAAAAGAGTCACAGCTAAGTTATTTGCTATGTTAAAGGATAATAAAATCTATTCGTGCCCCTCGCTGGTGAAAAAACGGCTAGTCATAGAAAATACAGTGTTAGATCATTTTCTATGTAACGAAATAAATTCGACAAAATTTGCGTTTTTCCCTTGACGATACTAAAAATAGCGTGTAATATAAAAAAGGTCAGTTGATGGTTCAAAAATTTGTCACTTATTAATGCGGGTGTAGTTTACTGGTAAAACCTCAGCCTTCCAAGCTGATGTAGTGGGTTCGATTCCCATCACCCGCTCCATACATATTAACTAACGCAGTGTATCGTTACATAAGAGAACGATGCATTGCGTTTTTTTCTATACAAAGAAAAAGATGCCCTATGGACACCTAAGGATTTGGAAGGAAGCTTCTCCTCCATGTAATTTTGTAAACATGTTCATTAAAGATCCTGTTAGTTTCATCGCGTTTTCAACGTCGGTTGAAGGTCTCAAATAAATAATTTGCAGGGCATTTTTAGTAGCAAAAGTTACTGGTGTTCTATCAGAATCAACGAACGGACTTCCAAATGGCCCCAGTTCATCACAAGATACAATTAGACGATTTAAAGAATTTATTCGCCCATTCAATCCAGTATATTCCTCACCCTCCGTTCCCAACCGAATGCTCACCCGTCCCTTTATGAGATCTAGGTCATATATTCCGATTGGTACTTGATATTGGAAAGAGAAAAAATTATTAATATCAATCGCACTATGAACAGAAGTAAGGTAATTTTGTTTTTGTACTCTCCTGTATAACGCCTCTACTGAGGGTCGATACCTGTTCGGGTCTTTACCGATCTTTTTAAAAATAGTACGCCATTCCTGAATGCCAGAGAGTTCAGTAACATTTTTATTTTCTAAATCAAAATAAATAGATTCTTGGAAAAGCTGGAGTCTTCCTTTTATCATTTGCTGCGATTCCCCGACCATAATATCTTTATATTCAATTATCCCCAGCTTAAAGTTAGGTAATTGCTCAAATAATTCCTGTGAGAGTTGAATTTCCAACCATTCCACCTCCAAAATTTCTTGAAAATAGTTTATCATAAATAGATGCTCATCTAATAATATAACAAGCCAATTATTAAATAAATGACTTCTAGGGAAGGAGGGGATCAAATGGATGTCCTAAACTTAAAGGAAGAACTCATCGCCTATAGTAAAGAAATTGGAATCGATAAAATTGGTTTCACAACCGCAGACACGTTCACTGAATTGAAAAGCCGATTAATAAAGCAACAGGAACTCAAATACCAATCAGGATTTGAAGAACCAGATATAAAGAAAAGAGTGACCCCTTCTTTATTACTAGAGGAACCTCGTTCGATCATTTCCATTGCCATTGCTTACCCTTCAAAAATGAATAACCGTGTTGAGAGTAAAAAGGGTGAGAGAAGAGGGATTTTCAGCAGGGCCTCTTGGGGTCTCGACTATCATCATGTTCTAAATGACCGGCTACACAAACTTGAGGAGTTTATCTCAGTAAGAATACCAGAAGCTAGGTTAAAATCGATGGTTGACACTGGAGAACTCTCAGACCGCGCTGTTGCCGAGCGTGCTGGAATTGGTTGGAGCGGAAAAAATTGTTCCATTATTACACCGGAGTTCGGATCATATGTTTATCTGGGGGAAATGATTACCAGTATCCCTTTTGAACCAGATACACCAATTGAAGATCAATGCGGGTCATGCACAAAGTGTTTGGATGCTTGTCCAACAGGGGCTCTTGTACAAGGTGGACAAATTAATGCACAGCGCTGTATTTCTTATTTAACACAAACAAAAACATTTATCCCAGATGAGTTTAGAGACAAAATTGGTAACCGCGTCTATGGCTGTGATTCCTGCCAAACAGCATGTCCGGTTAACAAGGGGAAGAATTTTCATTTTCATGAGGAACTTGAGGCAGATTCTGATATTGCCAAACCGTTACTAAAGCCAATCTTAAAATTAAGTAATCGGGAATTTAAAGCTAAATTTGGTTCCGTTGCTGGATCATGGCGAGGGAAAAAGCCGATTCAACGGAATGCGATTATCGCGCTTGCACATTTTAAGGATATAACAGCAATTCCCGAATTAGTGGATGTATTAGAAAATGAGGGAAGCACAGTATCAAGAGGAACAGCTGCCTGGGCCCTTGGGAAAATTGGCGGTGAAACTGCTTTTGCTGCCTTAAAAAAAGCTCAAGAGCTTGAAACCGATCTGGAAGTACAAAATGAAATAGAAAAAGGTTTAAGTTATTATAGGTAAAAATGAGTGAACTCAAGGGTTCGCTCATTTTTTTGATTGAAATCCTGTCTTCTCTCATATGTATGAGAGAAAGGGGTGAGAAATATGCTTCATTTGATACAAGATTTATTTGATAAAAGAGTAAATCAATTTGTCTCCGATAAAAGAACACATAAAGTATTTTTTCCAAAGGCTGAAATAAAACAATGTGCTTTGTCAAAAAGGTCTGCAGAAATTGTCAAAGTAAAAGCAGCCGGCAGAATAATAGAAAGAAATGAAGAGGATGAATTTCAAACAGTAAAATATCATGCTCATTATCAATATTTAATTAAGCAAAAAGGTATTCTTTACATGGAGGAAGAAGTTGAAGAAAGATTAGCTAAGTTTTATAAAGAGGCTTTAGTGATGGATGAGGAAATCAATCCTTATGAACATCATGAGCCTTATCAAGTACCAATTACACAGAGCTTAGAGGATAGTGATGAACGGTTAAGCTTTCAATACAACCGCTTAAAAGCTGTACAATATGCGGAACGCTGGTGGAATACCTACAATCCTGCCTACAAAAAATTTGAGAATGATTGCACCAATTTTATTTCACAATGCCTCCATACGGGCGAAGCGCCGATGAGAGGCTATCCAAATCGGGGTACAGGGTGGTGGCTCCAAAATAAGAATTGGAGTTATAGCTGGGCGGTGGCACACTCATTTAAGCTTTATTTTGCACATTCTAAAAGTGGTTTACGGGCACGGGAAGTCAGCAGTCCTGATCAATTATTATTAGGTGATGTAATTTGTTACGATTTTGAAGGGGATGGACGATTTAATCATAATACAATTGTTACGGGTAAGGATGCACATGGAATGCCGTTAGTGAACGCCCATACCTATAATAGCCGAATGAGGTATTGGGCATATGAAGATTCATCTGCATACACACCTAAAATAAAATATAAGTTTTATACGATTCTGGGTTAAAAATGCATCATTATTGAAAGGATAAACAAAAGTGGTATAATGGCATGTAGAGTTTTTTTTCGAGGTGAGAAACGTGTCAATAAATGTAGTATTATATCAGCCACAGATCCCTTCTAATACAGGAAATATAGCAAGAACATGCGCCGGAACAGATACCAATTTACATTTAATCCGTCCATTAGGTTTTTCGACCGATGACAAAATGTTAAAAAGAGCAGGTTTGGATTATTGGCAACACGTTAATATTGTCTACTATGATTCACTTGATGACTTTTATGAAAAGAATGCTGGCGGTGATTTTTTTTATATCACAAAATTTGGTCAAAAGCCTTTTAGCAGCTTTGATTATAGTAATTCAAGCAAAGATTACTATTTTATCTTTGGACGGGAAACGACAGGACTTCCGAAAGATGTTATTGAAAATAACAAAGACGTCAGCTTGCGGATCCCTATGAATGAAAATATTCGTTCTTTAAATTTATCCAATACAGCTGCCATTCTTATTTATGAAGCACTTCGTCAGCAAAACTATGCTCATCTAAAATAATAAAAGGAGGTCCTATCGGGCCTCCTTTTGATGAAATGAAAGGAAGTTTGTCATGAATGAAGTTATCAAAACAATTCTTAATCATCGTTCCCTTCGTCATTTTGAGGACAAGCCATTAACAGAGGAACAAATTAAAACGATTGTTACTAGTGCTCAAGCAGCGGCAACATCAAGTTTTATTCAAGCCTACTCTATTATTGGTGTTAAGGACAAAGCGAAAAAGAAAAAATTAGCTGAGATTGCTGGTAACCAAGAATATGTTGAAAAAAATGGTCACTTTTTTGTTTTTTGCGCCGATCTTTATCGTCACAACATTATTGGGGAGAAGGAACAAAAAGATGTTACTCCATCTATCGAAAGTACTGAAAAGTTCATGGTTGCTCTAATAGATGCTTCTTTAGCTGCACAAAATGCAGCGATTGCAGCGGAATCGCTTGGGTTAGGAATATGTTACATAGGTGGAATTCGCAATAACCTAGAAGAAGTTAAAAAGCTTTTAAAGACACCTGAACGGGTTATTCCTTTGTTTGGACTAGCTGTTGGAGTACCAACCAAATTGACAGACAAAAAACCTAGGCTCCCGTATGAACATGTTTATCATGAAGATGAATATGAACAAAACACTGAAGTTTATCTTACTCAACTGCAAAAATATGATGAATTGATTTCGTCCTACTATGAAGAGCGGACCGAAGGGAAAAGAAAGGACCGCTGGTCTGAACAAATGGCTATTATGCTTGATAGGAAGAGTAGAATGTATATGAAGGAGTTTGTTCAAAAAAATAAACTTAATCTTAAATAAAAAAACTGCCGTTTGGCAGTTTTTTTATTTTGAAGAACCTGGTTTATCGTTATAACCTGATGTGAAGATTGCCGCTAAAAACGTGACCATTACTAAACAAACGATGAAAGTGTTCATATTTATGTAATCCTCCTTCGTCATACATTTTTCATTTTTATCACACATATAGTTTTATTATAGCCTATCTTATAAAAATGAAAAGAGGGAGATTCTTTTTATTAACACAAAAAAGATAGACGCTACTTACAATGGTACGCATGTTCAAAAGCTTATCAGCATAGAGTATATTAATCGTCTCTGATTAACCTACAGGGGGAGGGCCTTATGGATATTCTAAAAAAAATCGAGATGTATCGCGAAGAAGAAGAAAAGCTACGGTGGGAAGGGTCATTCGCAGATTATTTACAGTTGTTGAAAGAGAAGCCATGGGTTGCACAGTCGGCACATTCACGAGTTTATAATATGCTTAAAGATGCAGGAATTACTGAAGAAAAAGGGACGAAAAAGTACGAATTCTTTAGCAATCAATTATTTGGTTTAGAGGAATCGCTGGAACGGCTTGTTGAAGAATACTTCCATCCGGCAGCAAAAAGGCTGGATGTAAGGAAGCGTATTTTGTTATTAATGGGTCCTGTCAGTGGAGGGAAGTCAACTCTTGTTACCATGCTAAAAAGGGGACTTGAAGCTTACTCTCTGACGGATAGAGGCTCTGTGTTTGCCATTAAAGGATGCCCAATGCATGAAGATCCACTTCATTTAATTCCACATCATTTACGCAAGGATTTCCATGATGAGTATGGAATTCGCATCGAAGGTAATCTTTCTCCATTGAATATGATGCGTCTAGAACAGGAGTATGGTGGACGAATCGAAGATGTTTTAGTAGAAAGAATCTTCTTCTCCGAAGATAAACGTACCGGAATCGGAACATTTAGCCCGTCCGATCCGAAATCACAGGATATTGCCGATTTAACAGGAAGTATTGATTTTTCAACCATTGCGGAATTCGGTTCAGAATCAGACCCACGTGCCTATCGCTTTGATGGTGAGCTTAATAAGGCGAACCGAGGAATGATGGAATTCCAGGAGATGTTAAAGTGTGATGAGAAATTCCTTTGGCACTTGTTATCTCTAACTCAAGAGGGGAATTTCAAAGCAGGCCGGTTTGCCTTAATTAGTGCTGATGAGCTAATCGTAGCACACACGAACGAAACTGAGTATCGTTCCTTTATCTCCAATAAGAAAAATGAAGCACTCCACTCAAGGATTATTGTTATGCCTATTCCTTATAACTTGAAGGTGTCACAAGAAGAAAGAATTTATGAAAAGATGATTAATGAGAGTGATGTTTCTGATGTTCACATTGCACCGCATACGTTAAAGGTAGCAGCGATGTTTACTATTCTTACCCGCTTAAAGGAACCGAAAAAAGGCGATATTGATTTACTTAAGAAAATGCGACTTTATGATGGGGAAAGTGTGGAAGGATTTAATACGGCGGATGTAGATGAACTTAAAAAGGAATATCCAGATGAAGGTATGAGTGGTATTGATCCTCGGTACGTGATTAACCGGATTTCATCCACGATCATTCGTAAAGAAATACCTTCAATTAATGCACTTGATGTATTAAGATCATTAAAAGATGGGCTGGATCAACACCCGTCCATCACTACAGAGTTACGTGAACGTTATATGAATTATATCTCATTAGCCCGTAAAGAGTATGATAATATTGCCAAGAAGGAAGTCCAAAAAGCATTTGTTTATTCATACGAAGAGTCAGCTAAAACGTTAATGGATAATTACCTTGACAATGTTGAAGCTTATTGCAACAAATCAAAGCTTCGTGATCCACTAACTGGAGAAGAAATCAATCCAGATGAAAAGCTCATGCGTTCCATTGAAGAACAAATCGGCATCTCTGAAAATGCGAAAAAGGCTTTCAGGGAAGAAGTACTAATAAGAATTTCTGCTTTTGCAAGAAAAGGCAAACGTTTTGACTATAACTCTCATGACCGCCTGCGTGAAGCTATTCAAAAGAAATTGTTTGCAGATTTAAAGGATGTAGTAAAAATCACCACTTCATCGAAAACACCTGATGAACAGCAATTGAAAAAGATAAATAACGTGGTGGCCAGGTTAGTTGATGAGCATGGCTATAATACAACATCAGCTAATGAATTGCTGCGTTATGTTGGTAGTCTATTAAATAGATAAGTGGATTAAAATAGCTAGGACTGGCAGAAGGTAATCTGTCAGTCTATTTTTTTCCTTATTAAGGTACGGATAAACCTCGGTGCATCCACATTGATAATTTGTCCAATTTAGTAGGCAAAAGCACAATTGTCAAAATAATTTGTAAATTATTCTATTTTTCTGCATAGGATAAAGTAATCCATATTTATCTTAATTTTTTCACTCGAGTTATAATATGTATTTGATAAAAATTTGTGCATTTTGGAAACTAATAAATTAATAAGGAGGGGTTTACATTGTCAGTTAACAACCATCAATTTGTCATTTCAAGAGAAGATTGGTCCCTCCACCGTAAAGGCCACGATGATCAACAAAGGCATCAAGAAAAAGTCCAGGAGGCAATTCGCAACAATCTTCCAGACTTAATTACAGAAGAGAGCATAATTATGTCTAATGGTCGAGATGTCGTAAAAATTCCGATTCGTTCATTGGACGAATATAAAATTCGTTATAATTATGACAAAAACAAACACGTGGGCCAAGGTGATGGTGACAGTCAAGTAGGTGATGTCGTAGCACGTGACGGTTCTAGCGGTCAAAAGGGACCAGGCAAAGGCCAAGGCGCGGGAGACCAAGCAGGCGAAGATTATTTTGAGGCAGAAGTATCATTAATGGAGCTTGAGGAAGCCCTATTTAAACAATTAGAGCTTCCAAATTTAAAGAGAAAAGAACAGGAAGAGCATCTCGTTGAAAATATTGAATTCAACGATATACGAAAAACAGGTTTAATGGGGAATATCGATAAGAAACGAACGATGATGTCTGCATTTAAAAGGAATGCAATGAGCGGGAAGCCTGCTTTTCACCCTATTTATAAGGATGATTTGAAATTTAAGACTTGGAATGAAGTAGTTAAACCGGATTCAAAAGCGGTTGTCATCGCAATGATGGATACAAGTGGAAGTATGGGGATATGGGAGAAATATATGGCACGCAGCTTTTTCTTCTGGATGACACGCTTTTTAAGAACGAAATATGAAACAGTGGAAATTGAGTTTATTGCTCACCATACTGAGGCTAAAGTTGTTACTGAGGAGGACTTCTTTTCTAAAGGAGAAAGCGGTGGGACGATTTGTTCATCCGCATACCGCAAAGCCTTAGAAATCATTGATGCCAAATACAATCCACGAAAGTTCAACATCTATCCATTCCACTTCTCTGACGGTGATAATCTCACATCGGATAACGCCCGCTGCGTGAAGCTAGTTGAAGAATTAATGAAGGTGTCAAACATGTTCGGGTATGGAGAGGTAAACCAATACAACCGCCATTCAACCTTAATGTCGGCTTATAAGAACATTAAAGATGATCAATTCCGCTACTATATTCTTAAGCAAAAAGCAGATGTATTTCATGCAATGAAGAGCTTTTTCCAAGCAGAAGAAGAGAAATTATTCGCTTAACAAAAACGACTGGTGTCAGGCACCAGTCGTTTTTTTCTATTGCTACAATTTACTTTACATTAAGCTTTGTGGAATTGGTAAAGATGACAGGGTGATAGGGGGAAAGTAGGAAGGTTCATGAATGTTTTTTTCTTGTAGGGTAACATGATGAACCTGCAAGAAAACAGGAGATTTGATTTGCTTAGTGTTCCGGGAGTATTCTTTGAGTTGTATATGAAAGGTGGGTGTATATGCTAAAAGAAGTTTGTGTAGAGAATTTTACTTTGGTTCCTGTGGCTATTGAAAAGGGGGGACATCGCATTGAGCTTTGTGACAACCTATCTGTCGGAGGCACTACTGTTAGTCACGGGGTAGCTGCAAAAACCATTTCATATTGTCACTCCAAAAATACGAAGGTAATGACCATGGTTAGGCCCAGAGGTGGAAACTTTACTTATACTAAAGAAGAAATTGAGATTATGCAAAATGATATTGCCCATTTCAAACAGTTAGGGACAGATGGAGTGGTGATTGGCTGCTTAAATGATTCTGATTGGATTGATGAGGATGCCATGCTCAAACTGCTAGAATCTGCGAAAGGGCTGGATGTAACCTTTCACATGGCGTTTGATCAGATAAAAAATGAATACCAGTTTGAAGCTATTGATTGGCTTGTGAAACATCGAGTGAATCGAATTTTAACACACGGAGGACCGAGTTCTAAATCAATTGAAGACAACCTTAGCCGTTTGAGGGAATTTGTGGATTTTGCGGGTGACCAAATTATTATTCTTCCTGGAGGGGGAATTACTGTCAAGAACTTAAATAATATCGCAAGTATGTTAAATATTAATGAAGTTCACGGGACAAAAATTGTAGGTGAGCTATGTTAAGTTGCTGGCTCGAAAAACACAAATTGATAAGGGTTTGAATATCACTGAATTGATATTCAACCAATAATATCAAAAAATCGACAGGTGCCTGGCCTGCCGATTTTTGTTGTTATTCAATTGATAGGATTCCGTCTTGACCTTGGGTTAATTGTCCCTGTTTCTTTACATTTAATTTTCTTAAGTTTGTAAAGATAACTGGTGTAATTGCTGATGGTACTGATTTCTTAATGAATTCTAGATCAAACCTCAAGATTTCCTGACCTTTAGTTATTTGCTGTCCTTCTTTTACTAGTACATTAAAGCCCTCACCTTTTAAATTAACGGTATCCAAGCCAATATGAATAAGGATTTCATAGCCTTGCTTTGATTTAATTCCGATTGCATGCTTAGTAGGGAAGATATTCATGATTTCGCCGTCCACTGGTGAAACGACAGTACCTTTAGATGGAATAATTCCAAAGCCTTCACCCATCATTTTTTGTGAGAAAACTTGGTCTGGCACTTCAGTAATCGGGATAATTTCCCCTTCGATTGGCATAACAAAATCTTTTTCAGAAAGTGGTGAGAGTTCATTAGTTTCAATAGGAGCTGCCACTTTTTGTGCTAAATCCGAATTAATTCCAGCCTTATCAAATTTATTGGTCCCATTACGATGTTTTATAATTTCGTCTGCTACGAATTGTACATTGGTTCCGACAATCACTTGAATGCTTTGCTTCCCAACGATATTGATTCCAGGTACACCAGTCGCTTTAATTTTTTGTTGGTCGACTGCATTCATGTCTTTTACTTCCATTCTTAAGCGCGTTACACAATTGTCTACAGAAGTAACATTTGCGTCTCCGCCTAATCCTTCATATATCTGTGCGGCCATTGCGGCAAATTTACTTTCACCTGCTGCAACGACAACATCAGAAGACTCCTCATCATCTTCTTCACGTCCAGGAGTCATTAAGTTGAATTTCGTAATGATGAATCTGAATAAGAAATAGTAGATAACCGCAAACACTAAACCTTGAAGGATTAACATATAAGGGTGGTTTGCCATCGGCAATCTTGAACTTAAAACAAAGTCTACTAGACCGGCACTAAAACCAAATCCTGCTGTCCAATGGAATGCAGCTGCGATGGCTAATGAAATACCTGTTAATACCGCATGCACCAAATAAAGCATTGGTGCTACAAACATAAATGCAAATTCCAATGGTTCTGTTACTCCAGTAAAGAATGCAGCGAAACCTGCTGCCAGCATTAAGGATGCTACTTGCTTTTTCTTTTTCGTTTTAGCTGTATGATACATTGCCAGCCCTGCTGCTGGTAAACCAAACATCATGATCGGGAAGAAGCCGGCTTGATACATTCCTGTGACTCCCTTTACTCCCTTTCCAGACCAAAAATTACCAATATCATCGATTCCTGCAACATTAAACCAGAACACTGCGTTTAAGGCATGGTGTAAGCCAGTTGGAATTAGTAGTCGGTTGAAGAATCCGAATAGACCAGCGCCAATGGCACCTAATCCACTTATCCCTTTACCAAAAGAAACTAATCCTGTAAAAATTGGCGGCCAAATAAAGAATAATACTGCAGAAACGACTAACATCGAAACCGCTGTCATAATTGGAACGAGTCGTTTCCCGCTAAAGAATGCTAAAGCATCCGGAAGCTTCACATGACTAAATCGGTTGTACATCATTGATGCGACTATCCCCGAAATAATACCAACGAAGGCATTTCCGATTTTTCCAAACGCAGGATCTACTTCTTCTGGTTTAATTCCTTGTAGCAATGCCACTGATCCTGTTGAAAGCAAGGTTGTTACAACCAGGTAAGCTACTAGACCACTTAACGCAGATGAACCATCTTTTTCTTTCGCCATCCCTAGTGCTACCCCAACAGCAAATAGGATGGGGATATTATCAATAATTGATGAACCAGCTTTAATTAAGAAAGCAGCTAGCGGACTATCCGCCCCCCAACCTGTAGGGTCGATCCAATAACCAATTCCCATCAAAATGGCTGCAGCCGGTAAAACAGCTACAGGTAACATCAATGAACGACCAATTCTTTGTAAATATTTCTTCATCGTATTACCTCCTAACTAAAGTTTTAAAAAAATTAACTATAAAATGAAGTATTCCATCAAAATAATTGATGATTGGTGTAAGCGCTTTTCCATGAGTAAATATACCACTAAATGTTTATAGATGTCTATACCAATTTTAAAAATTTTATAATAGATAGTTACATTCCTTTACTATCAAATGGTTAGTATAAGTGGGGAATTTTTATTTTTTCATCAGATAAAATTGGTATAGACAACTAGAAATAGGTGATGCTAAAATATAGTTGTAGAGTTACCTGAAGGGAAGTAATATCAATGATTCAACAGATTAGGCATATTTTGCTTAAGGGAGTCCAAGTTTATTCAGAAGATATATTAATTGAAAATGGATTTATTAAAATAAATAACGGAAAAATAGTGGAAATCGGATCAATGGAAGAACTTGAAAAGGAAAATGAATTTGAAATTATTGAGCTTCCTGGGCACTATAAAGCAATTCCCGGTTTAATCGATGTTCATATTCATGGCGTCAATGGTGCTGATACGATGGACGCCACTAAGGAAGCACTGGACATAATAGTTACAGCTTTACCGAAAGAAGGAACCACGAGTTTTTTAGCTACAACAATGACTCAAGAAGGTAAACAAATTGAAAATGCTTTAATAAATGCAGGGCAATACATTGAAGAGCAGCAATCAATTGGAAAGGCCGAAATACTTGGCCTCCATCTTGAAGGTCCGTTTGTAAACTCAAAAAGAGCAGGGGCTCAGCCGATTCAGCATATTATTGACCCAGACCTTGCTTTATTTCAAAAATGGCAAAATCTAACAAACGGAAATATTAAACTTGTCACACTTGCGCCAGAGCGACCAGGCGGATTAGAAATGATTCGATATTTAAAGTCAAATGGGATCATTGCATCAATTGGTCACACCGATGCAACCTTTGATGAGGTTGACGAAGCCATTGATGCTGGTGCAAATCACGTAACCCATCTTTTTAATCAAATGAGGGGACTGCATCATCGTGAACCCGGTGTCGTGGGTGCAGCTTTTTTACGAGACGAATTAAAGGCTGAAATTATCGTGGATGGGGTGCATGTTCGTCCGGAAATGGTAAAACTTGCTTTTAAACAAAAGCAAAGTGAAGGGTTAATCTTAATAACCGATTCCATGCGTGCAAAATGTTTGAAAAATGGTAAATATGATCTTGGTGGTCAAGAGGTAACTGTAAAAAATGGAAAAGCGGTCCTTGAGGACGGAACCCTGGCAGGAAGTATTTTAAAATTGGGGCATGCAGTAAAAAATATTATTGCTTACACTGGCTGTCCACTTGAAGACGCAATTGAAATGGCTTCCGTGAATCCAGCAAAGCAGTTGAATATTTATGATCGGAAAGGCAGTATTGCTGTTGGAAAAGACGCAGACATTGTCATTCTTGATGAAGAAATGGAAGTTTATATGACACTTTGCCATGGGGCAATTGCATTTAATAGGGAGGAAAACTCAAAATGAGAATTATCGAAGTAAAAGATTATCAACAAATGAGTAACAGAGCGGCTGAATTTATCATTGAAAAGGTAGTTCAGAATCCAAGTATTAAACTTGGATTAGCAACAGGTGGGACACCAATCGGAACCTATAAAAGTCTAATCGAGGATCACAAAATGAATGGGACCTCTTATCAGAAAGTAACCACTTTTAATTTGGATGAGTACATGGGACTATCAGGTGATAATAAGAACAGCTACCGGTATTTTATGAATAACCAACTTTTTAATTATATTGATATGAATAAAGCTAAATCAAATATTCCAAGCGGAATTGCTGCTGATTTTCAAGAAGAATGTGATCGTTATGAAGATTTAATTGCTAAGCATGGTGGCGTTGATTTACAAATTCTCGGAATTGGCAGTAATGGGCATATTGGATTCAATGAACCAGGGACTTCCTTTGATTCCAAAACGCATATTGTAAAGTTAGCACCTTCGACCATTCAAGCAAATGCAAGATTTTTTAACCGAATTGAAGAGGTTCCTACAAAAGCGATTACGATGGGGATTGCAACCATTATGAAAAGCAAAGAAATTCTTCTTCTCGTTTCAGGTGAAAAGAAAAAAGAAGCACTGTTTAGACTTTTGAACGGCGAAATTAATGAAAGTTTTCCTGCATCCGTGTTGAAAAATCATCCTTGTGTTACAATAATTGCAGATAAAGCGGCAATAGCAGATATAAAGGTTCACTATAGCGAAAAGGTGCCAATGTAAAGGAAAGGATGCAGTTGGAGGAAAATGATTAATAAGAATTCTCCCATTCCAATTTATTATCAGCTTGAAGGATATATCAAAGAGTTAATTGAAAACGGCGAATTACGACCTGGTGATTCTCTCCCTCCTGAGAGAGAATATGCGGAGAAATATCAAATTAGCCGGATGACAGTTAGACAGGCCTTTACACAGTTAGTAAATGAGGGCTATTTATATCGTTTGCAAGGAAAAGGAACATTTGTTGCAGAAAGAAAAATCGAACAGCCCCTTCAGGGATTAACAAGCTTCACAGAAGATATGAAGGCAAGAGGATTGGAACCAGGGAGCCAATTAATCCACTTTGAAATTATTCCGGCGACAAAACAAATAGCAGGTCAGCTTTTGATTTCTGAATATGGACCCGTATATGAAATCAAACGGATTCGTATGGCAGATAGTGTCCCAATGGCCTTAGAAACAAATTATATTTCAGCAAATCTCGTTAAAGGACTTACGGAACAAATTGTAAATGAATCCCTATACGCACATATTGAAGGACAGTTAGACTTAAAAATTGATAGCGCTTCTCAGATTATTGAATCATCAATTGCCAGCCAAAGTGAGGCAAATTATTTAAAGATCAGCAAAGGGTCACCAGTCATGTTAATCCAAAGAAATACTTTTCTTAAAGATACTACCCCGGTTGAATTTGTTAAATCTGTATATCGGGCGGATCGTTACAAGTTTATGATTCAGATGAAACGCTGAAAACAAAGGAGATTATTTATCTTGTTCAATCTTTATTTTTCTAAGCTTAAAGAATTAATAAGCTTAATCGAAAAAGATGAAAATGAAAACCTCAAAATAGCTGCAGAGAAAGTGGCCAAGTGCATCCAAAAGGATGGGATTGTTCATGTTTTTGGTTGCGGACATTCCCATATGCTTGGGGAAGAACTATTTTACCGAGCTGGTGGACTGGTTCCAATTAATCCAATCCTAATAGAAGATTTAATGCTGCATAAAGGGGCGGTTCGCTCCTCTCAATTAGAAAAAGAAAATGATTTTGCAGAACAATTCATGATAAATGTGAAGATTCAACCTCAAGATGTTGTCATTGTCGCATCAACCTCTGGCAGGAATCCTGTGCCAATTGATGTGGCCGAGATTGCTAAAGATAAAGGTGCATTTGTCATTAGCGTCACATCGTATGTTTATACAGAAACAGTGAAGTCAAGACATAAAAGTGGTAAATATTTGTATCATACGGCTGACCTTTCCATTGACAATCATATTAAAGTGGGTGATGCATTAATGGAGCACGAGTCACTTGGTGTAAACTTTGGTTCTGGTTCAACGGTTATAGGGACAGCAATTGTTAACGGAATAATGGTTGAAGCCATCCGCATAATGATTGAAAATAATTTTGAACCGCCAATCTTTAAAAGTGGCAATGCAGATGGTGCCGAAGAACATAATCGAGATCTTATTAACAAATATAAAGGCCGGATTCCGATGCTGGAAAATTGACCTTTAAAAACAAGCCGACAGTTTCAATAGTTGGTTTTTTTTATGGAAAATTGTTAATATGCCCGATTATTAAATACGTTTATTTTCCATCAATACTTTCTTTGAAAAACATTAACACTATGAAGGCAACATGAATTTCAGAAGGAGGTATTTCGATTGATAAAACCAGTTGGGTTACTTTTAACAGCGGTCTTAACAATGGGCCTTGCTGCTTGTAATAACAATGATAATAAAGAAATAAATGATCAAGGTTCAAATCGTATAGGAATGAACACCAATAACAGAATCAATACTCCTTATATGGATGTACGTAATGGGAGAGATGATGGGATCGACCACAATGGTCCTTTAACTGAGGATTACACGAACAATAATAACAGCGAATCTGATTCTGATGTAAATTTTTATAACAATAATCGAAAAAACAAGAAAAATTACAAAAACAATGATGATATGATTTCTGCATATCAAACAAATTTGAACAGTAATCAATACCCTCATACAAGGGCGGTATTAATCCAAGATGCAAAGTACCAGTTTATTCGTCTCGATCCTAGACTAGGTAATTTGGCACTCCAACAGATCCAACCTTATATTCAGCAGCAAAGACCGAATGTACAAGCACCAGTCCAACAACAACCAGCACCCATTCAACAACCAGCACCAATTCAACAACAACCAGCACCGAAGCAACAACGGCCAGCACCACCACAAGCCCAACCGGCACCAAAACAGCCAGCTACTACACAAAATAATGCACCGGCTACTGGGACAGTTAGTCAATACGTACAACAAGTAATTGACTTAACAAATGCCCAACGCAGTAAAAACGGACTTCCTGCTTTAAAGGCTGACACACAGTTAAACAGTGTTGCACAGAAAAAATCGTTGGATATGCAGCAAAAAAATTATTTTTCACATACAAGCCCAACCTATGGATCACCATTTGACATGATGAGAGACTTTGGCGTGACTTATAAATCTGCAGGTGAAAATATCGCACAAGGACAACGAACGCCACAAGAAGTAGTAACTTCTTGGATGAACAGTGAAGGGCATCGTAAAAATATCTTAAGTTCAAATTTTACTCATATTGGGGTAGGATTTGAAGCGACAGGCAAACACTGGACCCAAATGTTTATTGGCAAATAAAGTAAAAACAAACCGACAAAAGTTAGTCTTCTGTCGGTTTGTTTTTTAAATGATATTATTTTCTTTTTTCATTATCGACGAAATCGTTGGAAATTTAAAATGAAAAGTGGTTCCCATTCCCACTTCACTTTCAGCCCAAACCGTACCATCCATTGCACGTGCAATGCTGTAAACCACCATCATACCTAAGCCTGTTCCATTTTTTCCTTTTGTGGAATAAAATGGTTCTCCTAATCGCTCTAGCTGTTCTATGGTCATTCCTACACCAGTGTCCTTCACACTAATGGTTACATTGTTTTTACTATACTCAGTTGTAACAGTTAAATAACCTCCATTAGGCATTGCTTCAATTGCATTTTTGAGGACATTCACAAAACATTGACGGAACTTTTGCCCATCCCCTTTTATAAACCCAATCACTGAAAAGTCTGTGCTAATCTCGACTGAATTTTGATTGGCTAAGGGCTGAAGAATATTAATTATTTGCCGTAATTCACTTTTTACATTTATTTCCTCAAACGCTTCTATCGATGGTTTTGCAAAGGTTAAATAATCTTGTATAACCCGTTCAGCCGAAATTAATTCCTCTTTTACGATCGATAAATATTCTTTCCGTTTATGCCTTGAAAGGTAATCATCTTGCAGGAGCTGAACAAACCCGCTAGCTGCAGTTAGTGGATTTCGAATCTCATGGGAAATGGCAGCTCCCATTTGTTCAACTGCTTTTAACTTTTCAGCTTTAATCAGCTGCTGCTGCATTTCATTATTTCTTCTAACAAATTCAATCCCATATGAAATGATCCCAATTCCGAGAGAGGGAATGAATAAGAACGCAGTCCATGCATCCAGCCAATAGTAATGGGGATGGGCGAAACTCATCCCAATAACTGTCACTATGCCGAGGATTATTCCCAAACATACAGTCACGAAAATGCGGCGTGCTGGCACTTGTTTTAAAAACCAAGGATATAATCGCCAAAATACTACTGTGAGAGGTACATAAAGCAACATTGTTTGATAAAAGCCTGAATCAAAGCCATAGAAACCCCGTATAATAATAATTGCCCCAATTAGAATCGGGCCTATTCCAACATAAAGGGCCCCCAAAACCAAAGGAATAATCCTTAAATCATATCGAGCATATGAAATTGGATTGTATGAGAATTGAATACATAACCATAACATGACAATAAAAAAGAATGTTAGTGAGGGTTTGGATAGGGTGAATTTTTTATAATTATCGAAAAAAATTAAACAAAAAAACAATAAAACGATATATATTGAGAGGTTAAAGAAAAGATGTTTCGTAATTTCCATTGTCATCACCATCCAAAAAGGGCTGATAGGAAAATTTTACATGTATTTTCCGCATTATACAACAAAATTTGCATAATATTTAGAAAAATATGTTTGGATTTGATAAAAAAAGGAAGGCTTGTATTATTTACAAACCTTCCATGCTTAAATGAGAGGATGAAATTGTATTTCTACCTTTTGTTTTAGATAAATATAATGCCGAATCAGCCATTTGGATTAATGCCTGCGGTTTTTCTAAAGTTGTTGGAACCATTGTGGCAAATCCAATACTTAGCGTAACAATATCAGCAATGTCAGAACTAATATGAGGAATTTTAAGTAACTTAATTGTCTCCTGAATTTGATAAGCAATTTTCATCCCTTCCTCCATGGTTGTAGAAGGAGAGATGAGAGCAAATTCCTCCCCTCCATAACGGCAAAAAGTATAATGAGATTTAACAGCTATTTGATTGTTAATAGCTTGTGCAATTGATTGTAAGCAAAAATCTCCAGTTAGATGGCCGTATGTATCGTTGTATTTTTTAAAGTAATCAATATCAAACATAATTAATGTGATTGGCGTATGACTTATAGAAGAATTAGCCCATGTTTTCTCAAGCGTTTCATCAAAATATCTTCTGTTGGCAATCCCTGTTAGTCCATCTAAGTAGGATAGTTGATTGAGTAATTGATTTGCCTCTTGTAGTTTTTGTTCCGTAAGTTTTCGATCAGTAATATTTCTTGATACAATAATGACTTTCTTACTTCCATCTTCTTCGAAGTGAACACTCTTTAAAGTAGATTCAATCCAAACATAATCTCCTTTACTCGTACGGTACCTGTAAGTTGATTCAGCCACACCCTCATGAAGTGCTTTTTCAAACATGTCTTTTGTTTGGGCAACATCATCTGGATGAATAAAAACCTCCATTTTTTTTCCGAGAAGTTCAGTGTACTCAAAATGAATAATTTCTTTTACAGCGGGTGAAATATAAATATATTCGGCTTTTTCGTTGTGCATTGTAATCATGTCACTGGAATATTCAGCTATGAGGCGAAAACGTTCTTCTGTTTCCTTCAATTTCATGACATTATGCTTTAATTGATTTTGTACTTCGTATGACTTCACCACGAAGACAAAAAAATGATAAGCAAAAAAACCACCAATGAGAGAAATTAAATAATGTATGGTTAAAACATTTTTGAGTATTGGGAAGTTGTCAATTCTGATAATGAAAATGATTGAAACAATTAACAAACCAATCAGATTCATTATGAAAGCCTTTAAAGTTCTGGAACAGTTTAATGTTGCGATTCCGCCACAGAGGATGCCTGTTAGTACAGCCCCGATTGCTCCCAGTAAGGAAGATTCATTCATACCAAAAAGAAGGATTCTTCCTGCTGCAATAAGGACAGCAGCCAATATTGCTGGGATATACCCACCGAAAGTTGCAGCGATCACTATTGCCAAATGGCGTAGATCAGCAATTGTGGTTTCGTTAATTTGAATACTAAACGTCATTAAAATATTCCCTAGAACTCCAAAACAAAATCCCCAATATAATTTTGAGGATAGCGGAGAGGAAGGATTTATTGGCTTATCTTTAAATAACACTCCCATAATAGAAAAGGAAGCAATTAATAGTGCGCCATTTGAAACAAAATCTTTTAACATGAATACTCTCCTGGAATAGTGAATAAAGTTCTTAGAGCTATTGTGCAATATTATTTCAAAAATTATTTGCATCTTCCAATTATACTATGAATTAGATATTTATGACAAAGTTAGATTAAAAAAGGATTCCTGTATTAAAGGAAAAAAAACTTGCTCAATATTGAACAACAGGTGACGTCCTTGAACATTTAGTGTCGATTTTTTTAATTACATCAAAATACTTCTTCTGACTTCAAACTATCTTAAGCACTTGAATCACGTAAGAGAAGCGATTTTAATAATTGGAATATTATTTAATTAAACGCTTACAAAAAGTTGTTGACTGAGTAAATAGTCGATGATAAGATACAACTATACTAATTAATTAGTTCAATAAACTAATTAAAAGAAGTGCACTAATAGTCTTTTTAATAATTTGTTTTGAAAAGGGTTTCAAGGTATTGAGAGTTCAAAAGTTTCATGGAGTTAAACGTATAGCTTTCGGGGTGAATTACAAATTAAATGCATAATGGAGGGGTAAAAAATGAGTCAACTTGCAAAAAAATCGGCTGAGGTACAAGGTTCAACAAATGAATTTAGAAAGTTTGGAATGAAAGACAAACTTGGTTATATGTTTGGTGATTGGGGGAACGATTTCTTCTTTATTCTAGTTGCCGCATTCTTAATGGTTTTCTATACAGATGTCTTTCATATTAATCCTGCTGCAGTCGGTGGTTTATTCTTACTTGCCCGTTTGTGGGATGCAGTAGCAGACGTTTCATGGGGCCGTTTTATTGATACAAGAAGAGCAGGGAAAAATGGCAAATTCAAGCCTTGGATTTTTAGAATGTCTTTCCCGCTTGTTATTTCTGGTATTTTAATGTTTGTTCACATTCCAGGAATGTCCGATGGATTTTATCTTGCTTATGCTTACGTAACATATATTATTTGGGGAACACTATATAGTACAGTTAATATTCCTTACGGATCAATGGCTTCAGTTATCACAGGCGATCCTGTTGAACGTACAGCACTATCAAGCTGGAGAACATTAGGTGGAAACTTGGCCGGTTTAATTATTAACGTGGTTGGTCCTATGATTTTGTTTGTTAACAACCGACCAGATGCTAATCGCTTCATATTAGCTGCATTAATTTTCGGTGGACTTGCACTTGCTTGTTATATGGCTTGTTATAAATTATCGGTTGAACGGATTACATTGAATGAAACAACTAAACCACAGATGAACTTAGGACAAACAATGAAAGGTCTTGTAAAAAACAGACCATTAATTTGGTTCCTTATTGCTTCATTATTGTTCCTGGTTGTCTTTATGTTAATTGGTGCAGTAAACGTTTATTTATTTAAGGATTACTTTGGAAATGCTAAAGCACTAAGTATGGTTGGTCTTCTTCAAGCTATTGCAGTATTTGTAGGTATGCCATTTGTTAAACCATTAGTTGCGAAATTTGGTAAAAAAGAAGTGGCTTCTGGTGGTTTATTACTTGCTGCTATTGTATACGGAGTTCTATATTTCCTTCCTAACATAACAGCAATACAATTTATCGGAATTTTAACCGTTGGAATGTTTGGTTATGGTATTTTCAACCTTGTCATTTGGGCTTTCGTTACTGACGTTATTGATTATCATGAGTATTTAACTGGCTTACGTGAAGATGGAACCGTTTACTCGATCTATTCTATGGCACGTAAAGTTGGTCAAGCAGTTGCCGGCGGTGTTGGCGGTGCAGCAATCGCAGCAGTCGGTTATAATCCAACTCTTAAAGCACAGACAGCGGATACGCTTCAAGGAATTCATACACTTGGAACTCTAGTACCTGCAATCACACTTGCTGTTGTGTTCCTAATTATTGTATTCTGTTATCCTTTAAACAAAAAGCGTACAGCACAACTTGCAGCTGATTTAGCTGAAAAGAGAAAAGGCTAAAATTAAATAGGTAAATAAAGGCTCCGATTTCATGCGAATCGGAGCCTTTTCTGTTATGCTATGAACTCCCTTATTGATCTTTACTGGATAAATGTTAATAAATGGGTCGAACAGGATGATAAACGCTTACAAATTATTATTGACGAAATTTGTCGACGGTGGTATTCTATCAATGAAGTTAATTTGTTAGTTTATTAAACAAATTAAAAAACTTTTTTCAAGCTCAAAGATTTAAACATTTATTCTTTGTAGTTTTGAAAAGGGTTACAGCTAAAACACACATTTAATTATTAAAGAAGGAAGAAGGAGTCATGATGGAGAATAGTGCCCAAAAAAAATTAACCTTAAAAGAAAAAATCTCCTACGGTTTAGGTGATGTGGGTAACGGCTTTATGTTTGATATGGGGCAAATTTATTTGCTTAAGTTCTATACAGATATTTTAGGAATTTCGGCTTATTGGGGCGGCCTCGTATTTTTAGTATCAAAGATTTTTGATGCATTTGCAGATTCCTCAGTAGGTGCTTTTGTGGATAAACGGAAGGTAGGTAAACGAGGTAAGTTCCGGCCGTTCATCTTATTTGGATCGATTCCGCTTGCCATTATGACTGTCATTTCTTTCATGGCACCTGACTTTTCAGATACAGGAAAAATTGTATTTGCTTTTATAACCTATATGGCCTTTGGGTTGTCGTATTCCATTGTTAACATTCCTTATGGATCACTCGCAGCTTCCATGACCCAAGATTCTGTGGATCGTGCATCTCTTGGATCCTTCAGAGCTATTGGCAGCCAATTTGCAATGCTTATTTCTGGGATGGTTGTTATCCCAATTGTTTTATATTTTCCAGATCAAAAATTAGGATATACCGTGGGAATCGGTTCGATGGCGTTAATTGGGGTCATATTCCATTATATTTGCTATCGTAATACAAATGAAAATGTGATTAGGGTGCCTAAAAAAGAAGAAGAAAAGCTTCCGATGTCAAAACTCTTCAAATTATTGCTAAGTAATAGACCGCTAATTGCTCTTTGTTTCGTTTGTTTGTTTATGGTTGCTGGGAGTAACCTACGCACAGCTGTTCAGTTATATTACTTACAATATAATTTAGGAAATTCAGGTCTTATGTCTTTGCTTTCATTTACTAGTATTGGAATCGCTGTCATTGGTTCATTTTTTATTCCAGCACTTGTTAAAAGACTTGGAAAAAAGAAAACATTTATTATCGGTCTTTTTATTGGAATTGCCGCGGATGTTGCAAACTTTGTTCTTCCAGCTAACGTACCGACTTTCCTTATATTACTTACAATTGGAAGCTTAGGTCTTAGCTTTGCACTAGGTTTACCATGGGTAATGGTTGCGGATGCAGTGGATTATCATGAATGGAAAACAGGACAACGGACAGAAGGGATTGTATATTCAAGTTACAGTTTCTTCCGTAAACTAGCACAGGCGTTAGCTGGTTTTATTCCTGGCGTTGCCCTTGGATTAATCGGTTATGTTCCAAATGCAGAGCAAACTGCTGACGCACTCCTTGGTATTAAAGGGCTAATGTTCCTCGTTCCAGCCGGACTAAACTTAATTGCAGCGATTATCTTAATTGTTCTGTATAATTTAACAGAGGATCTTTATAAAAAGATTGTTGATGAACTTAAAGATAAACAAAAGGTAAATGATAGTTTAAAAAGTGCGTAATGAACATCGTTAAAAACCCCTTTTAGCACTAGCTAAAAGGGGCTTTTTCCATGAAAGAAGAAGTAATCATGTTCTAAATGAGTGCGCTTCCAATACGGTTGGATTTTATCTCATAGGGTAAATTTAACATCGGGACATCAAGAAAATGTTTGATAGCAAGTGCACATGCCCCAAGGACACAGGATTCTTTCCCGATAGTAGAGATCATTAATTCCCGGTAATGACTAATTGAAGAATTTAGATTTCCACTAATTTTATCGAGAGAGTCCGGATACATACGCAACAGTTCACTATCAAGCACGAGTACGTCTGGATTATACATGTTAATCATATTATTCAATCCAATGGAAAGATAAAAAAGGAATTGTTCCATCAGTTCGTGCACTTCCACATCGCCTTCATTAAGCCACTTTTGAATATGTTCGTACGTTAGATTCTTTATTTGTCGTTTTTTAGATAAATGTTCAAAAATGACCGATTCTGAAGCATACTTTTCCCAGCATCCCTTATTTCCACAATTGCATGGTTTACCTTGTGGAACAACAATCATATGACCTATTTCACCAGCATATCCGTCATTCCCTCGAAAAAACTCATTGTTCATCATCATACCTAGGCCGATCCCAGAATAGAGGGTCGCACATAACAAGTTGTCTGTTTCATGGTGCACAAAGACCCTTTCGGCAAAAGAACTTAGATTTGCATTATTTTCAAGGTAGATAGCCGAATCAAATTCTCTTTCTAAATCACGCTTGAGATTAATATCATGCCAATTAAACCGAGGAACATAGTGGATTTCTTCGTCTTTTGTAACTAGACCATGGATGGCGATAACAATTCCAACAATACCATAGCGGCTCGTAGTGTAATCTGCTTTGAACTTTTTGATTTGTTGAATTAAAAGATGAAGTATCTCTGTATAATCTGCAGTATTTATTTTGATAATATTAGATGAAACAGGACCGCCAAGAAGGTCTGATAATGTAAATGATATTTGACCATAATCAAGGTCAATACCAAGTGCATAGCCAACTTGTCCGTTCAATGAGAGCATAATCGGCTTTCTTCCAACCGAAAAATGCTCAAGCTGTGTCTCTATAATAAGCCCTTCTTCCAATAAGTCTGCAACTTGTGCTGAGATGGTTGCTCTTGTTAAGTTAGTGGCTTTGGATAGATCTGCTCTCGAAATCATTCCTTCTTTAACAATTTCTCTAAGGATTAAAGAGCGATTAATTTTTTTTATATATGCCGCATCACCAGTAACCATTTTTATCCTCCATTTCGTGCATTCCTTTGTTTATATCCTTATTATATCAGTTCTTTCATTAAAAGGTCGTTATTATTCTATTAATACCTAAATAGTTAATTGACTAAACATATTAAACATGATAAATTAGGAATGTAATTAATTTGTTTAATAAACAAATTAAAAGAGAACTATCTGATAACAAATACTTATATATTTCTGTAAGGGGTTACAGATGTGCATTAACCTTATGAATTTCTATCTAAAGGAGAGGTATTCGATGAAAAAATTTATGGATCAACACTTTTTGTTAAATACAGAAACTGCAGTTAAGCTTTATGAAAATGCCGCAGTATCTTCACCAATTTTTGATTTTCACTGTCACTTAGATCCGAAGGAAGTATGGGAAAACAAGTCATATGAAAATATTACTCAAATCTGGCTTGGTGGGGATCATTATAAATGGCGAACAATGCGCATGCATGGTATTGGAGAGGAATACATTACCGGAGATGCAGGTGATTGGGAAAAATTCGCAGCATGGGCAGAGACAGTTCCACATTTAATTGGAAACCCAGTATACCATTGGACGCACTTAGAATTAAAAATGGTCTTTGGTATTGATAAAGTATTAAGTCCTGAGACAGCTCGTGAAATTTGGGAAGAATGTAATGAAAAGTTACAGACGCCTGAATTCACTGCAAGAGCTTTAATTGAGAGATCAAATGTAAAGTTTATCGGAACGACGGATGATCCAATCTCTACATTAGAATTCCATCAATTATTGAAAAATGATGAGACCTTTAAAACAATTATTGCTCCAACATTCCGTCCAGATGGTGCGCTTTTTATTGAACGTCCAACTTTCGCTAGCTGGATTGAAAAATTAACACAAGTTTCAGGTGTAAACGTGGATTCATTTGACGCATTACTAGCAGCGTTAAAGCAACGAATTGCCTACTTCCATGAAAACGGAGGTCGCGCATCGGACCATGACATTCAAAATATGGAATACGTGGAATCTACAAAACAAGAGATTGAAGAAATTTTCAATAAAAGATTAAGCGGCTTAGAGCTTTCAACTAGTGAATTAGTTTCTTACCGTTACTACTTATTAAAAGAGCTTGGCAAGATGTATGCCGAGAAACAATGGGTTATGCAACTCCATATGGGAGCGATGAGAAACAATAATACAAGAATGAAAGAACTTCTTGGAACTGACGTTGGATTTGACTCAGTTGGAGAAACTAATATGGCAGAAGGATTATCTCGTTTCCTAGATTCCTTAGACCAAGAAAATGCATTGCCGAGAACAGTACTGTTTAACTTGAACCAAAAAGACAATGTTATGCTAGCAGGAATGATGGGTAACTTCTATGAAGAAGGGATTCCAGGAAAAGTTCAATTAGGTTCTGGTTGGTGGTTTTTAGACCATATCGATGGTATGGAGAGACAAATGAAGGATTTTGCAAATGTCGGATTACTCAGTCACTTTATCGGTATGCTGACAGACTCTCGCAGCTTCCTATCTTATGCACGTCATGATTACTTCCGCCGAATTCTGTGTAACCTCCTTGGCGATTGGGTTGAAAAAGGGTTAGCGCCGAATGACATGAAGCAAATGGAGCAAATGGTAAGGAATATTTGTTATGATAATGCCGAAAAATATTTTTTAAGACGCTAAAAAAGCACTTTTTAATTGTATTAATGAAAGAAATGTGGTTATCTAAATAGTATTAATAATGAAAGAGGGATAGTATGTCTAAACAACAAATTGGTGTAGTTGGTTTAGCTGTTATGGGTAAAAACCTTGCCCTAAATATTGAAAGCCGTGGATATTCCGTTGCTGTATTTAATCGTTCATACGATAAAACAGAAGAGTTTTTAAAGAATGAAGCAGAGGGAAAAAACTTTGTAGGTGCACGTACTGTTGAAGAATTCGTTAATTCTTTAGAAAAGCCTCGCAAAATTTTATTAATGGTTAAAGCTGGTACTGCAACAGATGCAACCATCGACTCTTTAAAGCCATTTCTAGAAGAAGGCGATATCCTAATTGATGGTGGGAATACATTCTTCCAAGATACAATCAGACGTAATAAGGAACTAGAGACAGCAGGATTCCATTTCATCGGAACTGGCGTTTCAGGTGGAGAAGAAGGCGCATTAAAAGGTCCTTCTATCATGCCAGGCGGTAAAGAAGAGGCTTATAACCTTGTTAAACCAATCTTAGAAGCCATTTCTGCAAAAGTAGAGGGCGATCCTTGCTGTACGTATATTGGTCCAAATGGTGCTGGTCACTATGTGAAAATGGTTCATAACGGAATTGAATATGGAGATATGCAGTTAATCTGTGAAGCTTATTTTATTTTGAAAAATGTCCTTGGTTTAGATGCAAATGAGCTTCATGAGGTCTTTGCTGAATGGAATAAAGGCGAATTAGACAGCTATTTGATTGAAATTACGGCTGATATCTTTACAAAAGTGGATGAAGAAACTGGTAAACCAATGGTTGACTTAATCCTTGATACAGCTGGTCAAAAGGGTACTGGTAAATGGACAAGCCAAAATGCTTTAGACTTAGGTGTTCCACTTCCAATTATCACTGAATCTGTATTTGCCCGCTTTATTTCAGCAATGAAGGATGAGCGTGTTAAGGCAAGTAAGGTTCTTAATGGACCAGAAGTTAAGGCGTTTGAAGGCAATAAAGAAGAATTAATCGAAGCAGTTCGAAAAGCATTATATATGAGTAAAATTGTTTCTTATGCACAAGGTTTTGCACAAATGCGTGCTGCCTCTGAAGAATACGATTGGAATCTTCGTTACGGTGATATCGCGATGATTTTCCGCGGAGGCTGTATCATTCGTGCACAATTCTTACAAAAGATTAAAGATGCGTATGATCGCGACCCTGAATTAAGGAACTTATTGTTAGATCCATACTTCAAAGAAATTGTTGAAAACTATCAACAGCCATTACGTCAAGTTCTTGCTGTGGCAATTGAACGTGGTATTCCTGTACCTTCATTCGCTAGCGCGATTGCCTATTATGACAGCTACAGGACTGAAACTTTACCTGCTAATCTGTTACAAGCACAACGTGACTACTTTGGTGCTCACACCTATCAACGTGTTGATAAAGAAGGAGTATTCCATACACACTGGATGGAATAAGCAGTTTGATTTGGACCACTTTCAAAAGAGACAAAACTAGCTCAATAGGGGCTGGTTTCGTCTCTTTTTTTTATAGTCGGTTGCCTTAAATTTATTATTAAAAAGCAATGTGAGTCAAAAATCAACTATTTTTTAAGCAGTTTTAGAGAATGATTTTAGTTTCTAAGTGCAATATAATAATAGTATGTTAAGTAAACAAATTAATTTGTTAACGCTTACTTATAAGGGTGTGAGAGTAATGGATGAGTGGAATATATCTCCTAATAGAAGAAAAATAATGGATGAATGGATAAACGCATTCTACCGAGTACAAGGTATGGAGTCCAACATATTTAATTTTCACTCACATCAAGAATATGAGATCTATTTTTTTCATTCGGGTGATTGTAAGTATTTAATTAATAATAGGATTTATGAATTACAGCCTGGTGATATCATTCTTTTGGATGGTATGACATTGCATAAACCGAACCCGAGGACAGGCAGCACGTATACAAGGAGTATGCTTCATTTTTCACCTACGTGGCTGCAAGAGTTATTGACAGCTCTTGGAATCCCAAATTTGTTAGATCCTTTTAAGAAACTTAACAATTGTTTGCTGCGAACACGATATGATGAAGCGGGACAATTTGTTGATGGACGGATAAAGGAAATCGCCGAGTCGTTGGAACAAATTAATGAAGAAATGCAACGAACCGGCAAGAAAAATGAACTATTAGAAGCCGAAGTGAAACTTGAGTTAGTTCAATTATTGTTAGGAATTTTTAAAATGAGTCAAAAAGAATTATCTCAAGTAACAAGTAAAAAGACTGAAAAGGAACATCATGCAGAGGCCATTGCGTCTTGGATTAATGAACACTATAGCGAAAAAATAAGTTTAGATAGAGTGGCTGCAGAGTTGAATCTGAGTAAGTATTATGCTTCGCATGTGTTTAAGGAAGTCACTGGCTTTACGGTGATGGAATATGTAATGGGGTGCCGGCTCAATCAGGTGAAGTATTTGTTGGAAATGGAGCCTGATCGAACGCTAACAGAGGTGTCACGGGTAACTGGCTTCGAGAGTGTTGCCCATTTTAGTCGGTATTTTAAAGAGAAGGTGGGCACCACACCGTCACGTTATCGTAAAAATAAAATTTCTAGCAACATTACTGTGAAAAAGGGGGAACATTCCTAAATGAATAAAGACTTAATGATCTCAGGCTTTTCAGATGAAATCTCTTCTGATTTTGATACCCAGCTTGAAGTTGTCTCAAATCTTGGTATGCATTATCTTTCTTTACGCGGTATTGATGGGAAAAATATTGGTGATTATACCGTTGATGAGATTAAAGATAATGTACAACCACGGCTTCAAAAGGCGGGTATCGGTGTTTCTTCAATAGGGTCGCCTATTGGCAAGGTGTTCATAAAGGATGAAGATGGATTTGCCCATCAAAAGATCATGTTGGACACGCTTTGTCAAATTTCCAACTTATTAAATTGTAAATATATCCGTATATTTAGCTTTTATATTCCTAAGGGCGACAATGCCGACCAATATCGTGAGGAAGTCGTTAGTAAGCTTAAGGAATATGCAGCCATTGCTGAAAAATACAATGTTATTTTACTGCATGAAAATGAAAAGGATATCTTTGGTGATATCGGAAGACGCTGTCATGAGATTTTAACAGAGGTTGGTTCTCCTTACTTCAAAGGGATTTTCGACTTCGCTAATTTCGTACAGTGCGGTGAGGACACACAGGAGTGTTACGATCTCTTAAAGAATGAGATTGTTTATATACACATAAAGGATGCTGTAACATCTGACAGTCAAAATGTTGTCTGTGGGACTGGAGAAGGGAAAATACCTGAGCTGCTGAAACAATTTATTCAAAGCGGTTACAAAGGCTTCTTAACGCTTGAACCACATCTCGTTTTATTTGATTCATTAAAGGATTTAGAACTGGAGGATGCTACAGAGATTATTAAGAATGACAAAGGTCTCGATGGTGCAGGCGGCTACAAGCTTCAATACGAAGCACTTTTAGAAATTCTTCAAAAAATTGAAGGCGAGGAGAAATAATTATGAAACCTGTAAGATTAGGTATTGTTGGACTAGGAGCACAAGGTGGAGCGTACGCTCAATTTATTTCAGAAGGAAAAGTTAAAAACATGGTGATTGGAGCAATTTGTGACAATGACCCAGCTAAAAAGGCAGTAGCAGCAGAAAAATACCCTGATGTTCCTTTTTATGATAACTATATTGAAATGCTTGAAAGCGGTGAAGTTGACGCTGTTGTGACATGTGTACCTCATTACTTGCACCCTGAAATGGGGATTGATTCGTTGAAGAGAAACATCCATGCATTGGTTGAAAAGCCTGCAGGTGTTTATACAAAACAGGTGAAAGAACTTAATGAATTTGCCGCTACAAAGCCTGAATTAACCTATGCGATCATGTTCAACCAAAGAACGAACCCACTTTATCAAAAACTGAAAGAGCTTATTGATAATGATGTAATTGGTAAAATCCGCCGTACAAACTGGATTATTACTACATGGTGGAGACCACAAGGTTATTACGATCAAAGTGAATGGAGAGCAACATGGGGCGGCGAAGGCGGAGGTGTTCTAGTCAATCAAGCACCACACCAAATTGATTTACTTCAGTGGATTTGCGGGATGCCTAAAAAGGTTTATTCGAATGTGAAATACGGTTACCAACGTAATATTGCAGTTGAAGATGAAGTAACAGCTATGTTTGACTACGGTAATGGCGCTACTGGTGTATTTATTACAGCGACACATGACATTATTGGTACGGACCGTTTTGAAATTTTAGGAGACAACGGAAAAATCGTTGTTGATGACAGCAAAAAAATTACCATCAAACGACTTAACAAACCTGAACCAGAAATGAATGCTACAATGAATATGCAAGATGTCATGAGTATTTTCATGGGTGGAGACACTTCAGATATTTATAGCACAGAAGAGATTGTATTCGAAAGTGTTTGGGGCGGCCAACATATTGCTGTCTTGGAGAACTTCGCAGCAAATATTATAGATGGCACACCATTAATCGCGCCTGGAAGCGATGGGATCAATGGAGTAGCCTTGGCAAATGCTATCCACTTATCAAGCTGGTTAGGTAAAGAAGTTGAGCTTCCGATTGATGAAGAGGTCTATTTAGCAGAATTAAATAAAAAGATTGAAGAAGAAAATAAGTATCCTGTTAGAAAATAATCATATACATTTAAGAGATTTATCATTCAAACGAACTCATAGCCTTCATGCCATGAGTTTGTTTGCAAAGGGGATAGGCTGATGCTAAATGTAGCAGTAATAGGACTTGGAGATATTTCTAAAATTCATATTCCAGCTATACAAGCTAACCCAAATGCTGAGTTAGTGGCAGTTTGTGATATTAATGAATCATTAAAAGATACCGTACCTGGGGTAAACTTTTATACAGATTATCATGAGATGCTAGAAAAAGAAGTCCTTGATTGTGTCCATAATTGTCTGCCTCACTACCTACACTACCCTGTAACAAAAGCTTGTGTAGAAAAGGAAGTACATGTATTTCAAGAAAAGCCGCTTGGCTTGAACACTGAAGAGGGACAGGCACTTGTAAAACTTGAGGAAGAACACAGTGACGTTAAAATCGGCGTGTGTTTACAAAACCGATATAATGAAACTTTTGAAATGCTTCAAGAAATGGTTAAGAGCGGCGAATACGGCAAGATCACTGGAGTAAAGGGTTTGGTACCTTGGTTTAGACCAAAGGCTTATTATGATGTTAAGCCCTGGCGGGGTCAAATGGAGTATGCCGGCGGCGGCGTAATGATTAACCAAGCTCTTCATACCTTAGATTTACTACAGCTGCTCGGCGGTGAAATTGAAGCAATAAGAGGAACCATTGACCAGTTATTGGACTACGGAATTGAAGTCGAAGATACGGCGTCGGCTCATATTCAGTTTAAAAATGGTGCAAAGGGGTTATTCTTTTCTACGAATGCCAATGCAGAAAATGCAAGTGTCGAGCTAGAGGTAGTCTTAGAAAAGGGAAAATTCAACATCAAAGATAGCATTCTTACGAGAGTGACGGAAGAGGGTAAAAAGGTAGAATTGGTGGAGGATGCGAGACTGCCTGGAAGCAAATTCTATTATGGGGCTAGCCATTTCAAAACTATTAACCAATTCTATAATTGCATCGCCCAAAATACTCATGAATATGTTCATGCAAAGGATGCATTAGTTTCCATTCAAATGATTGATGCAATTCGAAAATCATCCGAGACAAAACAAACAATAAAAATGGAGGGGTAACCATGAAAAAAGGTAAAATTGGCGTTCAAATGATGATGCTAAAAGGCAAAGTGGACGAACTTGGTGCCTATGAAACAATGAGAAAAGTAAGAGAGCTTGGATATGGTGCTGTAGAAGTATCACAAATTCCAATGACAGCAGAAAACGTAGCGGAGTTAAAAAGAGCAAGTGAAGATTTTGATATCAAAATTGCTGCCCTTTCTGCTGCTTTAGAACCCATGCTACCTGGTGTGCCTGGCGAGACGTTAACGAATGACTTTGAAAAAATTGTTAATGATTGTAAGACATTGGACTGTAATTTTTTAAGAATTGGAATGCTGCCGTTAACTTGTATGGGACATAAAGATAAAATTATGGAATTTATTGAAAAAGCTGAAGCGATGGCTCATAGATTGGCAGAGTATGGAATTGAATTGTATTATCATACACACCACCTTGAATTCCAAAAATATGATGGTGAATATTTATTGGATATCATTAAAAATAATACCTCTAAGCTTGGTTTTGAGTTAGATGTTCACTGGATTCAAAGAGCTGGTGAAAATCCAATCGAGTTTGTTAAAAAATATGCTGGTCGGATTTCTCTATTGCACTTGAAAGATTATCGGATCGGACAGATGGATTTAAGTGAAGTAGACTTTAAGGATATGGTTAAATTCATGCAAGTCTTTACGAATACGATTGAATTTGCTGAACTTGGGGAAGGAAACCTTGATATCAAAGCGATTACTGAGGCAGGTCTAGAAAGTGGGGCTCAATATTTCTTGGTAGAACAAGATAATACGTATGGTCGTGACCCATTTGAGTGCCTAGAAATTTCAGCAAATCACCTGAGAAAACTAGGATTTGGCGAATGGTTTTAAAATTAAAACGACCGTAAAAAGATATGAAGTAAATTGGGTGTCAGGCACTATGGTGTCAGGCACTTTCTTTTTTTAAAAAGGCTGTGTTATAGGACATTGTTGATTTTATATCCAAGTTGATTGGAGCGAAGCACCTGGAGCGGAAATCAACAGCCAAGTTTAACAAAGTCAAAAAAAAACCAATTCACATTTTATTTAAGTGAATTGGTTCTGACTGGTTCAGATAGATGAAATGGAATGTATTCAGCATTTTTTTCAATTTGTTTAACTACTAAACTAATTAAATATTTCATTACAATTCCTCCTAGTAATTTGATACTCTTATTATCATTTATTATCAAAATTTAAACAATCTCACTGAAAACGGAAACAAACACGATGAAAACGGGAACATTGGTTATGAAAGTGTTAACATCAACCTTTTTCTTATAATTACGCCGATTTTCTCGCTATTTCATTCATTCCAAATGAAAAAGAAAAAGCCCTCTAGAATGAAGGCTGATAGTTACTTTTTGGTTATTCTATTTATCGAGAAAGCTTTCCTCACACAAAGTTAAACAAAGCTCTGATACCCCTAAAAAGTTTTGAATGGTCAAAGCACAGGCACCCATGATACACGCCCTTTTGCCAAATTCTGAGATCAACAATTCCGAATAATGGCTAATTGAAGAAGAGAGATGGGCTTTAAGTTCTTCAGCTGCATTAGGATATAAACGAAGGATTTCACTATTTACCACTAAGATTTCAGGATTATAAAGGTTAATTAAATTATTTAATCCAATAGATAGGTACATAATAAATCGATCTATCTCTTTGAGGAAAACAGGGTCATGTTCATTGATCCGATTTTGAAAATCTTCAAGGTTGAAAGCTAGTTCTTTTTGATTTTCAGCAAATTGGGTAATAAAACTCAATTCGGAAGCGTATTGTTCCCAGCATCCCAAATTTCCGCAACGGCAGGGGAGTCCATTTGGAACGACAATCATATGCCCAATCTCACCAGCGTAACCGTGGAATCCTTTGAATAATCCACCATTGATAATAAATCCAAGACCAATTCCGGAATACAAACTGACAGATAATAAGTTGTTACTCTGGTGGTGCTTATACACCTTTTCCGCAATGGAGCATAAGTTGGCATTATTTTCGATATAAACATTGACTCCTATTTCATTTTCTAAGTCTTTTTTTAAGGTTTTGTTTCGCCAACCGTGTTGAGGGACAAAATCAATCATTTCATCTTTATTCACAATTCCATGTATTCCAATGGTAATTCCAACAAGACCGTAACGAGTATGGGCAAATTTAAATTTATAACAAGTAATCTGTTCTATTAATAACTTAAGAATGACATCATAATCAGATACTTGAAGTTCAATTATATCGGTCTGAACGGAAGTACCGATTAAATCCGATATGGTAAAAGTAATGGAATTTTTATCTAGGTCGATTCCCAGGGCAAAACCTGCCTCTCTGTTAACTGAGAGCATGATTGGCCTTCTCCCCAAACTTTTGTGTTCCTGTTGTGTCTCAATAATTAATTCTTTGTCCAATAAATCTGATACCTGTACAGAGATCGTTGCTTTATTTAATCCTGTAATTTTTGAAAGCTCCGCTCTAGATATCAATTTATGCTCAATAATTTTACTTAAGATTAAAGACTTGTTCATCTTTTTGATAAATGCTGCATCTCCTGTGAGCATAAAGAACCTCCTTGCTATTTTTAAAAGGAAATAACTTATAAATATTGACGTAATTTAGCCATAATGATATTATACAAGTAATTAGTTTGTTTGGTAAACAAATTAATGAATAATACTTTTTTTTAGTTTCTTTTGTAAGGGATTACAGGGGGATTTCATTATAGCCTCATCAATACATGGAATGTAATAGAATGAGGAAAACTTTAATAGGTAAAAAAAAGGAGTGATACAAACATGGGTATCCTACAAGAATTATTAAAAGATATTCCAGTTCCTAAAATGGCAAAGGTAAAAGTTCACTTTGATAACACAAAGATTGATGACCTTGGTACTACGCTGAAGGAACAATTACAGCATGTACATATTCAGAAAAAAGTCCAGCCTGGGATGGAAATTGCGGTTGCTGTTGGCAGCCGCGGACTTGATCGCCTCGTTGAAATTACTGCAGTAACAGTCAAGTTTCTTAAAGATTTAGGAGCAAAACCATTCATTGTACCGAGTATGGGGAGTCACGGGGGGGCGACTGCAGAGGGTCAACGCGAAGTTTTAGCGCACCTTGGTGTAAACGAAGAAAGTGTCGGTTGCGAGATTCGATCTTCAATGGATGTAGTAAAGATTAGTGAGCTGCCGAATGGATTACCAGTTTATGTGGATAAATTTGCTTCAGAAGCGGACGGAATCGTTGTTATTAATCGTGTGAAACCACACACAGCTTTTCGTGGACAAGTGGAAAGTGGAATTATGAAGATGATTAGCATTGGATTAGGAAAGCAAAAAGGGGCAGAAGCCTGTCATCAAATGGGATTTAAATATATGGCAGAAAATGTACCAGCCATGGCAAAGATCATCATGGAAGAGACCCCCATACTTTTCGGAGTTGCAACAGTTGAAAATGCATTTGATAAAGTTGCAATTATTGATGTACTTACTCCAGAAGAGATTATTAATAGAGAACATGAACTTCAAAAACAAGCAAAAGAGTTATTACCAAAGCTTTTCTTTGATCAATTGGATGTCCTTGTAATTGATGAAATCGGTAAAAATATTAGTGGGGATGGTATGGATCCGAATATTACGGGACGTTATCCAACACCGTATGCATCTGGTGGACCTGAGGTTAACAAAATGGTGGTGCTCGATGTAACACATCAATCAGAGGGTAATGCCAACGGCGTAGGAACGGCTGATTTTACGACACAACGGCTAATAGACAAGATGGACAAAGAAGGAACTTATGCAAATGGTTTAACTTCAACCGTTGTTGCACCTACAAAAATTGCTACGACATTACCAAACGATAAACAAGCGATCCAAGCGGCTATTAAAACATGTAATATTTTAGATTTTAGAAACGTCAAATTAGTCCGCATTAAAAATACATTAGTGTTAAGTGAAATTGAAGTGTCTGAGCCTTTACTTGAATATGTAAAACAGCATCCAAATATGGAACTAAGTTCAGATCTTTATGATATTCCTTTTAATGAAAATGGAAATTTATTTTAATAGAACAAAGGGGAGAAGAATGATGTCAAATTTATTTGATTTAAGTGGAAAAGTTGCAGTCGCAATTGGTGGAAATGGTGTATTGGGTTCAGCGATGGCAAAAGGCTTGGCTTCTCAAGGGGCAAAAGTTGCGATTGTAGGACGTAATCTTGAAAAAGCAGAGGAAGTTGTCAAGGAAATTGAAGAGAACGGCGGGGAAGCAAAGGCATTTTCTGCAGATGTTAGTTCAAAGGATTCTTTAATTACCGTTGCGAATGAAATTGAACAATGGTCCGGCGGCTGGGACATTCTTTTAAATGCACCAGGTACAAATAGTGCTACACCATTTTTTGAACTTGGTATGGACGAATGGGACAAAATTATGGATATAAATTTAAAAGGAATTGTGTTAACCTGCCAGATTTTTGCGAAGAAAATGATTGAGCAGGATAGAAAAGGAAGCATTATTAATATCTCATCCGTTTCTTCAACAACACCACTTTCAAGAGTGTTTACCTATTCCGTATCAAAAGCAGGCCTTAACAGCGTTACACAGTTTTTAGCTCGTGAATTTGCTCCAAATGGGATTCGTGTCAATGCAATTATTCCAGGATTTTTCCCTGCTGAACAAAACCGAAAAATTTTAGACAAAGAACGCATTGAATCAATCATGCGACATACCCCAATGAATCGTTTTGGTGAGGCGGAAGAGTTACAAGGTGCTACTGTTTGGCTTGCTTCTGAGAAAGCGTCAAGTTTCGTAACAGGAACCCTCGTTCGGGTTGATGGCGGCTTTGGCAGCATGACTATATAATCCAAGGTACACATAAATCTACAGCTCAATAAATAAATTAACAATGGCTGACTTTATATTAGATGAGGGATAGGGGGGAGAAAAGGACCATGCTAACAGAGAAATACGAAAAATTAACGTCTATTCTCCGAGAAATGGAATCCGTGGTTGTAGCATTTTCAGGAGGAGTGGACAGTACATTTCTATTAAAGGCTGCTGTGAACGCATTAGGTGCTGAACATGTTCTCGCCATTACAGCAGACTCTGAAAGCTACCCTTCTAGTGAGCTTGAAGAGGCAATAGTACTTGCAAATCAAATTGGTGTCAGGCACCAAGTGATTGAAACATCTGAACTCGCAATCCCAGGATACGCGGAAAACAATAAAAATCGATGCTATTTTTGTAAAAGCAGTTTATTTGATCACATAATTCCAGTTATGGAAGAAAAGGGCTTTCAAAATGTAGTTTATGGAGTCATTGCTGATGATATGAATGAATTTCGACCAGGTATGCAAGCCGCTAAAGAAAAGGGGATACGCGGTCCTCTCCTAGAAGCTAATCTGTTTAAACAGGAGATCAGAGAACTCTCCCGGGAATTTAGTTTGCCGACATGGGATAAACCATCTTTAGCTTGTCTTTCTTCAAGAATTGCCTACGGTGAATATATTACAAAAGAAAAGCTGACGAAGGTTGAAAAAGCCGAAGCTTATTTAAAATCATTTGATATCCATCAGGTACGGGTCCGAACACATCAGGATATTGCAAGGATCGAAGTAGAACCTAATGATATGAAGGCGATTCTTGAAAATCATGACTCGATCGTGAAAGCACTTCAAGGGTATGGTTACAAATATATCACCTTAGATTTAATAGGATATCAGAGTGGAAGCATGAATAAGGTGTTATCTGAATAGCTTACTGCTCCGCTATTTGTCTTAGGAATGTACATTAAAAAAATGGCTTTGGATCGTCCAAAGCCTCTTATTTTAACATAATATAAATAGCAATAAAGGAACATTATAAACTTCAATATTACTTATTGTTATGTGAAAAGGAAGAGGAAGCATGTCAAGAGAAGTTGTAATTGGACTTGATATCGGAACTACAAGTGTTAAAGCATGCGTATTTGACTTACAAGGTAAATTAATCGCAGAAGCCGAGAGAATGAACACATTCAATTATCCACAGCAAGGATGGGTGGAACAAGACCCCATTGAGATTGAACAATCAGCTGTAAAAGCAATCAAAGAGGCGATCCAAAAAGCTGGTATTGAGAAAAATGAATTAATTTCAATCGGGATTTCAGCTGCAATGCATTCCCTGATTTGTGTAGATGAGAATGGCTGTCCAATATCTCCGGCCTTAATTTGGGCTGATGGAAGAAGTTATCTACAAGCAGAATCAGTGATAGAAACAATGGGTAACGAGGTTTATTCAAACACAGGAACACCGGTTCATCCAATGACACCATTCGTTAAGTTGTTATGGATGAAAGAAACAAAATATGAACCCTACCTCCAGGCAAAGTACTTTATGTCGATTAAAGAGTATTTACTACAATGCTGGTTTAATCAGCGGGTTATTGATTATTCGATGGCATCTGCGACAGGTTTATTTAACCCTGCCACACATACTTGGAATCAAAAATTATTATCTCTAACGGATATTCATGATGGTCAGCTTTCAAGAATTGTCTCTCCAACTGAGATATTAACAGGGATTAATCCACAAATTGCCGAAGAAATGGGAATTGACCCGGAACTTCCTTTTGTGATTGGTGCTGCCGATGGCCAATTGGCTAACTTGGGAATTGGAGCGATTCTCCCTGGTGAAGTTGCCGTTTCAGTTGGAACTAGCGGGGCCATCAGACAAATCACAAAAGGCGTTAAGATAAGTGAAAATCAAGAAACCTTTTGTTATTCCTTTACTGAAGATTTTTCTATCATTGGAGGTCCAACAAATAATGGCGGGATTGCCTTACAATGGTTAAAAGACCTTTTGAACGACCAAAGAGACTTCTCCGAATTCCTTGCCGATGCAGAAAAGGTTCCGCTTGGCGCAGACGGAATCATCTTTCACCCTTATTTAAATGGCGAAAGAGCGCCGATTTGGAATCAACGGGCAAAAGGGAATTTCTTTGGATTATCTGTAACTCATAAAAGAGAACATTTTATCCGAGCTGTTCTAGAAGGAATCACTTTTAACCTCTTTCAAATTGGCAAGGCATTAGAGAGGTTAGCTGGGAAACATCAAAAGATATATGCTAACGGTGGTTTATCCAGATCTCCATTGTGGCTGCAAATGATGGCAGATGTATTCGATGCGGAAATTTATGTGCCGGAGAGCTATCACAGTGCAGCATGGGGAGCAGCTTGGACAGCTTTAGTGGCAACTGGTAAAGTCAATTCATTTGAAGAGATTAAAAAGAATATTCCAATGGGTAAAGCAATCGTTCCTATTAAGGAAAATAGTGAAAAATATAGAATTATATATGAGAACTATGAAAAATTGGCAAGTGGAATGACAAAACATTTTTGAAGTGAATATTAAGGGGGAGAACGAATGCTTGAAGAAATTTTAGAGCAGGTTCAAAGAGGTACCCTAAGTGTTAAAGAAGCTAAAGAGCAATTAGCAACATTTGAAAATTTGGGATTTGCTAAAATTGACCATCATCGTAAGAAACGTCAAGGTTTCCCAGAGGTCGTGTACGGTGAAGGGAAGACGACTGAACAAATCGTTTCAATTATTCAAGTGTTACGAGCTCGAAACAACCAAGTGCTCGTCACTCGAATTTCCAAAGAAAAGGCAGATATTGTCCAACGTTCTTGCCCTGATTTTATCTACAAAGAAGAAGCACAAATTCTTTTTTGGAAAGAGGACTATGCGAGTGAGGGGGATCCACAAGGGTATATTGCTGTGATTTGTGCAGGAACCTCGGATTTAAGGGTTGCAGAAGAAGCTGCAGTGACGGCTGAAGTATTAGGAAGCAAGGTCCATCGTATCTATGATGTGGGTGTTGCTGGAATTCATCGCCTGTTAAGCCATGCTGAGGAAATTCAAAATGCCACGGTTTCAGTTGTAGTTGCAGGTATGGAAGGGGCACTTCCAAGCGTAGTAGGCGGACTTGTATCACATCCTGTAATTGCAGTCCCAACAAGTATTGGGTATGGGGCAAACTTTAATGGACTATCTGCCTTATTAACCATGTTAAATTCATGTGCATCCGGGATTAGTGTCGTGAATATTGATAATGGGTTTGGCGGGGGATATAACGCAGTATTAATTGATCAACTTGCACAAAAAGGGGCCAGAAAAAATTGAAAACACTTTATTTTGATTGTTTTTCAGGTATCAGCGGAGATATGGTCATTGGAGCCCTTATCGATGCCGGAGCAGATCCCAATCGGTTAGTAGAAGAATTAAAAAAACTTCATATTGATGATGAATATAAGTTGAAATGGACAAAGCTAGTTAAGAATGGGATTACAAGTACCAAATTTGACGTGGTGCTATTGAATAATGTTCAGGACCATACACACGACCATGATCACGAGCACCATCATGAACATGACCATGAGCACGGTCATGAGCACGGTCATGAGCACCATCATGAACATGAACATGAGCACGATCATGAGCACGATCATGACCATGATCATGACCACAATCATGACCACAATCATGACCATGACCATAATCATAATCACCATCATCACAGTCATAGCCACGAACATGAGCACCATCATCATGAGCACCGTGCATATAAGGATATTGTTGGATTAATTGAGAGTGCTGGTTTTGCTGAGCCAGTGAAAGAAATGGCTTTAAAAATTTTTAAAAGAATCGGTGAAGCAGAAGGACATATCCATGGAATTCCACTAGAGAAGGTCCATTTTCATGAAGTAGGGGCAGTAGATTCGATTATTGACATTATAGGAGCTGCTATCTTAATTCATCAATTAGAAATAGACGTAATCAAGTCATCACCCATCCCAGTAGGAACTGGACGTATCCATATTGACCATGGTATTTATCCTGTCCCTGCACCGGCTACTCTTGAAATTTTGAAAGGTGTACCAATTGAACAATCGGACATTCGTTTCGAGCTCACTACTCCAACGGGGGCAGCGATTGTCGCTGTACTGGCAGAAGAATTTTGCCCCATACCATCCATGAAGGTTACATCCATTGGTTATGGTGCTGGAACGAAGACCTTTATAAACCATCCCAATGTGCTCCGTGTCATCATTGGGGAATAGAAATATAGCTCTTAAATCCTTTTTATGAAAGAAAGGAAATGATTCAATGGTCTCTCATCTTCCTCCCAGTAATGAGCATCTTGATGATCAGATGGTCAAAATGGAAGTTAATCTCGATGATATTCCTGGAGAATGGCTTGGCTATGTGATGGACTTGCTGTTTGAAGCTGGCGCTAATGATGTCTTCTATACCCCGATTTATATGAAAAAAAATAGACCAGGCGTATTGCTTCAATTGCTTTGCTCGATGAAACATATAAATACAATGAAGGAAATTCTTTTTAAGGAAACCACCACACTAGGAATACGCTATTATCCGTTAACAGTACACCGGTTAGAAAGAATGTTTAGGAAGGTTACAACTGAGTGGGGTGCAGTGACAGTAAAAGAAGGAATTTATGAAGGACATGTTGTGCAAAGAGCTCCGGAGTTTGAGGAATGCAAAAGCATTGCACAACTACATAACATTCCCTTGAAAAAGGTTTACGAAATGGTTTGGAAGGCTTTGGGTAATGAAAACTAAGCCTTTCAAACTGCTCTATAACAAGGTTGGTATTCAATATTAATAGATTTGGAGTGTAATAGCACATGACAACATTACTTAATGAAACAAAACTTGATCAATTAGCTATAAATACGATTCGTATCTTATCGATTGATGGGATCGAAAAGGCTAACTCTGGTCATCCTGGCATGCCAATGGGGTCAGCCCCAATGGCTTACACGCTTTGGGCAAAAGAAATGAATCATAACCCAGTGAATCCTAAATGGTTTAACAGAGACAGATTTGTATTATCAGCAGGTCATGGATCAATGCTTCTATATAGTTTATTACATTTATTCGGTTACGACGTAACCATTGACGATTTGAAAAACTTCCGTCAATGGGGAAGCAGAACTCCTGGTCACCCTGAATTTGGTCATACTCCTGGGATAGAAGCAACTACAGGGCCATTAGGACAAGGGGTTGCTATGGCTGTGGGGATGGCAATGGCGGAAAGACATCTTGCAGCTACATACAATCAAGAGGGATATGACATCGTTAATCATTATACTTATGGTATTTGTGGAGATGGTGATTTAATGGAAGGTGTATCTGCTGAAGCAGCATCTCTGGCAGGCCATCTTAAACTTGGAAGACTAATTGTTATGTATGATTCAAATGACATTTCATTAGATGGAGATTTGCATTTATCTTTCTCTGAAAGTGTGGAGGATAGATTTAAAGCCTATGGATGGCAAGTGATTCGTGTAGAAGATGGAAATGATACTGATGCTATTCAAAAAGCATTACAAGAAGCAAAAACAGAGTTGAATCGCCCTACTTTAATTGAGGTTAAAACCGTGATCGGCTATGGTTCTCCAAATAAAGCTGGTAAGTCTGCTTCCCATGGGTCTCCACTTGGGAAAGAAGAAATTAAGTTAACAAAAGCTGTATATAATTGGGAAAATGAAGAGCCATTTTTCGTTCCCGAAGAAGTAAAAGAGCATTTCAAGCAATTTACATTAGATGGCCAACTCAAAGAAAATGCATGGAATGAATTATATGCGAGTTATAAGAAGGACTACGCAGAGCTCGCTAAGCAATTTGAAGCGGCGATCATTGGAGAGCTTCCGACAAATTGGGAAGAAGCCTTACCTGTTTTTACAGAAGGAGAAAAAATCGCAACTCGCGTATCATCGGGGAAAACACTGAATGCGGCAGCCAATGTTGTCCCACATTTTATCGGGGGGTCTGCAGATTTAGCAGGATCGAACAAAACACTTATTACATCAGAAAAAAATTACTATATTGATAGCTATGCAGGTCGCAATATTTGGTTCGGAGTTCGTGAATTCGCAATGGGTGCAGCACTAAATGGGATGGCTCTTCATGGCGGCGTTAAAGTATTTGGTTCTACTTTCTTCGTATTCTCTGATTACTTACGTCCAGCAATTCGTCTAGCTGCCTTAATGAAGCTTCCTGTTACTTATGTGTTTACACATGATAGCATCGCTGTAGGTGAAGACGGACCTACACATGAACCAGTTGAACAGCTAGCAGCATTACGTGCAATGCCGGGAATTTCCATTCTTCGCCCCGCGGATGCGAAGGAGACTGTTGCCGCTTGGAGATTAGCAATGGAAAGCACAGATACGCCAACGGCCCTTGTTTTAACACGTCAAGACTTACCGACATTAGCGCTTTCACAACAAACGGTTTATGAAGGTGTTAAAAAAGGTGCATATGTTGTTTCAGAAGCAAACGGCAATGCTAACGGTTTATTGCTTGCAACAGGATCCGAAGTGGCCTTAGCGATCGCAGCTCAAAAAGAGCTTGAAAGTGAAGGGATTTTTGTATCAGTTGTAAGTATGCCAAGCTGGGATCGTTTTGAGAAACAATCGCTTGAATATAAAGAATCAATCCTTCCTAAAAATATTAAAGCACGTCTTGCTATTGAAATGGGTTCGTCAATAGGATGGAGAGAATATATTGGGGACAATGGCAGCGTCATTGCCATCAATCAGTTCGGGGCATCTGCGCCTGAAAGTATATTACTTGAGAAGTATGGTTTCACAGTTGAAAATGTCGTTAAATGCTTTAAGGGGCTTAAAAATTAAGATATTAAACGATAATAGAAATGGCTGCCAGATTGATGGCAGCCATTTTTTAGATCCATTTAATCTCTTTCACTATTTGTTGTCTAAACAACTAAATTAAATATCTTAGATAAATGTAAACCGTACAGATTATGATCGATAAAATCATTAATGGGAAGGCAATTAACAAGAATTTACCAAAAGTAATCGGATGCCCTTCCTTCGCTGCTAGCCCGGCAACAATCACATTGGCACTTGCACCAATTAATGTACCATTTCCGCCAAGACATGCCCCTAACGATAGACTCCACCAAAGTGGCTCTAAATTATTTATTCCTAGTTCTCCCATATCTTTAATCATAGGAATCATTGTAGCGACAAACGGGATATTATCAATAAAGGCAGATGCGATGGCGCTTACCCAGAGAATTAATATCGATGTAGAAGTAACATCACCCCCTGTAAGGTGTACAGAATAATCTGCTAATAACGAAATCACCCCTGTTTCTATCAAACCTGATATCAATACGAACAGTCCGATAAAAAAGAAAATGGTTGTCCATTCAACTTTTGAAAATGCTTTATCTAAATATTTTTCCCCTGTTAAGAGAAGAAGCAGAAAGGCACCGGCCAACGCGACAGTGGCTGATTCAATGTGAAGCAGTTGATGCAGGAAGAATCCCAAAATCGTCAGCAAAAGGGCAATTAATGATTTGATTAATAACCTTTTATCCGTTATTTCTTCCTTTTCATCCAGGTCCATAAGATTAGCTTTTAATTCTTCTGATGTCCTAAGCTGTTTCCGATAAATGAATGCTAATATTCCAATATTAACGAATAGGATAAAGAATGATATGGCTGTAAGATTATTAATAAATGCCATAAAGGTAAGTTCCTTCACGGCGCTGCCTAGCATAATATTCGGAGGGTCACCAATCAGTGTGGATGTTCCTCCAATATTTGATGCGATAATTTCGGTAATTAAAAAGGGAATCGGATTTACTCGAAGCTGTCTTGTGATACTGAATGTAACTGGAACCATTAAGAGTACCGTTGTCACATTATCTAAAAACGCTGAACCCAATGCAGTTATGGTACCGAGCGCCAGCAAGATTTTTATAGGATCCCCTTTCACTTTTTTAGCAGCCCAAATAGCTATGTATTTGAACAGACCAGTCTCAGAAGTTATAGCAACTATGATCATCATACCGGTTAGCAATCCGAGTGTATTAAAATCGATATGATGAAGTGCCTTTTCCTGCCCAACAATTCCTAGTAATACCATCATAATTCCGCCGGTCATGGCAATGATCGTGCGATGGATCTTTTCTGTGACAATAAAGGCATATGTAATTAAAAATACACCAATTGCGATTAGTGCTTGTGTTGACATGTAGCGACCTCTTCTCCCAAATATTTTATCTAATACAATAGTAAAAAATGACAAAAAGGAGCCTGTTTGACAGACTCCCCCAATAAAAACACCAAATATATATTCTACATTATTTTATAAAATTATCCTTTGGATGTAAAGAAAATCTTATAACTATTAAAGCCCCAATTTTTTAATAAAATCTACCGTTTCCTGATGCTCAGGTTTAACCAACTTATATAGTCCTTTATCCTTCCTTACAAGAGGATTTCCTGACTCATCAGCAATGGGTCTTGTTAAAGATGTCCCTTTTACTACCCTCCACGTACCGTTGCTTTTTTGGATTCTGAGATCAATAATCCCAAGTCGGCTTCCAAAAGCCCCAGCCATTACAACAGGCTTTCCATTTATTTGCCCCATTTTTATGTTGGTATGAGGAGAATTTTTATAAACAGGTCCTGGGAAGACGCTATGTGAATGTCCAGCTAACACGGCATCAATTCCAGGGATTTTTGTTAAATAATAGACAGCATTTTCTGATTCAGCATTATATGGCTCGTAGCTGATTCCTGTATGGGCAAGGGCGACAATGATATCCGCTCCTTTAGACTTCATGATCGGTATAAATTCTTTCGCTGAATCAACAATCGGTTTTGCAGTAATCTTCCCTTCAAGATTCGCCTTATCCCATTTCATGATTTGTGTTGGCATAAATGAGATGACCCCAATCTTTAGTTCATGTTTTCTTCCTGTTTGGTCAACCACATCCCTTTTTAAAATAACATAGGGGGTAAAATAGGGTTTATTCTTTTTAACAGAGAAAACATTTGCATTGATGACTGGCATCTTGGCACCCTTTATGGCGGCATTTAAGAAATCTAGTCCATAATTAAATTCGTGATTACCAATGGCAACCGCATCATAGTCCAAAAAATTAAAGGCACGATAAACTGGATGTATTTTTCCCCTATGAATTCCCCGAATTCTAGCTAAATACTCTCCAAGAGGATTTCCCTTAAGGTGATCTCCATCATCAAACAATAAAGAATTTTGGACTTCCTTCCTTGCAGTACGGATAAGTGTTGCAGTCTTTACAAGTCCAATTCGGTTGTCTGCTTTTGTTTGATAATAATCATAATTGATTAAAGATGCATGCAAATCGGTTGTTTCTAGGATACGTAAATCAACTACTCCTTGTTGATTTGGCGTACTCTCTGCAATAGACAAAAAGGAAGTTTGCGAAAGACATAAAAGAAAAAGGATAAGAAGAGTTTTTTTATGCAAATAGAATACCTCCTTCAGAATCTGGCTTTAAAGGTATTCTTAGTATTCATACTTCTAATTGAATTATGATTCTTTTTGACAATCAAGTGAAATTAGGCTGGCTTTTTACTTGATCTATGTAGTCTTTTATTTTTTTTGCCAAAAAACCACCAGTTCCAATCGCCAAGCAGCTTCATCAAGGCTGGCACCAAGACCATCCTCACAATCGTCGCATCAATGAAAATTGCTATGGCAATTCCCACCCCTAATTGCTTAACTGGCATAACCCCAGTAAAAGCAAACGCACCAGTAACGACAATCATAATGGCAGCGGCTGAGGTAATAATTTTACTGGTATAAGTCAAACCAGAAATTGTAGCCTCACTATTATCACCTGTTTTTAAATAGAATTCCTGTATTCTCGAGATGAGAAATACTTCGTAATCCATTGAAAGACCAAAAACAAGTGTAAAAACAAACACAGGTAAAATTAAGGCAATATCAACAGGTGTGATTCCTAAATGACCTTTCTGGAAAATCCAGACAACAATTCCGAAGGTGCAGCCCAGGCTTAACACATTCATTAGGATGGCTTTCAATGGAATAAGAATCGAGCGGAAAGCTGCCATTAATATTACAAACGTAGAAATGACAATCAATAAGAATCCGTAGGGAGCTTTTTGGAATATTTCCGAAAAAATTTCTTGCTCAAATTTTATGGGTCCGCCAAATGAAGCTTTTAAGCCTAAATCTTTATTAGACCAATCAGCTACCCATTGTCTTGCTTTAGAAGAATGTTCGCCTGTTTTTAAATACACCTCGATAAGCATTTTATTATCTCTAATATAGTAATCAAAAATAGGAGCCATCTTGGCATTTTTTCCAATGGTGAGGACTTGATAAAGTTGGTCCACATCCTGTAATCCTGTGGCGGAAAAGGGTGAGTTTATAGAATTTACGAGCCTGTCGTTATCAAGTTTTTTTATCACTTCACTTACTTTTTCAAGATTGTTTTTTTCAAGAATGCTGCCTTTTGTTTCTAGTACCATCGTCACTTTTTTCTCATCGCGCTGTTCTTTTGCTACGAAGTGATCCTTAAATACTTCCAAGGCAGTTCGTGAAGGGTAATTTGGCGGCAGAGATTCAGTACCAGGAATTGCTAAAACCATTTGTTTAAGAGGTATCAATCCTGCCAAAAGAATAACAAGGGCTGTAACTGTCATAAGAATAGGGCGCCTCATCACAATCTTAGCAAATCGGTACCATATGCTTGTTTGCTCGTCTGCCAAGGGCAGTATACTTAATCTGTTGATCTTGGTTCCCAATATGGCAAGCAATGCAGGAAGAAAGGTTAATGCACAAACGGCAGAAATTAACACTACGGTCATCCCGCCTAGCGCAACATTTTGAAAAATATCAATTTTGATAAACCAAAGAGCTGATAAGCCAATAAAAACACAAAGGCCTGAAAAGATGATGGATCGTCCCGCGGTTGATACTGTTATTTCAAGTGCAGACTGAATGGATTTGGTTTTTAGTTCTTCTTTATATCGATTGATAAACAATAAAGCAAAATCAATACTTAGTGCCAACCCGATCATTGGAACAATATTTAATATAAAAATGGTTAAATCAGCACCATAACTAAAAAAGTAAACGGTTCCCATTGTACATAATATCGAAACAACACCGATTACAATCGGGAGAGAGGCAGCAACAAGACCTCCGAACGCTAGGATAAGAACGATTAAGGCAATCGGCAAACCGATCATTTCCGCTTTTGCTAAATCTTCCTGACTCGCAGTATTTAGGTCTTGAACAATAATTGGTTCACCAGTCATTGTGACCTTTAAGCCCTTTTTATTTTCAAGTACATCTTTTAATTGGTTAATTTCTTTTCCAAGACTCTCCGCCTTCTTGTTAAAAGTAAGAAGTCCATAGGCATAATTATCCTTTACCATCCCGTCCTGCTCGAATGGAAGAATCATTTGTTGCCTATCATGAATAGCCGTTATTTTATCAAATATGTCTTGAATGAACTTCCTGAAATTCTCATCACTAACCGATTTATCTTTTTCGAACACAAGGATAATGGAGGATTTAGAATGTCCAAATTCTTGTTCGAGGAGCTTACGTGTTTGATTGTATTCGCCTTTATACTCAAAACCATTTCCGCTAAGAACTGTCGGTAATTTTAATGCAAAAAATCCTAATAACAGGATCACAAAAATCCAAAACACGAGTACCCATTTACGTTTTTTGTATATATATCCCCCTAATTTCTGCAAAGTATCGCCTCCTCGGAAGGAATCATTTTCCTTATTCAGTATATAGAAGAACTGAAGATTAGCGGATGACTTTTTCGTGTCTTTTTCAATTTTCAATAAACCAGATAAATATCTTAATAAATGTTCCCCATAATAGATGATGAAAATTCACCGTCCTAATAAAGCCCATCTTTAAATATATTGAAATTAAATTCAAAATGTTGTTTACAAATGTAAACTATAAATGAAATCATTTGTTTTTTTTGTTACAATTAAGAAAATATTAAAACATAGGGTGATAGCAGTGGATCGTGAAAAATTAGCGAAAGTCATTGAAGCAGCAAAGTTATATTATCTATTGGATTATAATCAAAATGAAATTGCCAAGAAGCTCGGAGTTTCCCGCCCTACTGTATCCCGTCTATTACAGCAGGCGAAAAGTGATGGTATTGTCCAAATCAATATTTTGGATCCTACTGAAGATGTTGAGAATCTTGCGATGCAGCTTGAACAAAAGTTCAATCTTAAAAAGGCGGTTGTCGCTTCGATTCCACAATATGAAGATCACATTATAAAGAATTATCTAGGTGAAAAAGCTGCCGTTTATCTTGATGAAATTGTCAAGGACGACGACATAATTGGGGTGACTTGGGGAACAACTTTATACCATGTTGCGGTTGAACTCAAGCAGAAATTTGTAAAAGGGGTAAAGGTTGTTCAATTAAAGGGCGGTGTTAGCCACGCTGAAACAAATACGTATGCATCGGAGATTTTATATCTTTTTGGCAAGGCCTTTCATACAACCCCCCATAATCTACCGCTTCCTGCAATTGTCGATCATGTCGTTGTAAAACAGGCAATGGAGGCTGATCGTCATATTCGAAAAATCCTCGAGCTAGGAAGTCAGGCCAATATTGCTCTCTTTACGATTGGTCCAATTAAAACCGACTCTTTATTATTTCAGCTAGGTTATTTTACAGAAAGTGACTTGAAGTCTCTTTATGGAAAGGCAGTCGGTGATATTTGCTCGCGTTTTTTTGATGAATCTGGAGAAGTATGCAACGAGAGCCTAAATGAAAGGACACTGGGAGTAAATCTTAATGAATTAAAGAAAAAGGACCATTCCATTCTTGTAGCCGGAGGTCCGAATAAAATTGAGGGAATTTACGGAGCATTAAAAGGCGGGTACGCCAATGTGCTCGTTACGGATCAATATACAGCACAATTCTTGCTTGATAAGAATTAAAAAAAATTAATATTTACATTTGTTCATAAATGTATTTACAAATGTTCAGTGTGTTTGATATAGTTACATTGTGATAAATGCCATTAAAATCTTTATATAAATTTACAGGAAACAGGGAGGAAGATTGGTTATGACTCAAAATGTTGTTAGGATGATTGATCATACATTATTAAAAGCAGATGCAACAAAAGAAGAAATTGGAAAATTAGTTGAAGAAGCGAAAAAATATTTATTTGCATCGGTGTGTGTAAATCCTACTTGGGTAAATTTTGCAGCTAAAATGCTTGCAGATACCCCAGAAGTGAAAGTATGTACAGTCATTGGTTTCCCGCTTGGGGCAACTACATCAGAAACAAAAGCATTTGAAACAAAAAATGCCATTGATAACGGTGCAAATGAGATAGATATGGTGATTAACGTCGCTGCGCTTAAAGATAAGCAGGATGATTTGGTTGAAAGAGATATCGCTGCAGTTGTGGGTGCTGCAAAGGGAAAAGCATTGGTAAAGGTAATCATCGAAACTTGCTTGTTAACAAAAGAAGAAAAAATAAGAGCATGTGAAATTTCTGTAAAAGCTGGGGCAGACTATGTAAAAACTTCTACTGGTTTTTCAACAGGCGGTGCAACAGTCGAGGATATTCGCTTAATGCGCCAAACAGTCGGACCTGAAATTGGCGTAAAGGCATCTGGTGGGGTTCGCAGTCGTGAAGATGCAATTGCAATGGTAGAAGCTGGAGCAACTCGCATTGGTGCAAGTTCTGGTGTTTCAATCAGTAAAGGTGAGCAATCTTTAAGCAATTACTAAAAAAACTATTGTGAGGTTTATTTGATGAGAGACGTAATAATGGCATTAATTGCCGGATTAATAGTTGGTATGTTGTTTAAATTTTTAAAGCTTCCGTTACCTGCACCTCCAGTATTTTCGGCTGTCGTTGGCGTTTTCGGGGTGTACTTTGGCGGCGTCCTGCTTGAATGGATTACAAAAATTGTTCAGCATTAAATTTCCTTGGCGGAGTGTGAACATGATGGAAAAAAACGACTTAATCGTTGAAGCGAAAAAAGCGAGAGAGTTTGCTTATGCACCATATTCAAAATTCAAAGTTGGTGCAGCCCTATTATCAAAGGATGGTCAAGTTTATCATGGTTGTAACATTGAAAATGCATCATACAGCATGACGAACTGTGCTGAACGAACGGCTTTGTTTAAGGCGTACTCTGAGGGTGTAAAACAATTTGATTCGCTCGTTGTTGTGGCGGATACTGAAGGGCCAGTTTCACCTTGTGGGGCTTGCCGTCAGGTGATTTCAGAACTTTGTGATGCAGAAATGGAAGTAGTGCTAACAAACTTAAAGGGTGATATTTTAAAACTCAAAGTAAAAGACTTACTTCCAGGAGCTTTTTCACCTAAAGATTTAAATAAATAAGTAAAAGAAGTTTATCCTGTGTGATAAACTTCTCAGGCTGTCGAAAAACTTTCGATAGCCTTTTATTTTATTCTCTTTCGTTAAAATTAATTCAAAGAGTTAAATTGTTAAAAATTATTAATATATAGGATTTTCAACAGGCTAGGTAGCAGGGAAAATCAATTAATAAAAATCGGGATTTTGGATCAGATAAAATGAAAAATTGCCGAGAAAATGAACCTTTCTCCACAATCTGAGAAGTTTATCCTTTTGTGACTGTAACAAGAATTGGCAGTTGCATTATTGTGCATAATATACATAGTAAAAATAAAGGATGATACCATGATTTATATCTATAATGATTTTGGTGGGACACATACAACTTCTTTAGCTGCAGCCTATCACTTAAAACATTTACCACAATCTGAACGGAAACTTACGAAAGAAGAAATATTAAATGTGAAATATTTTAATAAATTAACAAAAGCCGATTTTGGGAAAATTATTTTCCATGGGATCGATGAAGATGGACATTCTGTATACACTATCGGACGGAAAAGGAACAAATATGTGGTTCCTGCATTAAAAGAAATGTGTTTATTGCTGCAAGAGAAATTTAAATTTGATGAGAAAATTGTCTTCTCCAATACTTCACCAACGGTGCCTTTTGCAATGTCTATGGGGGGATTTTTCTCTAGAGGTTTAAAAATTGATTTTATCGGTGTGCCGTTATTAGTTATTGGTGCAAAACAATGTTGTGATAATATATATAGGTTGGTTGAAAATACAAAAGAAATAGGGAGAACTACATACGCAGAGAATATAATCGTACTGGAGAATGAAATGTATAAATAGGTGGGGAGTTAACATGAAGAAAAAAATAGGTTTTATTGGAGCTGGAAAAATGGCTCAGGCTATGATGGGGGGAATTGTAAATTCACAAATGATTCCAAAAGAAAACATCATGGCTAGTGCGAATACAGAAAAAACGATTGAAATAATTGAACGAGCATACGGTATTATTACTTCATTAAATAATAGGGACGTTGCTAGGTTTGCAGACGTACTCATACTTGCAGTTAAACCTGATCTCTATGACACTGTCATAAAAGAAATAAAAAATGATATAAAGCAATCTGTAATCATTGTAACGATTGCAGCCGGAATTACATTAATAGATATTGAACAGTCGTTTGGATTCCAAGTAAAGGTTGTTCGAACAATGCCCAATACTCCTTCTGTGGTCGGAGAAGGAATGAGTGCAATTTGTGCAAATGAATATCTCTCCGAAAACGAGATAAATGAGATAGAGAGTGTGTTCCACACCTTTAGTAAAACCGAACGTCTAGATGAAAAACTAATGGATGCCGTACCTGCAATCAGTGGTTCCTCACCAGCTTATGTTTATATGCTAATAGAAGCTATGGCAGATGGAGGAGTAAGGCAGGGAATACCTAGGGATCAGGCTTATCGACTAGCTGCTCAAGCCGTACTGGGTGCAGCAAAAATGGTTCTTGAGACTGGAAAACATCCTGGTGAACTTAAGGATAATGTATGTACCCCAGGCGGTGCAACGATTGAAGCAGTTGTTACCCTTGAGGAAAAGCAATTTAGAGGATCGATATTGGCAGCAATGGACAACTGCACAAATAAAGTAAAAAATCTTATATAAGCAGCAATCTCGGGATCCAATTTGATGGATCCCTTTTTTCTACTTTCAAAATTGGGGAAATTCGACAAAAATTATTATTTTTCGACACTTTCTGTATTTTACGCGTGACACATGGTTTTATTAATAAAAAAATTTAAATACATTCAAACTGTTAGGAAAAAAGGGAATAGTAAAAGCAATGAATCAAATACCGAGAAGGTCTGTTCATCATAAGTGAATGATTTTCAATCAGGGAGTAGATCGTTGATGGGCTTAATTAATGAAATTACGAAAAAAACCTTGTTCATTTCGGTTATTGATGACGATGCGATTATTCGAACAATACTAATGAGAATACTTAAGGTAATGGATTTTAATCATTACGAACTGAACCTTGAGGCATTTGAAAATGGTCTTCAATTTTTTGAATCCAAGCGCTTAGAGGAAAAAGGAGATCATTTTTTAATACTAGATGGTGTCATGCCTGTCATGGATGGAATCGAAATCCTCCAGAAAGTAAAAAAAATAGAAAATAGAAGAATTATTCATGTCCTTATGTTGACAGGGAGAAAAAGTGAAACGGACATTGAACGTGCATTAAAGCTTGGAGCAGATGATTATATGACCAAACCTTTTAGTATTAAAGAACTTCAATCTAGGATAGAACGGTTAATCAAAGGGATGAAATAAAATGCTGAGAAATGAGTTGTTTTTCCTAACAATTCTAACTATAACCATTTTAGGGTTATTAATGGTTTTACTAATATACTTAACGATAAGAAAAGCAATAGTTAGTAAAAACAGAAAGGCGATTGAACAATATATAGAAAATTATCAATCCATCCTTTTTACGATGCTTATGGAGGGAGGATATTCTAGGGGAATGAATCCTAAATCAGTTCTTGAACGGAAAGCCACCGAAAAACTTCTAAGCATGTATAGTAAAGTTTTAGAGGGTGAGGATGAAAAGAAACGTTTATCAGAATTAGCATCCATGTATTTAGCAGAGTATTATCATAAGCAGCTTAAAAGCAAAAAGTGGAGTCAACGGATGAATACCCTCTATCATATTGAGGATTTCAAACTAAGCCTACTTATCGATGATATACATAAGCTATCCCAGAAAAAACGAATTTCCCATGAAGAACTTATTCATACCTTGAGAATTCTAGCTTTATTCCAATATGAAAATTTATTTGAAATGCTGACAATCCACTACAATTCTTTATCTGAATTCGAGTATCGTAATATCTTAATACGCCTCGAGCAACAACAATTTGAACAGTTTATTCTACATTTTCATAAAAGCAGCCCACCATTACAAAAAGCAATTCTTGATGTAATTTCGATGAAAAAGGAGATTAAATATTTATCTTTTCTTGAAAATATTTTTTGCAACTATAAAGGGGAAATCAAGCTGAGAGCCTTAAAGGCATTATCGGAAATTGGTTATGTAAAAAATCCAGATCCCTATTTAGAACTTCTATATTCCACCAAGTGGGAAGAAAGAATGGTAGCCGCTAAACTTGTGGGTTCATTAAAAGAAGTAAAAGGTATATCGAGATTGATTGAACTTTTACATGATCAAACATGGTGGGTTCGATCGCAGGCCGGCCAATCAATCTGTCAATTTCCAAATGGGCACGAGATTTTGCGGGAAGTATTTGAAACATCAAAGGATGCATTTGCCAAGGACATGGCCTGGGAATGGCTTCATAAAGGGGTATAAATAATGATAATTTTGCATTGGGGAGATGTTGTAACTGTTTTTGCTTGGTTTATAGCAGTTTATATGGTAGTTGTCATTTCTTTCTACTCCGTTATTTTGGTTATTTCCTTTTTTCAGCTTCGGAAGGAATACCAACTAGACAGAGTTCAAGCTTATGAAGATTACTCGGATGAATTTTATACCAAACCTGTTTCAATTATCGTACCTGCTTATAATGAAGAAGCAGGTATTGTTCAGAGTGTACGCTCATTATTAAGTGTTAATTATCCTACATTTGAAGTGGTTGTGGTAAATGATGGGTCAACTGACCATACACTTGAAAAAGTGATTGAACACTATGGTATGAAGGAAATAAAAAAAGTGGTTAGAAAACAGGTGGAAACAAAACCAATTGGCAAAATTTATCAGTCAGACATTTTATCAAATTTGTTTCTTATTGACAAGGAAAACGGGGGAAAAGCGGATGCGCTTAATGTCGGTCTTAACTTTTCCCATTACCCTTATTTTTGCTCTTTAGATGGCGACTCAGTTCTTGAGCCAGATGCCTTTTTAAAAGTGATGAAGCCTATAATAGATTCAAATGAAGAAGTTGTTGCCTCAGGTGGGAGTGTTCGAATCGCGAATGGCTGCCAAATCATTAACGGACATATTCAAAAAATTGAGTTATCCAATAAACCATTGGTCGTAATGCAAATTATCGAATATTTACGAGCTTTTTTGATGGGGAGAATTGGCTTAAGCCGTCACAATCTTTTATTAATCATTTCTGGGGCGTTTGGTGTTTTTTCCAAGCACTGGGTGATTGCTGCAGGTGGTTATAAAACAGATACGGTTGGGGAAGATATGGAATTAGTCGTGAGAATCCATAGACTCTTAAAAGAAAAAAATACAAAGAAAAAGATTGTGTATGTTCCTGACCCTGTATGTTGGACTGAGGTTCCTGAAGACATTACATTCTTACGCAAGCAGAGGAGACGCTGGCATAGAGGGCTGTTTGAAAGTTTATGGACTCATAGAAAGATAACATTTAATCCAAAATACGGGTCGATTGGACTTATATCTTTTCCATACTTCTGGATTGTTGAATTTTTGGGTCCCGTTATTGAATTATTAGGATATTTCTTTATGATCCTTTGTTTATTTTTGGGCGGTATCTATGTTGAATTTTCTATTTTGTTGTTCCTTCTTTCCTGTTTATATGGGTCTATTTTTTCAATGACCGCTGTTCTTTTGGAAGAATGGAGCTTAACAAGGTATCCAAAAGTAACAGATATCATCAAGCTGTTTTTATACTCTTTAACTGAAACTATATGGTACAGGCCTATGACTGTACTCTGGCGATGTGAGGGAATATGTCAAATGATAATCGGGGATAGAAGTTGGGGAGAAATGAAGAGAAAAGGTGTTTCCGAATGAAAAAACCCATCAATTTAATCATTTATACAATTCTTTTTTTTATTATTTTGACATGTCCTTTTTGGTTATGGCAAATTCAGCCTGTTAAAAAATTAAACGTGTTAATTGTCGATAAGACCGTGCCAAATCCTTCCTACAGAGAACATAAGGGACTTGTTTGGATATTAAACAATGCTAAATATTATAAAAATGGAAAAAGACCATATTCGGTGATCGATGACTATAAGGGGTTTGAACCAAAAGAAGGACAGAAATATACGATTGCATCCCTGCCTAAGGACTTGAAAAAATATGATGTTGTCTATTTAACAGACCAATACGGGGTTTATAAAGAAGAGTTTTTGGGACAGAATCTGTCGGGAAAAAGGTCTGAAAAAATATACGGAGGACTTAAATCAAGCGAAGTCAATCTAATTGAAAAAGCACTTATCCAGTCAAAAGGAAAAACATTAATAGCTGAATTTAATACCTTTGCGAGCCCTACATCAGAAACCGCCAAAGCTGAGATTTCTAATTTACTAAATGTAGAATGGTCTGGCTGGATTGGACGATTTTTTTCGGACCTTAAAAGTATGGAAGTACCTGAATGGGTAAAGGGGAATTATGAGAAACAAAACAAGAAATGGTCCTTTACTGGTGAGGGATTCGTTTTTGTCAGTAAAAATAATTTTGTAGTTGTAATAGGGAAAAAGGATGTTCATGATGAGGGGCTTCTTTTTCAATTAACAGATAAAGGAAAGAAACATTTTACACGCGATATTCATGGGAAGTATACCTATTGGTTCGATATTATAGAAGCTAAAGATAAGGATGAAATATTAGCAGCTTATCAGCTGCCAATATCAAAGCAAGCAAAGGAAACGCTAAAAGAATATGGGATCCCAACCCATTTTCCTGCAGTTATTTATCACGAAAATGCTAAGTATTCCTCCTATTATTTCTCAGGAGATTATGCAGACGAATCCGAAGTTCCTGAAATTTACCAAACAAAGGGCTTGGATATATGGAAAAGGAATGTTGGAGCAACCGAGTCTTTTTATTGGGAATCATACGTTCCAATGATGAAGGACATCTTAGAAAATGGCTTGCACCACATAGCGAATCAAGAAAAAGTAGAAGTGACAGACCGTGATGGAATAAAGTCAAATAGCCAAACAGGAGATTCCTATATACAGGTTCAAAAGAATGGGAAATGGGAGAATCTGTTAATCAAGGGCGTGAACATGGGGATTGGAAAGCCAGGATATTTTCCTGGGGAGACGGCAATTACCAAGGAAGAATACTTCCGATGGTTTAAAGAAATTGGCGAAATGAATGCCAATGCCATCAGAATTTATACGCTTCACCCGCCACAATTTTATGAAGCCTTTTATGAATATAACCAAATTGCTAAAAAGCCGCTCTTTCTATTTCATGGTACCTGGGTTAATGAGGAAAATCTCATCCAAACCCAAGACGCCTTTGCCAAAGTTAATCTAGAGGATGCGAAGCTGGAAATTAAAAATATGATTGATATTATCCATGGAAAGGCTAAGCTTCCTGAGCGGTCTGGTCATGCTTCTGGTGTTTATAAATATGACATTTCAAAATATGTCCTCGGAATAATTGTCGGCACAGAATGGGATCCTGCGATGGTTATGAACACAAATGAAAAGCATTCAGCTATCGGTCAATATAAAGGGGATTACTTTAAAACGGAAAAGGCAAATCCCTTTGAAGTCTGGCTGGCTGGTTTAATGGACTATGCTGCTGAATATGAAGCCGATAAATACATGTGGCAGCATTCGATGAGTTTTACTAACTGGTTAACTACAGATATGTTAAAGCATCCTGCTGAACCGCTTGAGAATGAGGACATGGTATCGGTTAATCCCAATCATATTAAAGCATCCAAGTTGTTTTCTTCAGGTTTATTTGCATCCTACCATATATACCCATACTATCCTGACTTTCTAAACTTTGAAGAGTCGTACCTTAACTATGTTGATAAGACTGGGAAGAAAAACAATTATGCCGGCTATCTGAATGAACTGCGTGCTGCCCATCAAATGCCAGTACTTGTAGCTGAATTTGGTGTGCCGGCTTCTAGAGGCTTAACCCATAAGAACGCTTATGGGATGAACCAAGGGTTTCATTCGGAAGAGGAACAAGGGAATATTAATAAGTATCTATATCAATCGATTGTTTCAGAAGGATATATGGGTGGGCTTGTCTTCGCATGGCAGGATGAATGGTTTAAACGGACTTGGAACACTATGGATTTTGATAACCCAGACCGAAGGCCATACTGGAATAACATGCAAACAAATGAACAGCATTTTGGTTTAAATGGTTTTGAACCAGGAAAAAAGGAACAAGAAATCATTGTTGACGGTGTCTCAAAGGATTGGGACTTAGCTGGAGTTAGGAATAGTTATCTTACAAAAGATAAGAAAGACACTTTAAAGGAAGTTCGGTTTTCTTCGGATAATGGGTATTTATATTTTCTTCTAAAATATAATCGTCCCGTTGATTTTGGTAACCAAGGAACTTTTCTATTACTTGATACCATCAATAAGCAAGGGCAAACTAATATATCATTAGCAGGTAAGAGTTTTATAAAAACAGACTATGGAATTGATTTTTTAATAAAGCTTACAGGAACTAATAATTCAAGAATATTGGTTGATAGTTATTATGATACATACTATTATCAGTATGCTCATCTGTTGAAGTTGATTGACGAGCAATCATATGTAAACAAGAAGAATAATGGAGTGTTTCATCCCATTAGACTTGCCCTTAATAAGGAATTAACGATACCGACAACAAAGACAATCATTCCTTTTGAGGGATACGAAACTGGAAAACTGAAGTTTGGGAATGCGAATCCCAAAAATAAAGAATTCGACTCGTTAACCGATGTAAGTATTAGTAAGGATAAGAAGGTTTTCGAAGGAAGGATTCCATGGCAGCTATTAAATGTGAAGGACCCTAGTTTAAGAGAAGTAATGGGAAATGTGTGGGAAAGTGGCTTATCAAGCAGCATTGAAACAAGCGGAATTAGGGTGGCTATTGTGACCACTGAGAATGGAAAGGTCCAGCAGACATTCCCTAAAATAACTAATAATCAGCTGCATCAAACTGATTCATTTTTCTACAGTTGGAAAAAGTGGGGGGAGCCAGCCTTTTATGAACGGTTGAAAAAATCCTATGAAATCATGAAAGAGGCCTTTCGAACGACGGAACTTAAGGATGGTAAGAATACAAATTAAAACGCTGGCAAAGAGCCAGCGTTTCTTTTAAATCTCTTATCTCTCAATAGTAAGGAAAATGCTCATTATTATTACCACTAACAGTTAAGGTCGTCATAAAGCCGACACATATGATGGTAAGAAGGGAATAAAAAAAATTTTCTAAACCGACTATTTGAATGCCGCTCGTTATGACTAGACCATCGATTAAGAATATAATGATACCTACATTTATTGAAGTGAATTTGGTTAGAATCTGAGCCAGTAAATCAGTCCCACCCGTACTTGTTTCATAACGAAGCATAAGACCGATGCCAATGCCGACAAGTAATCCACCAATTATTGTACTGGGTAATATACCTAATTGTATTTTACCGTTCATAAATGAAAGAAAATCAATACAAAACGAAGAAATGATAAGTCCGTGGAGGCTAAAGTAGAAGTAGCGTCGCTCAAAAAACCAGGCTAAGACATATAAAGGCAGACTTAAAAGGATAATACTTAGACCAGTCGGCCAACCGTAAAAATAATGAATGAGTAGCCCTAAGCCGATTACCCCTCCGTCTAGCAAGTGATAGGGAACTAAAAATCCATTTACCCCAAGACTCAATAGCAAACTCCCAAGCAGCATAGCTGCAATTTTTTCCTTCACAATCTCACCTCAAAACTTGTCCTCTAACATAAAAATATGAAAGTTCGAGGCATTTAGAAGTGATATCACCAAAAAAATGACTATAATGAATGATTAAAAAAACAACCAGGAGAAAAAATTCCTGGTTGTTTTTTTAAAAGAAGATATTCAAAATAAAATAAATGATACCTGCTAATAAGGAAGTTATTGGTAATGTAATGACCCAGGTAATTAACATCCGTTGAGCTGTATCCCATTTTACACCTTTAAGTCTATGTGCAGAGCCTACCCCTAGTATCCCTGAAGAGATGACATGGGTTGTACTAACTGGTAAATGGATATAGGTGGCCCCGAAAATGATGGCGGCACCCGTTAAATCTGCAGCGACACCATTAATCGGACGGATCTTCATAATTTTCCCACCCACTGTTTTAATGATCTTCCATCCACCAATGGAGGTACCAAGTCCCATTGCAATCGCACAAGAGAGCTGTACCCAAAAAGGAACCTCATCAGTATGTAGATAACCATTAGCTAACAGAGCCATGGTGATAATACCCATGGATTTTTGTGCATCATTTGTTCCGTGTGAATAGGATTGTAATGCTGCAGTAGCAATCTGGATAAAACGAAAGTTTCGGTTTGTCTTTGTTAAATTGAAGTTCTTAAACACGACTTTAAAAATGCTGTAAACAATATACCCAACTGTGAAAGCTAAGATCGGTGATAGGACTAATGCCTCGAGGATTTTTTTAAAACCTTCTGCTTTAATTACGTCAAATCCTTTGGCAGCAATTGCCGCACCAGCAATAGAACCAATAATTGCATGGGAAGAGCTGCTTGGAATACCGTAATACCATGTGAGTAAGTTCCAAATAATAGCCGATAGCAGCGCCGCAAAAATAACAATTGATCCGGTATGACCACCAGTTAGTGAGAATGGATCAACAATATCCTTAGATATGGTTTTGGCTACGCCTGTGAATGTCAAAGCACCAACAAAATTCATTACGGCTGCCAGCAAAATTGCTTGGCGTGGCTTTAGGGCTTTTGTTGATACAGAAGTTGCGATTGCATTTGCAGTATCATGGAATCCATTAATAAAGTCAAATGCCAGGGCACCAATTACAATTAAAATCGTTAGAATTAATACAACACTCATATATTTGCTCCTTAAGCATTTTTCATGATAATGGTTTCAAGTGTATTAGCAACGGTTTGGCAATAGTCTGCGATATCTTCAAGATTTTCGTAGATTTCTTTATATTGAATAATACGGATTGGATCTTTTTCAACCGTAAATAAATTTTTAATCGACTGGCGTAAGATATTATCACAGTTGGATTCATAATCTTTTATTTTAATCGCATGTTCTCTTATTTGTTGTAACTTTTTATTTGAAAGCAGTTCAACCGCTTTGTCAATTTCATGAACACTGGCTTGTATAGCGTCTACAAATTTCTTCATATAGTCATCAGCATTAGTAATGGAGTACATTTCAAATAATGCCGCACATCCTTCAAGTCCATCTAGAACATCATCCATGCTCATCGCTAGATGGAGAATGTCTTCACGTTCAATTGGAGTGATGAAAGCATCATTCAATTCTTTGATTACTTCGTGAACGAATGTATCTCCTTTGGTTTCCAGTTCTTTCATTTTCTCTGAGAAAATTTTCAAATCACTCACATTTTTTAATTTATAATCAGTGAAGAAATTTGCACTTTCTTTAAGGTTCGCAGAAATATTACTAAGTAATGCCATAAATTTATCAGTTTTTTTGAATGCCATGTAATTACCCCCATTTTAATTTAAAACGTCTTGTAGACTAACTTAGATATTTTATCTGAAAAATGTCGAAAAAAGAAACAAATTCTATGTAACTTTACAAAAACTTAACATTAGAATTTTTTGAATAGTTCATTTTTAAGATGGAGACCTTTTTACTTTTACCTAAATTCATTGATTTATGTATTAAAGGAAGATTGTAAGATTTTTTCTTTTCTGAGTATAAAAATGAAAATAGGGTACTTTAAAGGTACAGGTAGCATGAAAATTAAGTTACTTTTCCAATACTGCCTGAGACAAATAATTGAATACTAAAAAGGAGTGTTCTAAATGAGTTTCATTTGGGCATTAATTATTGGTGGGATTATTGGATGGTTAGCAGGCCTTATCGTTGGAAGAGATATACCGGGCGGCATCATTGGTAACATCATAGCTGGATTTGTTGGGGCGTGGCTTGGGACAGCGATTTTAGGTAACTGGGGGCCGCATGTGGCTGATTTTGCAATAGTACCTGCAATCATTGGTTCTGCAGTATTGGTCTTGCTGCTAAGCTTCATTTTGAGAGCCTTTAGAAGAACAGATAAATAACCATTGAAAAAGCCTCCTAAACCAGGAGGCTTTTTCAATGGTTTGTGGTTCAATAACCTAAATTGAATATATGTCAATATCTTTAAAAATAGCAGGTTGATCTAAAAATGGAGCATGACATACAATTTTATCCTGAGTAAATGGGTGAATCAACTCAAGCTTTGCTGCATGGAGTGCTTGTCTTTTAATAATTGCTTTCCCGCCATACAAAGTATCTCCAACTAAAGGATGTCCGAGATGACTTAAGTGAACTCTGATTTGATGGGTTCTCCCAGTATCGAGCCAACATTTTACATAGGATCGTTGTTTGTCTTTGTCTACCTTTAAGACCATGTAATGAGTAAGTGCCTCTTGACCTGTTGGAGAAACTCTTCTTTTTGTTGCATGATGGCGGTCACGGCCGATTGGATCCTTAATTGTTCCGCTTCTATGTTTAACTATCCCATGAACCAAAGCAATGTAGGTTCTTTTAATTTCCCGTTTTTCGAGCATATTGTCCAAAATAGCACCAGCTAAAGCATGTTTAGCAAAAAGGATGGCACCTGATGTATCGCGATCTAATCGATGAACCTGCCGAATGTTTCTTATTTCCCCATTTGATTGCAAATAATATTGCACCGCATTAACAAGGGTATATAGATCGGCGTTTGGGTCATTCGGATGGGTATTCATAAATGGCGGTTTGTTAAGAACCAATACATGGTCGTCCTCATAAAGGATGTTAACATCTATATAGTTTGGTGTGATTAGTAATTCTTCTTCCTCAAAAAGTTTAACTTGCAGCTTCGATCCATGACTAAGAGGGATATTCCAGTTAGCCTGATCTCCATTTAGTAAAACCTTATTTTCCATTCTAAAAGAATGAGTTAATTTTTTGGGGGCTCCCCATACGTTTCGAAAAATATCAGCAATGGTTCTTCCATTCCATTCCAAAGGAACCGTTAGTTGAAACCATTCACCCACTCGCATTGTTTTTAGCATTTAATTCTCCTTCAGGTTATAATTACCACCGTAAATACAGGCTTTGTTATGTTATTCTTATGATATACAATCAGACAGAAATAAGCGATGGCAAAGGTGGGTTAAAAGTGAAAATTGTTTTTGCCTCCACACCAAGTCAGGAAGAAGAAATTAATGAACTGGTGAGGTACATCTATTCGAATATTTTTCCTCTCTACTATACCGATGAGGAAATTAATCAATTTGAACAGTTAAAGGTTTTGCATATATCTGAAGATTTCAACACATTAAAAGATGCCTTTCAGGTAATGACAAGTATTCAAACATTAATCTCTATTCTTGAGGCCTCTCAACTTGATGTTCAGTATACATTATTATTTAATAAGAATGTTGAGACCTTACAGGAATTTGGATTATTTTTTCCATTTAAATATGAACACTTTGAAGAGGCAAAATGTATCAGAGTAAACATGCTAAGTATTTATTCTAATGCTGATAATGAGTTGCTAGTATAATGAAGAAAAAAGTCTGCAAAATTGCAGACTTTTATTTTTTTCTATTAGTAATGAGTAATTTTAAGGTAATATAGTAAAAGGAAAGAAAATAACAATTATATATTACTGCGAAAATTGTCGGCTAATTTCAGTAGATTTTTAAAGGAGTAACAAACATGGAATTAGAAATAATATAGAGTAGACAGAAACTGGAGGGGACACCTATGGATTGGAAGAAGAAAGCAAAAAGTTGGTTAGAGTTTGAAGGATTAGATACTGAATTAAGAAATCAATTAACAGAAATAGAGAAGAATGAAGGGCAGCTAGAAGAGGTTTTTTATAAGAACTTAGAATTTGGAACTGGTGGTATGAGAGGCGAAATCGGTGTCGGTACGAACCGAATGAACCTTTATACTGTACGCAAAGCCTCAGCTGGTTTAGCGGGATACATAGAAAACCAAGGTATAGAAGCGAAACAACGCGGAGTTGTGATTGCTTTTGATTCCCGTCATAAGTCACCGGAATTTGCAATGGAGGCCGCTAAAACGTTAGCCTCAAAAGGAATCCAAACATATGTATTTGAAGAATTAAGGCCTACCCCTGAATTATCATTTGCGCTAAGATATTTAAATGCCTTTTCAGGAATTGTCATCACTGCAAGCCATAATCCGCCTGAATATAACGGATTTAAGGTATATGGTTCAGATGGCGGCCAACTTCCGCCAGATGGAGCAGACAAGGTTATTGCCAAGGTAAATGAGATCGAGAATGAATTACTAATTGAGGTTGATAGTGAAGAAAACTTAAGAGCTGCCGGATTAATTAAAACGATCGGTGCTGAAATTGATAATGCTTATATTGAGAAATTAAGAACTATTTCAGAGAATCCAAACCTTGCTGAAGAAACTGATATTAAAATCGTCTTTACCCCTTTACATGGAACTGCTAATAAGCCTGTCCGTGCTGCTTTATCTGCATTGGGCTATAAAAATGTAACAATCGTTAAAGAACAAGAACTTCCAGATCCGGAATTCTCGACTGTAAAAAGTCCTAACCCTGAAGAGCATGCAGCCTTTGAATTGGCCATTCGTGATGGAAAAGAAGTAGGAGCGGATCTTCTCATTGCTACAGATCCCGATGCAGATCGATTAGGTATTGCTGTGCGCAATCCTGAAGGAGAATATGTTGTTCTTACAGGAAACCAAACAGGTGCTTTGTTACTTGATTACATTATCACACAGAAAAAGGAAAAAGGAACACTCCCGGAAAATGGAGTTGTTTTAAAAACTATTGTTACATCAGAAATTGGCAGGAAAATTGCTACAGCTTATGATTTAGAAACAGTTGATGTCTTAACCGGATTTAAATTTATCGCTGAAAAAATTAATGAATATGAGACCACTGGCAATTTGAAATTTCTATTTGGATATGAGGAATCCTATGGCTATTTAATTGGTGACTTTGCCAGGGATAAGGATGCGGTCCAAGCGGCCCTACTAGCAACCGAAGTGTGTGCTTTTTATAAGAAACAAGGAAAAACCCTTTATCAAGGAATGATGGAAGTATTTGAAAAGTATGGTTATTACCAAGAAGGCCTACGTTCCTTAACCTTAAAAGGAAAGGAAGGGGCGGAGACAATCCAACAATTATTGGCTTCTTTCCGATCTGAGCCAATTACGAGTCTTGGAAACTTGACCACCTTCACGACTGAAGATTACTTAACAAGCATCCGTGTAAAGAATAATGGAGAAGAAGAAATTGATTTACCAAAATCGAATGTTTTAAAATATACTTTCGAGGATGGTTCATGGGTTTGTTTAAGACCATCAGGAACGGAGCCTAAGGTGAAATTCTATTTTGGAGTCAATAGTAAAAATTTAGAAGAAAGCAAGATAAAACTAAAATCGATTGAAAATGATTTTATGGCTTTAGTTGACGATAAAATGAAAATGGTTCAAGAAATTTAATCCAATCTTTATACGATCTAAGAACATCAATATGAAAAGAAAAAAAAACACAGCTTCCATTTCAGGAAGCTGTGTTTTTTTTGGTGGAATTCTTTGGTCCGGTTGTAAAAAGTTTCTCAGTCAGAAATTGTATTCACTTATCATTTTAGGAAAGACTATACATCGGTATCTCATTAGGGTTAGGCTCTACGGTTTCATTCGCATGGTCAATGTAGCGAAGAAGGTTATATAGTTTGGTTTCAATTACACTGTAATCACGTTCGAAATTGTAGGCATGCAGGAATTGTTCAATTCTTTTCGATAAAAATTGGTCTTTTGTTCGTACCATTAAAATCAGCAAATTATCCCACTCAGATCGATGTGTATAATATAACGCTCGATCGTAATCCATTTTATTCATTTGTTTTATCTCCTCCTTATTAGGAGTTGAGATTATTGTATGATATTTTGACGATAACTTTCACAGAAAATGTTGGACACCCATTGTTTACGCGGTTTTCAACATTTACCTGTATAAATTATTTTCATTTTGAACAAGGTGGAGGTCATATGGGTAAAATTATTATTTGCGTTATGCTCTTTTTATCCCTTCAACTGGAAAATGCTGCAAACGCTAAAATTGTTAAGACCAATAAGCCATATTCTTATGAAATGTTAGAAAATGACCTTTCAAAAATTAACAAAAAGTATCAAGAAAAAGTAAAAATCAAATCGATCGGAACAACACACTTTGGTCGGGATATTTGGGCAATTAAGCTGGGAAAAGGGAAGAAAAATGTCGTTTTGATTGGTTCGCATCATGGGCGAGAGTGGCTGACAAGCTTAATGTTAATGAAAATGCTTGAGTCTTATGCATCTTCCTATGAGGAGAAGGGTCTTTTCGGATTTAAATCCAATCATATTCTTAATGAAGTATCATTATGGTTTGTGCCAATGTTAAATCCAGATGGAGTGGCCATTCAACAGAATAATCTTAAAAGTTTTCCATCTAAACATCAGAAACTTTTGATGAATATGAATGAGGGATCCGATAACTTCAAACGATGGAAAGCAAACGGAATGGGCATTGATTTAAATAGGCAATATCCAGCTGGGTGGGATCGTCTTAATCAAGATCCTGCATTACCCTCCTACAAATTTTATAAAGGAGAAAAACCGTTAGAATCGAAAGAAGTACTCTCCTTAACGAAATTTATAAAAGAAATTAACCCTTCGATTGCAGTCGCTTATCATACAGCGGGAAGAGAAATTTTTTGGAATTATAAAAATGGCAAGCATCTTAAACGAGATAAACTGGTTGCTAAACAGATATCGAAAATAACTGGCTATAAATTAACGAAGCCAGAAAAAGACGCAGTAGGTGGCGGTTTCACGGATTGGTTTATCACAACCTATCACAGACCTGCCATGACAATTGAGATATGTTATTTAGTTGGCGAAACAAATCCCCCCTTATCTATTTTTAAAAAGGAATGGAAACGGAATCGATATGTTGGCCTGAAACTTGCTGAGGAAGCCAAAAAAATCCCTGATTAATGCAATACTTGCCTATTGTTTTTTCTATCTTGTTTCATCATTCCCCTTTTTACTTCATACATTGTGGTAAGAGGAAAAGGGGGAATGGCCAAATGAATGTGGAAGGTCGTAATTCACTCGAATATGCGATCAGTGAAATCACTGAAATAGCAACCGGGTTTGGTTTAGATTTTTATCCAATGCGTTATGAAATCTGTCCTGCCGAAATTATTTATACATTTGGGGCTTATGGTATGCCAACTCGATTTTCACATTGGAGCTTCGGCAAGCAATTCCACAAAATGAAACTTCATTATGATTTAGGGCTGAGTAAAATTTATGAATTAGTTATCAATTCAAACCCATGCTATGCTTTTTTGCTTGATTCCAATACACTTATTCAAAATAAACTAATTGTTGCCCATGTTTTAGCACACTGTGACTTCTTTAAAAATAATGTTCGTTTTCAAAATACAAAACGTGATATGGTCGAAAGTATGGCTGCCACAGCAGAAAGAATTCATCAATATGAAGTTCAATATGGTAAAAAAGAGGTGGAAACCTTTTTAGATGCGGTATTGGCTATTGATGAACATATAGATCCATCGCTTATGAGGCCTAAGTTATCTTGGTCCATTGGAGACGACGAGGAAGATGATGACCTAGAGCTTCAAGTAGCAACTCCATACGATGATCTGTGGAGATTGGATGAAAAAGATAAAAAGGAGACCAATCAACCGCGAAAAAAGAAATTTCCTCCAAGGCCAGAAAAGGATCTGTTGCTATTTATTGAAACGTATAGCAGAGAGTTAGCGGATTGGCAGCGGGATATCTTAACAATGATGCGGGAGGAAATGCTCTACTTCTGGCCGCAGCTTGAAACGAAAATAATGAACGAAGGCTGGGCTTCCTATTGGCATCAACGAATTTTACGGGAAATGGATTTAACGAGCGGTGAGGCAATCGAGTTTGCTAAATTGAATGCGGGAGTTGTACAGCCATCAAAAACGGGCATTAATCCTTATTACCTGGGGATAAAGATTTTTGAGGATATTGAAGAACGCTATAACAATCCAACGGAAGAGATGAAGCGAAGAGGCGTGGTTCCAGGATCAGGGCGGGAAAAAATGTTTGAGGTCCGTGAAGTAGAATCCGATATATCTTTTCTTCGCAATTACTTAAATAAGGACCTTGTCATGCGAGAAGATATGTATCTTTTCCAAAAACAAGGAAGAGACTACAAAATTGTTGATAAACAATGGGAACAGATTCGTGATCAACTTGTAAATATGCGCGTAAATGGAGGTTTCCCTTACATCACTGTCAATGATGGCGATTATTTAAAAAATGGGGAACTATATCTAAAACATTGGTATGAAGGGGTGGAACTTGACGTTAAATATCTAGAAAAAGTTCTTCCATATATCCAACAGCTTTGGGGCAGACCTGTTCATATCGAATCGATGATTGAAGATAGAAAAATGTTATTTTCTTATGATGGTAAAGGAGTCCATCGTAAATATTTGTAATTTCTTGAGGCTATCTTGTACTATCAAGATAGCCTCTTTTTATTTACGCGTAAAAGGAGAGAGGAAATCATTTCATGAATGTATTTGTTAATGTAGTTAAAACTATTATTAAAAAGGGGATAAATAAATGAAACAAGCTCTTAATTCTAAAGTTCTTACAGTTTTAGAAGACAAAATTCAATTAATAAAAACAGAAAAAGGTGCGATATATTTAGTAGGGCCGATCCGGCTTCCCGTTAATTTATACGGAGAAACAGTTGTCTTCAAATGGTACTGTTGGCTAAATTGTGATGAAGTAACAGAGGATTTTGAAAGAATTATTGATAAGTTATCTTCTGCAAATTTAGCAGAGTTTCAACAATCAAGCGTTTTAGTTTATGGTGACTTTGAATATGAAGATGATGTCATTATTAGAATGCATTCCATCTGCCATACGGGAGATATATTTGGAAGCAAGCGATGTGACTGTGGATTTCAATTAAAACAATCAATGAAAATGATCTCCGAACATGGAACAGGGGCATTATTTTATCTAGCTAACCACGAAGGAAGAGGAATTGGCTTATTCAGTAAGGCAATGGCCTATGTACTTCAAGAAAACGGCTATGACACAGTTGAGGCGAATGAAGGCCTTGGTTTTGTCGATGATTCTAGAAACTATGGGGATGCTATTCAAGTCCTTAAAGCATTACGCTCTAAACCTGTCACACTTATGACTAACAATCCAAAAAAATTGGAAGCATTAAAAAATGCTGGTTTAGAGGTAGCAGGCAGAAAGCCTTTGTGGGGAGATGTATCAGAGTATAACGAAAAATATCTGCAGACAAAAGTAAATAAGTCAGGTCATATAGGAGATAAGGGGACTTGTCCAAATGACTAACCATGAATTCTATATGGAGTTAGCTCTAAAAAATGCTAGTGCAATGAAAGGCCAAACAGACCCAAATCCACTAGTAGGGGCTGTGATTGTGAATGATAACCGAGTAGTGGGAATCGGAGCCCATTTAAAAGCTGGCGAGCCTCATGCTGAGATTCACGCTCTCCGTATGGCTGGCGAAGCAGCAAAAGGCGGAACCATTTATGTTACATTAGAACCATGTTCCCACTATGGCAGGACAGGCCCATGTGCTGTTGCAATAGTAGAAGCCGGTATTAAAACAGTCGTTATTGCCACACTTGATCCAAATCCTGTTGTGTCAGGGAATGGAGTAAAAATTCTAAAAGACGCAGGAATTGAAGTAATAATCGGGGTTCATCACGGGGAATCCCAAAAGATGAATGAAGTATTCAATAAATTCATTGTGGAGAAAAAACCATTTGTAACCTTAAAATCAGGGATTACTTTAGATGGGAAAATAGCCACTTATGCATCAAACAGTAAATGGATTACTTCGGAACAATCCAGACATGATGTCCATCTTCTGAGAAATGAAAATATGGCCATTCTTGTAGGGGTTAATACAGTAATAAAAGATAACCCGGAACTGACGGCGCGAATTCCGAATGGAAGAAATCCAATTCGTATTATTTTGGATTCTACTTTAAAGATCCCTTTAGATTCAAAAGTTGTAACAGATAACCTTGCTGAAACTTGGATATTTACGTGTCAGAAATATGATCAGGATAAGGAAAAAACATTAAAGTCCTTAGGGATGAAAGTCTTTCCTACCAATGGGGTGGAAAAAGTAGATCCTAAGGAAGTCATGGAGATATTAGGTGAGCACCTTATCTCATCCGTATTAATTGAAGGTGGGGGCACCATAAATGCTTCTTTTCTTGAAAATAAATGTATTGATAAAGTAATTCTTTATTTTGCACCCAAATTAATTGGTGGAAGGCATGCACCTACTTTCCTGGAAGGATCGGGAATTGAGAAAATGGCAGATGCGGTCGATTTAGTAGATACATCGATCATTAAAATTGGAAAAGACTATAAATTTATTGGCTATCCGAATTATTCAAAAGAGGAAAATTTGTGATGAGATTTGGTTTTGATATTGATGATACATTAATAAATCTACGCGAGTATGCCTTTAACATATACAATCAAAGATTGAATCAAAATGTTCCGATCGAAGTTTTTCATAACTTAAAACGAGTGGAGATACATGGACCCTTTGGATTAACAGATGAACAAGGGAAAGAAATGTGGCGCAATTCTTTAGAAGAAATTTATTATACGTCATGTCCTGCTTTTCCAGATGCTGTTGAAACTTTACAAGAACTAGAGAAGAAGGGGCATGAAATCTATTATATTACCGCAAGACCCAAAGAACATGGGGAAAGAACGAAAGAATGGTTAATAGAAAACGGTTTTCCTGTTCATGAGGAGAGGTTTTTTTATGGAATGCAGGATCATGAAAAGGTAGAAATCATTAAAAAGTTAAAACTCGATTATTATTTTGATGATAAACCAGAGGTTTTAAATACATTATTAAACGAATCAATTAAAATTTTTCTCAGGGATCAATCCTATAATCGGCATCTGGATTTACCACGTATTAAACATTGGAGCGATCTTGAGGAGATAATTAAAGTTAGTAAGAATTTATAGAAGATAAAGGCTATCTTGTGATTGCAAGATAGCTTTTCTATTATTTAGTATTTTTTAAATAGTGTCTTTTTTGTTACAAAATTTTAAATATCATTGACATTGATAATCATTCTCTTTATAATCATAAATGTGAATGATAATCATTATCAACAAAATAAAAAAAACAAACCGGGGGAAACAAAATGTCGATCAAATTTAAACTTCTAGCAGCTATGGCAGCCCTTTCATTAGTTCTTGGAGCTTGTGGGAAAGCGGAAGAAACAGCTAGCAAACCAAAAGTAGAAAATAAAGAAAAATCAGCAGAGAAGAAAGAAACAGAAGAAAACGAAAAAGTAGCGTATGCTGATGTATTTACTGAAGCTACTACGGAACTTGAAAAAGCTAAAGAAGGAAAAGAAGTTGATTTTGATAAAGTAACAGATTTATATAATAAGAATTTTAAAGAGCTAGTTCAACAACGTGACGCAGAATTTGAAGACACAATCGACGAAAAAATCACTACTGCTCTATCTGCAGGTAAAGACGGATCAATGGATAAAGTAGTCGTCAAACAACTCTTTGATAAATTAATGCAAAAGGTATTTTATACATCGATTAAACACGATTTTACAGAAGTAACTGAAAAATGGGGTAACACAGAAGAAGTGAATGCAGAACTAGAAGAAGCAAAAAATTATTATGCCATTCTTAAAACAACTGTAGAAAAACGTGATGCTGCATATGGTACTACCCTTGTTAGTGTAATTGATGGTGGATTCAGCGAAATCGAGACAGCGGTTAAAAATAATGATCAACTGGGCTTTAACTTAGGTAAGCAAGTGGTTGACAAAACATTAATGAAGACTTTCTATCTCGCAACTGGTGCACTTCCAAACGGATATGCAACAAAGGCAGCAGCTGAAGCGGGGAAAGACGCTGCACTTGCTAAGGTAGAGCAAGCAGAAGGCTGGGCATTTTACCAATCTCTAAGCAGTTACTTAAGCAAGCATGCAGCTGATGAAACTGCCTTCATTGAAAAGCAATTTAATCTTGAATCTGATGTAAAAGCAGTTGACCCAGCAGCTGTTAACAAAGCGTTCGTCCGTGGTTTTGCGAAAATTGCTATTGATGAATACGGTGAGAGTAAAGAATTATTTGGCGAAGATAAAGCCGTTATCACTGGTTTAGAGGGTGCGTTATTTATCGATATCATCGGTGAAGATATCAAAACCCTTCTTGGTGAAGATGCTTATAAGACATTAACTGAAAAAGCACAGAAATATGTTGAAACAGCAAAAGCTAAAGATAAAGCTGCTGGTGAAGCACAATTGAACGAGTTAATTTCCACTCTGAATACAATCGTAGAAAAAGCGAAATAATGCAGAGGAAAAACCTTGTTAACTTACGCAAGGTTTTTCCTTTTTTCTCTGATATGAGAGAATAATGTACATAATAAGTCGTGATGACCAACTAGGTATAGAGGTGTTATACATTGAAAGTAATTGTTACTGGCGGAGCAGGGTTTATTGGCTCCCATCTTACAAGGAAATTGTTAACGGAAGGCCATGAGGTTTTAATCATCGATGAACTGCATCCTTACTATTCTGTTGCTAGGAAAAAACGACAGCTAGAATTTGCACGTGGAGCAGGAGAGTTCGCTTTCTTTCAAAAAAGTCTTCTAAATGACGAAGCGGAAGTAAAGGAAATCTTTCTTTCCTACAAGCCAGAAATGGTAATACACCTAGCGGCCATTCCTGGTGTATCACATTCAATAGCGGCCCCGAATGAGTATGTTGACTACGATATTAAAGCCACCATTAATGCACTGCGATTTGCGGGTCAGTCAAACGTAAAACATTTTATTTTTGCTTCTTCCTCATCGGTTTACGGAGAACAAAAGAACGTTCCGCTTCAAGAAGAGATGGCGATGGGAAAGGTGGTATCTCCTTATGCAGCAGCTAAATTTGGGGCTGAATCCTTTTGCCATGCCTATTCTTCATTATTTGATTTTAAAATTTCTATCCTTCGCTTTTTTACCGTTTATGGACCCTGGGGCAGGCCAGATATGGCCATTACAGGGTTTATTAAAAATTTGCTGAATAAACAGGAAATCACATTGTTTGGAAATAGAACGGCTAGAGACTATACATATATAGAAGATTGTATAACAGGGATCATTTGTGCTTTTAACCAAACTGAAAGGGTCGGTACCTATAATATAGGGTCTGGTAAACCAATTTTTATTGAGGAATTAGTTGAGTATTTAAAGCAGCATTTTCCTGATATAACTGTAAAACAAGGTGGTTTTCGCCAAGGGGATGTCAATTCCACATGGGCGGATATTTCGAAGGCACATCAACAGCTTGGATTTTCCCCATCAATATCTTTTTCAGAGGGACTTGCTAAAACAATAGAATGGGCCAAAAAGCATGTTTCGGAAATCAGTTAAACGTTTGGTTAAAGTGATGGGATTCATTCTGGCAGGAATTTTTATCCTGTTGTCCTGGCGATATTTTCATGCTGAAAACTTCTTAAATGGGTCCAAAAAATTTTTCTTGGGTAATCCTTTGATAATCATAGTTGTTACCGTGGGATACCTATCTTCATTTATCCTCAGAGCTGAGGCGTGGAGATTATATCTAGGAAAGAATGCCAAGTTTATAAGCTGTTTACAAGGCATTCTCTTAAGTCTTTTCGTAAATCATATAACTCCAATAAAGGTTGGGGATGCGGTTAGGGTCGGGGTGTTGTCCTGGAAGGAAAAAAATATAAGTCCTGATATTTCTGCACATTCTGTAGTTGTGCTCAGATCGCTTGATATGTTGTTCCTAATGTTATTTTCCATAATAGGACTAATTGCTTTTTCCAAAGCGTTTATCGTTCACTTGTCATTAGGAGTATTGCTTATTTTAGGTTTAAGCTTTCTAATAGGAGGATTTATAGTCTTTAAATACTGTCCACTCTTTGTGGAAAAGCATATCTTATTATTAAGAACAAGCTTTAAGGGCTGGAAATTTGTTTATATTTTTTTCTTAATTGGATTAAGCTGGGCTATGGAAGGCGCTGTTTTGTGGGGAGTAACAGCTTCGTTAGGTGATGGTCTTTCTATTTATAAGTCAATTTGGGTCAATTCTATTACTGTCGGTGGGCAGGTATTTCAAATTACACCTGGGGGAATATCTACATACGAATCAGTCATGACCGCGGCTTTAACAAGTTTTGGGTTTCCGACAAAGGAAGGATATATGGTTGCTCTTATTAGCCATAGTTATAAGTTTCTTTTTTCCTATTTCGTTGGTTTCCTGCTATTGATTCATTCTCCTGCATCAAATTTTAAACAAATAAAAGTGTTTCTAAGAATGAGAGGAAGACAAAAATGAAAAAAGCATCTTCTTTTGAAAAAGTGGCGGCAAGGTGTTGGAACCTTCTGAATGAAGGGAAGCCGTTTACTCCAATATTTACAATCGGTACCATGTTGATTTATTCCCTATCTAAGTTGGGATCCCCTTCTTACAGTTTAGATCTATTCTTAGGGTTATTAGCCATCTTACCTCTATTAATTATTTACTACCTGTACGATTATCCATTATTTCTTAGAAATTATTTATGGATCCCATTTACAGCCTTTCTTATCATTTGGGATCATGTGAATCTTAGTCTGCTTTTTACTGGTATTGGTTTATATTTCTTCTTTACAGTATTTTTTTGGGGCACATTTTATTATCATTTGCGGATCGGCACCTCATGGCTGAATTTTACCCGGTTCTGGAAGCTCGTTTTAAAAAATAGTGATTCAACAAGTGGAAATGCCCAAGAACAACTGCCAAAGTTTCTTTTGTTATTATCACTTTGGAATTTGACTATTGAGAAGCAAACCTGGTCGGGAAGTGAAATTGGAGTCATCGTATTCTTCTATTTAGGAATTCTATTGTTTTCTTGGATTCTTCATAAAAATCTGTTCGATTGGAAGCCGAAGATTATCCCTACCTTTACTTCTAATGTTGATGAGCGGACAGATGCCATTAATAAGAAAGTTATTGTTATGGTCATTGACGGAATGAGGAAAGAGCGTTTTGAAGAAGCGAACACTCCCTTTCTCGACTATTTGAGAAAAAATGGAACAGACTATACTAGAATGGAAACCGTATACCCAGCAAGAACTGTCGTTTGTTTTTCATCGATGTTTTCAGGGACATACCCATTTGAACATGGAATCAAGTCGAATATGGTTTGGAAGCAGGGTATTAAAGTAGAGAGCGTATTTGACACATTAAGAAAAGTAGGGAAAAAGGGTTCATTATTAGCGGTAGCCCATCTCGTTGATTCCTTTGGAAAGGATGTAGAGACATTCACAGCCGTAATGCACAACAATGTTGTCGATCGTAAAATCATTGATCGAGCGAAAAATATCATGGAAGAACAGGATCCTGATTTGCAAATTGTGCAATTAATAAGTACAGACCAAACTGGACATAGCCGAGGTGTATTATATAACGAATATATTCAAAAAATCGAAGAGGCTGACGCCTTAGTTAAAGAATATTTTGAGTGGTTAAAAGAGAAAGGTAAGCTTGAAAATTACACGTTTATTGTTTGTGCTGACCATGGTCAAGCTGATGGGATTGGTGGACATGGCCACCTCGATGAAGGTGAAAGATTCGTACCGTTCTTTATGTATGGTCCGTCTATTGAAATAGGAAAAAGTGTGGAGGAAAAGCATAGCTTGGTTTCCCTCGCTTCAACGATTTCCTATTTGTTGGGGGCACCATATCCTAGTCACAGCCGTGGACCAGTATTAATAGAGGCAGTAAGGAAGGATGTTTAATCAATGGAGCAGCAAAAAGTAATTGTCTTTCTTCCAGCTTTCAATGAGGAAGAGTCGATTGCCCAAGTCATTCAAAAAATACCAAGAGATTTCGATCCAAAGGTGAAGGTAGAGGTTTTAGTGATAAATGATGGCTCTAATGATCGAACGGTCGAGCAGTCCTGGAAAGCAGGGGCAGATTATGTCCATACCTTTGCTAAAAACCTTGGATTAGGTGCTGCTGTTCGCAAAGGGCTGGAGCTTTGTGTTTTAAATGGAGCAGATATTGGTGTCATGATTGATGCTGATAATGAATACCCTGCAGATCAGATTCCTGATATTGTCAAACCCATCTTAATGGGAACAGCTGATTATGTAATGGGTTCCCGTTTCCTTGGAACTATTGAAGGAATGCAGTGGAACAGGAGAATCGGGAATTATTGTTTTACGTTTCTGCAAGCTCTTTTACTAAGAAAATGGATTTATGATGGACAGTCTGGGATGAGAGCTTTTTCTAAACAAGCTATGGAAGAAGCTGAAATTGTTCATGATTACAATTATGCACAAGTTGTCACGCTGAATCTCATTAGAAAAGGCTTTCGGATGAAAGAAGTCCCAATTCGATATCAGGTCCGTAAAGCAGGGGAATCATTTATCAAGTTTCGTAGTTATATGACATCGGTCTTACCTGCCATTTTAAAAGAAATGAGGAGGCCAGTGAAAAAGGTGATCCATAATAGGACAACATCTGGTGCAAGAGACAGGGAATTACACCTGTTTAAAGCAAGGGAGATTAATAAGTAAGATAAATATGATAAATATGTGACATTCTAAATCCTTGCATTGACAGCGAGGATGATAATCATTATCATTATCCATGTAGGAGGGAAATTCTTAATGAAAAAATTTTTTGGATTATTTTTTACTTTCGCATTTATTTTTTACAGCATTCCTTTAAGTAGTGCTTTTGCCTATTCCTATGGTGATCCGAATGAGGAGAAGGTTGCTGAGGTGTACAAAGAAATGGTAGTGAAGCTTGATGAGAATCCTCCCAATTACAATTCTGCCAAAAAAAACTTTGAAACTGTTAAAGAAGAGATTGATATGCATATGGGCCAAGAGCCTGCTAAGCTAATTCTGAGTAACCTTAAAGATAAGGACAAGGAAGCTACCATTGACAATATGGAAAAACTACTGGTTTTAAATATTGCGAGGCGTTTAGAGAGTATTGAAAAGGACTTTGCTGAATATGACACAACGAAAAGACTCCTAGCTAAAGCCTTTGCTACATACGATGCGTTGTCTCCTAGAGTGGAAGCTGAAAAACCTGAGAATGATAAGAAAATCAGAACGGATTTTGATCAGGCCCTTGAAGCATTGGGTAATCCCGGATTGTTTGGTGTAGGGAAAAAAGAGGCGAATTTAGACGCATTTAAGGAAAATAAAGACGAGATTCTAAACTCATTAAAAACTGAATTCAATTTAAAAAGCCTTGAAGTTGGGCATTTTTCTGAAAGTGCTACAGAAGCTGGGACTGCTAAAAAGGACTGGACGGATATTTCGAATATCCGAAACTGGATACCACTCGTATTAATCGCAGGATTAATAATAGCTGTACTGATAGTTGTTATCCGCAGAAGAAGAAAATAGAAACTGAAACAACACCATCGGGAGGGGAAACGGCTGTGGAGATTCAAGCTCTATTAATTACATTCCGTGAAGTATTAGAAGCTTTGTTGATTGTTGGCATCATAACTACTTATCTTAAAAAAGTGGACCATAAGCAGTACACGAAATATGTTTGGTTAGGAGCAGGTCTTGCAGTTTTAGCTAGTGTCGGGGTAGCTCTCTTATTTCAAATTGTCTTTACTGGATTCGCCGCAATGGGAAGCGAAATGTACTTGAAAATAGGCATTATGCTAGTTTCGACCGTATTATTAACCCAAATGGTATTCTGGATGGCTAGTCACAGCCGTGATCTAAAAGGAAACATGGAAGGAAAAATGAATAAGTTTATTTCTACTGGTAATGTAGTGGGGATGGTTATCCACTCCTTTCTTGTGGTCCTTCGTGAAGGTGTTGAAACTGTGTTCTTTTTTGCTGCCATTACAGGGGGAGACATCGGTGCTGCAATGCAAGGATGGGGTGCAATTACTGGAGTGGCCATAGCCGCCATTGTCTCTTATGTGTTCTTTAAAGGAACGATGAGGATTCCGTTGAGCAGCTTCTTCAAGATAACCGGTGCTTTTATTATTCTTATCTCTGCTGGACTACTAGTTCAAGCGATTTCGATGATGCAGGACCTTAACATCATTGGCAGTGTTCTTCCACATGTATATGATCTAACATGGTTCCTGCCAGAGCATCCGATTGATTACACACATTACCTTCGTGATACTGGTTCGGCTCCGCTTTTATCAGGGGATATTGGAATATTTCTAAAGGCGCTGTTCGGCTATTCTTCCATGCCTTCTATTGAAGAAATATTGGCTTATATCGGATACTTTGTCGCAATTTTATTGCTTACCTCTTCCAAACCTGCAGGAAGCAAGCAAACGAATAAAACGAATTCAAAGACAACTAAAATTCTTGAGACACAAGTGAAATGAATTTTTGAACATTTAAAGTACAAGGCCGATGCCTTGTACTTTTTCTCTAGATCAGGTGGTGGATATATATTGTTCAAAAGTAATTTAAAAGATCCCTTTTTATTAGTGATAAGTGTTGCAGCTATAATTATTGTTTTTATATCTCAACTGTATTTTATTAATCCATATACCTCCTCGTGGGATCAGGTAGATTTTGCACTGGCAGTGAAGCGCTATGATTTAATGGCTATGCAGCCGCACTTCCCTGGATATCCCTTTTTTATTTTAGGAGGGAAATTCATTCATCTGTTTGTGATGGACCCATCAAAAGCATTAACGATTTTTAATGTCTTTTGTTATGCTAGTTCTGTTTTTCCCATTTATAAGTTGTCCAGGAGATTCATACAGAGATCATTTGCTAGTTTATCTACAGCACTTATTTATTCAGCAAGCTACAGTGTTATTATGGTTAATCAGCCGATGTCAGAAGGAGCGGCACTGGCAGCATTTTGGTGGTATTTATGGAGCCTTCTTTTTGCTTTAAATAAAAAAAATTCAAGAGCGATCTTAATACCATTAGTTTTTTTGAGTCTTATGCTAGGAATTCGCCTTTCCTACTTGCCCTTTGCAATCGGTATAATCTTTCTATTTTATTGGAAAGTAAAAAAAGATGGATTAAAAATGAAAGAGATCATATATTACTTGATCTCGGGAGTCATCTTTCAAGCAATATGGGTAATTGGTCTTATCATTTCTGAGGGGAGTATCATCGGTTTTATTAAGCTTTCTTTAGCGTTTACCAGCGGTCATTTCAATGATTGGGGAGGAACGGTAGAGGCAGCTGATATTGGTTTTTTTGATAGATTTATCATTTTTTCCTCAAAGAACATCCTATGGACAGGGATTGCAACTGAATCTGTGCTTAGTGCTTTCATTTATATTTTCCTTCTCATTTATATATTTGTTAGGGCGTTCAAAAAAACAAAAAAAAGATGGCCATTTATGAACCTTCTTTTTATATTGTTTAGCAGTTATTTTGGTTGGGCACTATTGGCTCAAAATGTAGAAAAAGCAAGACATGCGCTCCCGCTTGCAGTCTTAATGATATTTTTCCTTTGTATTCGTCTTTTTTCAGAAAGAATCCCTTTTCTAGTAGTGGGACTCAGCATTTTCGTCCTTGGCCATCAGGTAAATCACAATGTAACCCTATTAGCGACGGAAGCTAAAGAACCTCCAGCTGTTTATAAAATGAATGCATTTATTGAGAAAATGAATGAACCTGTTATACTCTACACATGGGAAGAAACGAGGGTGTTACAGTATTTAGAGGTTCCATATACACACAAAAGGATAGAAACTTATCAATATTTTCGGTATGATGCGAAATATTTCCAAGGCAGGACCGTCCTACTTACAGATAAAGTGATTCAAGGATTTAGGTCACAAGGTATTTCAATAGATGGGAAAATCAAAAAGATAGCAACTTTTCATTCCAACGGGCTTTTTGATCCAGTTTATCATGAAATAATTTTATATAAATGGATGGAGAAATGAACTGAGTAGTAATAAATAAGAAATACTCAATATGGAAAGGAAAATCTTCATTGAAAAAAATAGCCATTGCTGGAACAGGATACGTTGGACTAGTTACAGGGGTTTGTTTAGCAGACATCGGCCATGATGTGATTTGCGTAGACCAGGACCATCATAAAGTAAGTACATTAAACAATGGGAATCCTCCAATTTATGAGCCAGGATTAAATGCACTGATGTTGAAAAATATGGAGGAGGGGCGGTTACGGTTTACAACTAGCCCTGCTATTGGCTTTAAATCGGCTGAAATCATCATGATAACTGTAGGAACTCCTCAAAATGAAAATGGCTCCCTTGATTTACAATATATTGAACAGATTTCTAAAGAAATTGGCAGGTCAATAAAGCGAAATAACGTCATTGTCGTTACAAAAAGTACGGTACCTGTGGGAACCAATGCAAAAATTAAAAATTGGATTCAATCCGAAATGCAAACAAGTCTTAAATTTCAAATCGTTTCCAATCCTGAATTTATCAGCCAAGGGTCGGCAATTTATGATACTTTTCATGGGGATCGGATAATTATTGGATCTGATAGTGAGGAAGCCCTCCATTCGTTGGAAGAATTATATCAGCCGTTTGGTATTCCCATTTTTAAAACGGATATGAATAGTGCTGAATTAATAAAAGTAGCATCAAATTCATTCTTAGCTTTAAAAATTAGTTACGTAAATGCACTCGCAAGTATTTGTGAACATGTTGGCGGAAATATTGAAGACGTATCATTTGGAATGGGGATGGATTCAAGGATCGGATCATCATTTCTTAAGGCTGGAGTAGGTTTTGGCGGCTCATGCCTGCCGAAAGATACCCACGCACTAGTTCAAATGGGTAATGATGCGGGAGAAGCTTTTAACCTCATTGAGGAGGTTATTGAAGTTAATAAAAGACAGGAACTTAAACTAGTGGAAAAGGCCCTGAACCGATTTCAAAGTTTACGTGGGAAAAAAGTTGCATTACTGGGCCTTTCATTTAAACCTAATACAGACGATATCAGGGAAGCCGTTTCGATTAAGTTAGCCAAGCGTCTAGTTCAAGAAGGGGCGATAGTTATTGCCTATGATCCCGTCTCTATTCCAAATGTGAAAAAGGTTTTAGGAAAGCTAATTTCTTATGCAGATACGGTCGAGCAAGCTCTTATGAATGCTGACCTCACGTTTATTGTAACTGAGTGGGATGAAATTAAAAATGTCCCATTAAATCTCTTCCATGAGTTAATGAAAGAACCCGTTATCTTTGACGGGAGAAATTGCTTTCAATTAGAATCTATAAAAAAATATCCAGTTGAATATTATTCAATTGGCAGACCTAATGTAATTGGAGAGATAAACACAGTGCTACAAAACAAAGGCAGCTAGTCGAAATAGCTGCCTTTGTTATTAAAATAATAAATTACTTTGTACATTCTTTGCAGGTTTGAATAGTTCATTGTAGTTGTCATACACTCGGGGGACTCTTTTCCCAATTAAACAAACAACCTCATAATTGATGGTGCCCATTAAATGGGCAATTTCGTCTACGGACTGAAAAGAAGAGCAGCTTTCTCCAAATATGGTGACTACATCACCAACAGAACAATTTTGTATATCCGTAATATCGATCATCGTTTGATCCATGCACACCCTTCCTGCAATAGCAGATTTTTGTCCATGGATTAAAACCTTCCCACGGTTTGATAGGAGACGGGAAAGTCCGTCAGCATATCCAAGCGGAAGGGTAGCGATAAGACTTACTCTTTCCGGCTTCCAAGTCCACCCGTAGCTGATTGCTTGTGAAGCTGCTACTTTTTTGATTGCTGCAATTTTCGTTTTGAAGGTCATGGCCTGCTTTAGCTGGATGGAGTGGTTTGTTAACGAAGCATCTGGATATAACCCATACAAGGAAACTCCAATTCGAACCATGTCCAGATGCATTTCTGGGAATTTCATTGTTGCAGCACTGTTGCAGCAATGTTTTATGGGTATATAAATACAGTTATTTTCCAAATATTCTACTATTGATTGAAATTTATTAAACTGTGCATATGTAAGGTCACTGTTTTCACTATCTGCATTAGCAAAATGAGTAAATACCCCTTCAAGACAAACATTTGTTGCTTTCATGGCCTTCTTAGCAAGAATTAGTGCATCATCACTGGAAGTAACGCCAATCCTGGACATACCGGTATCAATTTTCAAATGAATAGAAGCAGTTTTGCTTAAGCTATCCGCTTGGACAATGACTTCATCCAATACTTCATGGTCAAAGACTGTTAGCGTGATATTCTCTAAAATGGCAGCCCGAATTGAACGTGTCGGAGTATACCCGAGTACGAGAATGGGTTGTGTGATCCCAGACAGTCTAAGTATGATGGCCTCATCTACAAGAGCAACTGCTAAATAATCTGCACCAGCTTCAATCGCTGTTTTTGCAATTTCAATGGCCCCATGTCCGTATCCATCTGCTTTAACCACTGCCATGATTTTTGCATGTGGGTGAACAAACTGCCTAAACTGTAGAAAATTATTTTTAATATGGTCTAGTGAAATTTCAGCCCATGTATCGCGGTAACTCAATTGATTCATGTAAACCATCCCCTTTAATCAAAAATCCCCTCAAGAGTTCCTTGAGGGGAATAACAACAATTAAATCGTAGCTAGTTCTTTTTCTAATGCTTTTTCAACTGTTACATAGTCAAACCCTAGATCTTTTGCTACTGCTTCATAAGTGATTTCTCCGTTGGCAACGTTAACGCCGAGGTATAATGCAGCATTTTCAGAAATGGCTTTGAAAACCCCTTTATTTGCGATTTGCAATGCATATGGAACTGTAACATTGGTTAGTGCTATTGTTGAAGTTCTTGGAACTGCACCAGGCATATTTGCAACAGAATAGTGTACAACCCCATGTTTGATAAAGGTTGGATTGTCATGTGTTGTCACATGGTCGATTGTTTCAACAATTCCACCTTGGTCAATCGCAACATCGACAATTACTGAACCAGGCTTCATCGATTTAACCATTTCTTCTGTAACCAGCTTAGGAGCCTTTGCACCAGGGATTAATACTGCTCCAATCAGAAGGTCAGCTTCTGCCACTGCTTCAGCAATATTGAGAGGATTAGACATTAATGTTTTGATTTGATTTCCAAAAATGTCGTCTAACTGACGAAGACGGTCAGCACTTAGATCAATAATTGTTACGTCAGCACCTAAACCGATGGCCATTTTAGCTGCATTGGTTCCAACAATCCCACCACCAACAATGGTAACTTTTCCACGGTTAACTCCTGGGACACCAGCAAGGAGAATTCCAAGACCACCATTATTTTTTTGTAAGAACTGTGCGCCAATTTGAGCAGCCATGCGTCCAGCTACTTCACTCATTGGTGTAAGCAGTGGAAGAGTCCTGTTTACAGAAACTGTTTCATAAGCAACTGCGATAACACCTTTTTCTTTAAGAGCTTTTGCTAACTCTGGCTCAGCTGCAAGGTGTAAGTAAGTAAATAAAATTAAACCTTGGCGGAAGTACTTATATTCACTTGAAAGAGGCTCTTTCACTTTCATAATCATATCTGCTTTTGTCCATACCTGTTCAGCGCTATCTATAATCTCAGCACCAGCTTTAGCATAATCGTCATTAGTGAAACCGCTTCCAATTCCAGCGTCCTTTTCCATTAACACAGTGTGGCCGGCATTTAGGAATGAAACAACACCTGCTGGAGTTAGTGCTACACGATTTTCATTATTTTTAATTTCTTTAGGTACACCTATAAACATAATCTTATTTCCTCCCCTAGTTACATTAAAGTGTTTTGCTATGGCTAAAGTATAGAATGTTTGCCAGAGAATTTCTTTGTTTAGAAAAGAGAAAGATTTTCATTCTTTTTGGGGATTTTCACAAAAAGTTCAAATCCCCTGATATTTTTCCAGTTTTAAATCTAGGTAGAGGATCATTTTTTGGTTGGGATCCTTGAAATTTACATCACCAATTTCGGTGATTCGTTTAAGTCGATAATTTAATGTGTTAGCATGGACATTTAATTCCTTGGCTGCATCATTAATGTTGTTATCTTTATTTAAGAAAACCTCTAAAGTTTCAATTAAATTGCTGTTGTGTTTTTGGTCATATTCATGAAGCAGTTTTAAGGAATAATTTTCATATTCTTCGGTTTGTCTTTTTTCTAAAATAAGATCAAAAATTTGATATATTCCAAGCTTTTGATAATTAAAAATGTCCTTAGTTTCAATTGGGAATTTTTCTTTAATTGATAAAACCGCCAATGTTTCCTTATATGCTTTGTTTGTTTTTTGATAATCCTCTTTAATACTGCTATAGCCTGGATTGATCTCCTTTATTCCATATCTTTCACTCATTTGCAGGACAAAGAATTTCGCAAATTGATCAAGTTCATTGAAGGGGTTTTCAATATTAGTAACTGATACCAATAGAATTAGTTGATTGCAGTCTATTGTATAAAGAGTAATTTTTATCCGTTGATTTGTTTTCAAAAGATATGAGATGGATTGCTCTACTTTGTTCGTGATATTCTCTTGGAACTGAAACACAAGAACCGCATAAGAGGTCGGCGGTGTTAGTTGTAATGAATGGAAGTGTTCGGAAATTTCCTCTTTTGTTTTCAAATGACCTGTTAATAGTTTCCAAAAGAATTCTTGTGAACGTTCTTCTTTTTTGTTCTTTCTCGTCTGAAGCTGTAATAGTTTATTTTTTGCTGAATCTGCTGCTTTTTTTAAAAGGGTGAAATCATCAGCCGTTAATGATTTATCAATTTCTATCGCCCAAATAAATCCGATCACTTCATCTTGCTTCCAAATTGAGATTGCGACTCTATGGTTAAGCCCTATATCATTCATGTTTTTCACACGGATGGGCTCTTGGGTCTTAAGTAAAGCAGGAATCGTTCCTTCTTTCCATAATTGATTAATGACTTTTTCCGGTACTCTCCGGCCTATGATGGTAGAAATTCTTGCTGGATCTGTACGTTCATCATGTGTACTATAGGCAAGTAGACGGTGGTTTGCATCCTCAATTGTAATAGGGCACATTAGTACCTGACTAATAAGGTCGGCAAATTCATCTAAGCTATCAAAGGCAGTCTTAAATGGATCATGTAGTCTAGTATTCAAAATGATTACCCCCGGATTAATATATAATGACATATGGTAGTCTTGTTCAGTTCATAAAATGCCTTTGTTTAATTTTACAAAAAATATAAAATAATTTCATGTATTTTAACAAAATAAATAATATGAAATAATGTTAAAATTATTTCAAGTAATCCAAAAAGAGTAAAAATTTTAATAATTACTCTTTTGAAAGCGTTACCATTAGGAAAAAAGGAGGAATTATTAATAAAAGGCTTAAAAGTTAAGGTAAACATTGATATATTAATAAAGTGACGAAATTATTTCATGGGATGAGAGAAATTTTGAAGTTTATTCATAAAGGGGGATTTATATGAGTAAAAGCAATCATGGGAAAGAGCTTCATCGTGGGTTAGAAGAAAGGCATATCACCTTGATGTCTTTAGGGGCAGCCATCGGGGTGGGATTGTTTCTTGGTTCTGCAACAGCCATTAAGATGGCCGGACCAGGTATTTTAGTTGGATACGCAGTTGCAGGACTGATTATGTTTTTTATCATGCGGGCACTGGGAGAAATGGCGATTCAGAAACCGGTTGCAGGTTCTTTTAGTAAATATGCACGGGATTATTTAGGGCCACTTGCTGGATACATAACAGGCTGGAATTACTGGTTTTTATGGGTCGTTACCTGTATGGCAGAGATTACAGCTGTAGGAATTTACATGGAGTATTGGTATCCGGATGTTCCACGGTGGATTTGGGCACTCACCGCACTGGTGGTTATGGCGACTGTCAATTTCCTTGCGGTAAAAGCGTATGGTGAATTAGAATTTTGGTTTGCGCTAATTAAAATTGTTACGATTATTGCGATGATTGCCATTGGTATAGGAATGATTTTCTTTGGTATTGGCAACGGTGGTATTGCTACTGGAATTAAGAATTTATGGGATCATGGCGGGTTATTCCCTAATGGGATTAAAGGCGTATTATTATCTTTACAAATGGTTATGTTTGCCTATTTAGGGATTGAAATGATTGGGGTAACTGCAGGTGAGGTTAAAAATCCTGAAAAATCTCTTGCAAGAGCAATCGATTCTGTTTTCTGGCGTATTCTAATTTTTTACGTGGGTGCTTTATTTGTTATTATGTCTATCTATCCATGGGAGGAAATTGGTACAAAAGGAAGCCCATTTGTACTAACCTTTGAACAAATCGGGATACCGGGAGCAGCAGGTATTATTAACTTTGTCGTACTAACAGCAGCACTTTCGTCCTGTAACAGTGGGATTTTTAGTACGGCAAGGATGTTATTTAACCTTGCTCAGCATGGTGAGGCACCACAGAATTTCGCGAAGGTTACAAAAAGTGGTGTTCCAGGGATTGCAGTAGTTGCTTCTGCCGGTGCGTTATTGATTGGCGTCGTCTTAAATTATATTGTTCCTGCAAAAGTTTTTACATGGGTTACTAGTATTGCGACCTTTGGTGCGATCTGGACGTGGGGAGTCATTCTTTTATCGCAAATTCGCTATCGTAAGACCTTAAAGTCGACTGAGACGAAAGCTTTAAAATATAAGATGCCACTTTTCCCATTTACTTCATATATTTCATTAGCCTTCTTAGCTTTTGTCATTGGGTTAATGGCTTATAATCCTGATACGAGGATTGCATTAGTAATTGGACCATTATTCCTAGTATTCTTGGTTGCAGTTTATTATGCAAAAGGATTTCATAAACGAGATTCAATCAAAAATAATGTTGAAGAACGAGTTAGTTAATAAACTATCTTAAATAGGATTAGGAAAAAGCAGTGGGGCAATGTAATGCACCCCAAAAGTTAGAGTAAAATCTTAACTTTGGGGTGCATTTTTATGGCTAATTATAGTGAACAATTTAAGTTAATGTTAGTCAAAGAGTATCAAGAAGGGAAATTGGGATATGACTCTTTAGCTAAGAA
>NZ_JBGBPR010000020.1:0-85195 GCF_041106275.1 Neobacillus sp. BF23-41
TCCCGCCCATGGTATAAATGACGTTTTTGCTTTTTACACCAGATAGCTGAACAAGTCCCACGTTTTGAGAGTAGGTTGTGTATGGAAAAGCATTAAATAAAGCCCCGATTATACTCGCGAGACCTTCAGCACGGTAACCTCTTGATAAATCCTTTTCATTTATTCTTTTTCCTGTGATATCACTTAGAGCGAAATATACACCTGTTGATTCTACCATGCTCACAATTGCTACGAGAGTCATAGTTAGAATCGGGGTCCATTCAAAAGTAGGTGTACCAAAATAAAATGGCTTCACCATATGGAACCATGATGCATCAGCTACTGCTGAGAAATTTACTTTCCCCATAATAGAAGCCGCAAGAGTACCACCAATTAATCCTAATAGTATGGAAATGGAGCGAATAAAACCTTTCGTAAATCGATAGAGCAAGATGATAAATAGCAAAGTTCCGAATGCTAAACTGATATTTGATAGACTTCCAAAATCAGGGCTGCCTTGACCTCCGGCGATGTTATTCATTGCCACAGGGATAAGTGTAATCCCGATTATGGTTACAACCGAACCAGTCACAACAGGTGGGAAGAACTTAATTAATTTTCCAAAGAATTGAGAAATAATAATGACGATAAGTCCTGAGATAAGAATCGATCCATAAATAGCGGAAATACCATACTGTCCACCAATGGCAATCATTGGTCCAACTGCAGTAAACGTACAGCCAAGTACAATCGGTAAACCAATTCCGAAAAAGCGATTCTGCCAAACTTGTAATATTGTCGCAATTCCGCACATTAAGATATCGATCGATACCAAGTAGGTTAATTGTTCTCCGGTAAATTTAAGTGCTCCACCGACGATAAGTGGGACGATTACCGCTCCGGCGTACATGGCTAATACATGTTGAATTCCTAATGAGGCTATTTTAAACGGATGTTGTTTCATTTGATTAATTCCTCCACGTTCTCATTAATAAATGACACTTTTCCGTTTGAAAGCGAGGCAATCCGTGCTAAAGATTCAACCCTTAAACCAAGATCTTTTAATTTTTGAGCGCCATGTTGAAAGGACTTCTCGATGACAATGCCAATTCCAACAACTGTTGCACGGCTTTTTTGAACAATATCTACTAAACCAAGTGCAGCTTCCCCATTTGCAAGGAAGTCATCAATGATTAGGACTCTATCATTTTCATTTACATATTTCTTTGAAATGGAAATTTCGTTTGTTTCATTTTTAGTAAACGAATGAACTGAAGCAGTTAATAAATCATCGACTAGTGTCAAGGATTTTCTTTTCCTTGCGAAGATTACAGGAACATTCATATATAAACCAGCCATAACTGCAGGGGCAATTCCTGAAGATTCAATGGTTACGATCTTAGTAATACCTTCACCTGCAAAAATCCTTGCAAACTCTTTTCCTATTTCAAGCATTAATTGCGGGTCTATTTGGTGGTTCAAAAATGAATCAACCTTTAAAACATTTTCCGAAAGAACCTTTCCGTCGGTGTTGATTTTCTCCTCTAGTAATCTCATGTTAGATTCTCCTTATAAAATAATAAAAAGCCCAAAGGTCATTACCTCACATCAAAAAATTGAGTGAGATAATGATCTTTGGGCTCCATGTCCGAAAGAATATGGAATTAGTGCACTCAAATAGAAGAGCGACTTTCCCATTACTCACTCATAGTCGGATTGTTAATGGCAATCCGGTAGAAACTTGCGGGCCATATCCCCGCGATTATATGAGTGAAACCATATGAATTTATTCACATTATAAAGCACAGGAGAAGAGTAAATCAATCATTTTTCGCAAAAAACGAACATTTTATCAATTTAATTAAAAATCGTTCGTGGATGGTAAGCGTTTTAATAGGCAGAAATAAATGGTTCATGTAATGATTGAATACTCATTCATTTTCAGGTACTATGAAAGTGAATCATTTATTCTGAAAATTCTAAAATAAAGGGTGAGCAAAATGAAGAAATCTATTCCTGAATCATGGTGGAACCAATTAAAATTACCGGTCATTTCGGCCCCGATGTTTTTGGTGTCAGGCACCGAACTCGTGAAAAATTGTTGTTTGAATGGCGTGATAGGTTCTTTTCCTGCTCCTAATGCAAGACCAATTGAGGTTCTTGATCAGTGGATGGGGCAATTAAATGAAGAGATAGAAGAGGCTCGTGCGCTCGATCCTAGCCGAAAAATTGCTCCTTGGGCGATGAATATGGTCGTACATAGCTCTTACAGCCGCCTGCAGGAAGAACTTGCATTGCTTAAAAAGCATCAGCCGCAATTGGTAATTACCTCCTTAGGAAGTCCGAAACAAGTAGTCGATATTGTGCATGAATATGGCGGGCTCGTATTCTCTGATGTGAGTGATTTGAAGTTTGCTCAAAAAGCAGCTGAATCTGGTGTCGATGGACTTATTTTGGTGGCAAGCGGGGCGGGTGGTCACGCGGGTCAAATCAACAGCTTTGCCTTCGTGGATATGGTCCGTAATTTCTGGGATGGTATCATTGTCCTTGCTGGTTCCATTTCAACAGGGAAGGGAATTTTAGCTGCACAGGCAGCTGGCGCTGACCTTGCTTATATGGGAACCCGCTTTATTGTTGCGACAGAAAGTATGGCCAATGATGAATACAGGGAAATGCTGGTTGAAGCCACACAAGAGGATATCATTTTAACGGATGCTTTCTCCGGCATCATGTGCAATATGCTGGTACCTAGTATTAAAAAGGCAGGTTTGGACCCAGAAACACTTGTTAAAAAAGACAAGGTAAACTTTGATAATATGCAAAGGGAGACGAATGCGAAAGCATGGAAGGATATTTGGTCAGCAGGACATGGCGTCGGGGCAATAAATAAAATAGAATCGGCTTCTGAAATAATTAGTAGTTTAGAAAAAGAATACAAGGAGGCATTACAAAATATCAATCAAAATGTAGGGAAATTGAGTTCGGTGTCTGTAAAATAAGAAAAGCATTCGATTGAGAAAAGGGACTCTCACAGTGAAGCAAACAAATGTCCTTGACGAGGAAAATTAAATAGATGAAAAAAAACCGGGAATTCCCGGTTTTTCTTTTGGAGTAAAAGAACTTATCCCCGAATTTTGCTTATTTTTTGTTTTTCTCCTTTGATACCATATTGACTACTTTATAACCTGGTTTCATCTTAATCTTCTTAATACCGCTATTCATTGTGACTTGGTACATGGTAAATTTTCGAGGCTGATGTTCCAGTCTATCAATTTTTTTAATGGTTTCTTTTTGAAAATATTTATGTATTTTCTTCGTTTGCTTTTCGGGTTTTTCACCGTAAAGAAAATCGTAAGCAATAATAAATAGAAAAATAAATACCGCCCCAATAACTAGTGTGTATAAGGTTGAAAACAAAAATGACAAAGTTGACATCCTTTCTATGTAGTATAGCGTCGGAATGACTCAGTACGATTAAAAAACCATTATAACTTAAAACCATGCCATTATAAAATAATTCATTGATAGCAGTTTGGTTATCTTAAGAAATAACTTTATTTTTGATTGGGTACACTAAAAGAATATAAAAATATTTTTGTTTATTTGTCCGCTAGATATGCACAATTATAAAAATTTATGATAAAGTATAGCATAGGAATCCTTTAATACCAGTGTTTAACAAAGGTATGGATGTCCGCCTGAAACGGACGATTGTTTTTCCATAAACAACAAAGCACGTTCAAATGAATAAAGGGGGAATTGAATATGTCCAGTACTATTTTGGAGCAATTTTTAAACGAAAATCTTGATAATTTAAAGGGAAAAGGTTTGTACAATGTCATCGATCCGCTCGAAAGCCCAAATGGACCAGTTATAACAATTAATGGCAAAGAGCTAGTCAATCTATCTTCCAACAACTATTTAGGCTTAGCCACGGATGAGCGTTTGAAAAAAGCCGCTACTGAGGCGATTGAACAATACGGAGTAGGGGCAGGGGCCGTTCGAGCCATCAACGGAACGCTTAAACTCCATGTTGAACTGGAAGAAAAATTAGCTGAATTCAAACATACAGAAGCAGCGATTGCTTATCAATCTGGTTTTAATTGTAACATGGCGGCTATTTCCGCAGTAATGGATAAAAATGATGCGATTCTTTCGGATGAATTAAACCATGCGTCGATTATCGACGGCTGCAGGCTTTCCAAAGCAAAAATTATCCGTGTGAACCACTCCGATATGGAAGATTTACGTTCAAAAGCAAAAGCAGCAAAAGAGTCAGGCCTTTACAATAAAATTATGGTGATTACAGACGGCGTGTTCTCGATGGACGGAGATATTGCTTTACTACCTGAAATTGTCAAGATTGCTGAGGAATTTGATCTGATTACATATGTAGACGATGCTCATGGATCAGGTGTGCTTGGAGATGGGGCAGGGACCGTTAAGCATTTTGGTCTTTCTGATAAAATTGATTTTCAAATCGGAACATTATCTAAGGCAATAGGTGTGGTTGGCGGTTATGTCGCGGGTAAGAAAAATCTTATTGATTGGTTAAAAGTTCGAAGCCGTCCATTCCTATTTTCGACCTCATTAACTCCTGCTGATGTGGCAGCAAGTAAGAAGTCAATTGAAATCTTAATGGAGAGCACGGAACTGAACAAAAAGCTCTGGGGAAATGGAAATTATCTAAAAAAAGGCTTGAAAGAGTTAGGTTTTAATATCGGCAACAGCGAAACTCCGATCACTCCTTGTATTATCGGGGACGAAGCACTCACTCAACAATTCAGTAAACGTTTGAATGATGAAGGGGTTTATGCCAAGGCGATTGTGTTCCCTACCGTTCCACAAGGGACTGGAAGAGTGCGTAACATGCCAACAGCTGCACATACAAAAGAAATGCTCGATCAAGCGATTGCTATATATGAAAAAGTCGGCAAGGAAATGGGCGTTATTTAGGTATCACCCTAACTGATTGAGTAACGTAAAAATAAAGTAAATCACTATTTTTAGTAAGAGTGAAGAGGACGGAGAAACGACGATGAAGCGTATTTTAATCACAGGTGCTTTAGGGCAGATTGGATCAGAATTAACTTTAAAGCTAAGAGACATCTATGGTGCGGATAACGTCATTGCAACAGATATTAAAAAGAATGACAGCGAAGCCGCTCAAAGTGGTCCTTTTGAGACCGTCGATGTAACGAATTTAAACCAAATGGTGGAAGTAGCTAAAAAATACAACGTTGATACTGTTATGCATTTAGCCGCTCTTTTATCAGCTACAGCAGAAGCCAAGCCTGTGTTTGCTTGGAATTTAAATATGGGCGGGCTATTGAATGGTTTGGAAACTGCAAGAGAGTTAAAGGCGCAATTTTTCACACCAAGTTCGATTGGTGCTTTTGGTCCATCCACCCCTAAGGACAGCACCCCACAAGATACGATAATGCGTCCAACAACGATGTACGGTGTCAATAAAGTGGCAGGGGAGTTATTGTCTGATTACTATTTCCAAAAGTTTGGTGTAGATACCCGCGGCTTGCGTTTTCCAGGGTTAATTTCCTATGTTGCACTTCCTGGCGGAGGGACTACGGATTATGCCGTTGAAATCTATTATGAAGCGATCAAGAATGGCCAATATACTTCATACATTGATAAAGGTACCTATATGGACATGATGTATATGCCCGATGCCCTAAATGCAATTGTTGACTTAATGGAGGCAGATTCATCAAAATTAATCCACCGTAATGCTTTCAACGTGACAGCGATGAGCTTTGATCCTGAAGAAATTGCGGCTTCTATCGCTAAGTATGTACCTGGATTTGAAATTTCTTATAATGTTGATCCAGATCGTCAAAAAATTGCGGAAAGTTGGCCAAATTCAATTGATGCTAGTGCGGCAAAAGAGGAATGGGGCTTTAAATACGCGTTTGATTTGAATAAAATGACCAAGGATATGGTAGAGAAGCTACGTCAGAAAATATAATAATTATAATAATCCTGGACCAAAATGGTTCAGGGCTTTTTTTGCATAAAAGAAACAGCGAAGCAACTAAGGCTTCGCTGTTATCTTGTTACATAGATATATTTGTCATTTTTCTCGGTAACTCTCCCAATAATCGCAGCATATGCTAGACCATTAGAATGTAGCTTGTCGACATATTGAGCCGCTTCCTGTTCACTAAGTGAAACAAACAGACCCCCAGATGTAATCGCATCACATAGGATCAGCTGCTCCTCCTGAAGGATATCCTCATAAACAACATCATCAGCTATCCATTTATGATTCGACTTAGAACCACCAGGCACCACACCATTTTTCGCTAATTCAAGAGCACCTTCTAAAACAGGGACTTGTGAGAGTGAGAATTCAAAACTAACATTACTACCACGTGCCATTTCACTGCCATGTCCAAGTAATCCGAATCCAGTTACATCAGTTACAGCGTGAGGATGAAATTCTGTTAAAACTTCAGCTGCCACCTTATTTAGCGTAGCCATTGTCTCTGTCACAATCTGTTCCTGCAGAGGAGTTACGACACTTCTTTTTATACCGGTCGTGATAATACCCACACCAATCGGCTTAGTTAACACGAGAACATCACCAGGCTTAGCGCCGACATTTTTCCAAACTTTATCGGGATGGACTATACCTGTAACGGAAAGTCCAAATTTAGGTTCCTGATCATCAATTGAATGGCCGCCAACGGTAATCGCACCGGCTTCTTTTACTTTATCTGCTGCACCACGAAGAATGTCAGCTAGCATTTCGGCACCCAACTTTTTAATCGGAAAGCCGACAATATTCATAACTGTTTTAGGTTCGCCGCCCATGGCATAAACATCGCTTAATGCATTTGCAGCCGTGATCTGACCAAACATATATGGATCGTCGACGATTGGGGTAAAGTAGTCAACTGTCTGTATCAAAGCGATGGAGTCGGTTATTTGGTACACTCCAGCATCATCAGAAGTATCAAGTCCCACTAATAATTCAGGAACAGGTTCTTGTTTCGGTAATTGACGCAACACTTGCGCCAGGTCCTCAGGACCAATTTTGCAGCCTCAACCGGCTTTTGTTGACAAAGAAGTTAGGCGAATTTTATCTTGTTCACTCAACATGTCCACCTCCATTTATTTAGTATAACTCTTTCAAAAAAATTGCGCACGAATAGACAAAAAAATTGCTGAAGGAAAAGGAATAGGTTAAAATATTAACACTATCCTGATGTAGGAAACACTTTTTGGAGGGTATTTTTATGAAGAACTATCATGTTATTGTTGAATTTTGCATGCAATGAAATTACGCACCAAAAGCCGCGAGTTTCGCGGAAGAGCTATTTAATCATTTTTTTAGAGATATTCAAAAGTTAGAACTGATTCCAAGTTCAGGCGGCGCTTTCGAAGTGATCGTGAATGGAGAGAAGATCTATTCAAAACTCGAAACAGGTGTTTTCCCTGATACCGATGAAATGATAGAGATCATTACTAAAAAATAGGCTATGTTAAAGGTCATTATTGATTTTTATAGCTTACGTTGATTGGAGCGGAAGGCGCGAAGACTCCTGCGGGAGGACGGGGCAGGGGAGACCCCGCAGGCGCTAAGCGCCGAGGAGGCTCCCCGGACCGCCCGCGGAAAGCGAAGCGCCTGGAGCGGAAATCAACAGACCAGTTTAACAGTGCCAATAAAAAACACCCCTCAAATCCGGTTGGAAAAGAGGGGTATTTTTTTACAGATAAAATTATTATGTTAACTGAAGCATAAAAAATAATGCCACAAGTTTTCTTAAGGCAGGGTAATGAATCTATTTTTTCCTACTCCTCTATCTATTTTTGAAATAATTACCTCTAGAGTTCCATTTGTAAATGTAGCAAATACTTTCTGATTAATGACTAGAAACGGAAAATTAATGGAACGGACTCTTTTTTGTTTATTCATGAAAGGGGGGTATTTGGATGCAGTAATCATTAATTTATTTCTTTCTATATAAACCTTTATTTCCGAAGCCTCGAATTCGCTTAAAATGGCCTCAACAATCCATTCCTTTTCTGTTTCATAAAGATCGATTGGAAATTGTGTTTCATCATAATAAGAAGTAAGTGGATCTAGAAAATAGTTTTCCAGCCATTTCTCCACTAAGTCAAAATCAAAGGTTTGATTTTTAAGTTGTTTCTTTTTTGACATATCTAATCCCCCTTGCTCGTTTCATTTTATTCAATGTGACTTAAAACGTGAAACTGATGTGATATAATTGGGAAAGTTAAAGCGCCCGTTTGTGAATTCCACTCATTCATATAGGCTGAGACTAGTCAAATGTCAGAGAAAAAGAACATGTGATAAAGGAGTTTTTATGTTGAAAGAATGGCTACGCTCAATTCCACCGGTCCATGAACTTCAAAATCATGAGAGGTTTTTAACTCTCCTTCTAGAAAGTCAGCTTGATCATACGCATCTGACCAAACAGCTTAAAGAGGTCATTGACAACATTAGGGAGGCAATCCTAAATGATAATTGGCTAGGTGGCAGGCCAGGGACCAATCATTTTATTGAAGAACTATTTTTTATTCTCGAAACAAAAATACAGAAACAGTATTCTTATACCTTAGAAAAGGTCATCAATGCGACAGGAACTATTTTACATACAAACCTAGGAAGGGCTAGATTAAGCGAAAATGCAATCAACCATGTGATTGACACTGCAAGGAACTATTCAAATCTTGAATATAAGCTAACGGAAGGTGAAAGAGGTTCAAGACATAGTCATGTTGAAGCATTAATTAAAGATATCACCGGTGCAGAGGCGGCTATGGTGGTTAATAATAATGCTTCTGCTGTCTATCTGGTTTTAAGAGCTCTAGCCGCTAACAAAGAAGTCATTGTTTCAAGGGGACAGCTTGTTGAAATCGGTGGCTCTTTTCGAATCTCATCTATAATGGAAGAAAGTGGGGCAAAGCTTGTAGAAGTTGGCACCACTAATAAAACACATCTTTATGATTACGAAAAAGCTGTCAGTTCAGAAACTGCAATCGTCATGAAGGTACATACGAGCAACTTTAAGGTCATCGGATTTACCAAATCTGTTGATACCGAAGATCTTGTTGGGCTTACGAAACGATTAGATGGTGTCATTTTTTATGAAGATCTCGGAAGTGGTGCTCTATATGACTTTAGAAAGCACGGAATTGGTGAAGAACCGGTAGTAAAAGAGGTCATTGAATTAGGGGCAGATGTTGTAACCTTTAGTGGTGACAAGCTTCTTGGCGGTCCACAGGCCGGTATAATTGCTGGAAAAAAAGAAATCATTAGTCGTTTAAAAAAACACCAGTTGGCACGCGTTGTCCGGGTTGATAAGATGACGTTGGCTGCGCTTGAGGGGACATTAATCGATTATGCCCGTGGAGAAAATGGCTTAGTAAATATTCCAACCGTTCGTGATTTATTAGTTTCCTCTGAAGAATTAGACGTACGATCGCAGTCGTTTGTTACAAATTTATTACAAAATACTGGAAAATATGTTACAAAAATTACAGAAGGAAGAAGCCAAGTGGGTGGGGGCACCATGCCGGATGTTGAACTTCCAACCATGGTCGTGTCCTTAAAACATCGTGAATTGACGGCAGAACAGCTGGGAAGAAAGCTTCGATCCGAAGTGAAACCAGCAATTGTTGGAAGGATTCAAAAAGATGAATTTATCATTGATTTACGAACAGTGACTCCAGAAGAAGAAGAGGACCTGCTTCGGGCATTAATCAATGTATAGAAAAGCTTAGTAATCGACGGATGCCCCAGCACTTAAACAAAGTGCTGGGCATTTTTTTGACTTGCGCCTATCTTATAGGTTTCTACATATCGTGATGTGTATTATGTTTGGCTCTAGTATGGTTGCGATTCTTGACTTTGTGGGAACCGCTTAACGGTTCAGGCTGCCCCGATTGTTTTGGTGCATTTTTTCGCATGTCTTTGCCATCATTTTTGTTCATATTGCATCCCTCCTATATGTTAGGATGCAGTGATAAAGTCCTTTTATACCGTATATTTTTTGTTGTTCTGTGCAATTTAACGGTAAACAAAATGAAGGAGTGAATGAAGAAAGATGGATAAATTCCCATACAATAAAGATAAACAACAAGCGTTTCAAGCAGCACAGCAGGGGTATGAGAATGCACAAGGACTATTCGAAACAATTGTAAGTGATAGTGCAGGTTATGGTCATCAACTAAAGCATCTAAAAGATGAAGTCAATGAAGCCTACCAACAAATTGAAAATGCACTAGAAGTGGCATCGGAACATCAACGATCGCAGCTAGAGCGTTTCCAGCAGGATCTGCAAAGCATGGTGACAGAAGTAAACCAAACAGAATAGGAAAAGCAGGCGGAGGAGGCCGCCTGCTTTTTGTTATTATTGATTTTTCTTTCGTTTTTTGTTATTCATTCTTTCTTTTGCAGTTAATTCTGGTTCACTCGCCATTTCCTCATTAAAACCTGCACCTTTACCTTGCCCCTTGGCTGCATTCATCCCTGGAATTACATGATTAGACTTTCGTTTCACCATTCTAATCACCTCCTACACTTTTACTATTTCCTCCATAGCAAAAAACATGACAATGAAAAAGTTTTTTGAGATAATAAATAATGAAAAATTTGTTTTCCCTTGTCTTAAATCACATAAGCACAAATAGTGTTTTTGGAATTTTCAGAACAAAATACATAAAAAACATAAGTGAAACTTATCAATCGCAATAACTTTCTTGTTATTTACTTATGTAATCGCTTGTATTAAGATAAGAATTGTGAGAAAAGTTAAGCAGGATGGGAAAATTCAAATTTTTCAACTTTTCGTTAATTTTCGATTTATAAATGACGAATTAGGGGGTTTTTTACATGGTAAAAAATGATGTATTTAACGCACGCACTTCCTTTGAAGTGAATGGTAAACGTTACAACTATTACCGTTTAAGTGCACTGGAAGAGGCAGGAATTGGAAAAGTTTCTAAATTGCCCTACTCTATAAAAGTACTTCTTGAATCTGTATTACGCCAATTAGATGGCCGAGCAATTTCAAAAGAGCATGTTGAAAACTTAGCAAAATGGGGCACAAATGAGCTAAAAGAAGTGGACGTACCATTTAAGCCTGCTCGTGTTATCCTTCAAGACTTTACAGGTGTTCCAGCAGTCGTTGACCTTGCTTCTTTAAGAAAAGCAATGGCAGACCTAGGCGGAAACCCTGACAAAATCAACCCTGAAAAAACGGTTGATCTTGTAATCGACCACTCCGTACAGGTTGATGCATATGGAGCTGCTGATTCCTTAAAAATTAACATGGATTATGAATTCGAACGTAATGCTGAGCGCTACCAATTCTTAAGTTGGGCGCAAAAATCATTTAATAACTATCGCGCCGTTCCACCTGCAACAGGTATCGTACACCAAGTAAACCTTGAATACTTGGCTGATGTTGTCCACGTTGCAGAAACAGACGGTGAATTAGAAGCTTATCCAGATACTTTGGTTGGTACGGACTCCCATACAACAATGATCAATGGTCTTGGTGTTCTTGGATGGGGCGTTGGCGGTATTGAAGCTGAAGCAGGAATGCTAGGTCAGCCTTCTTACTTCCCTGTACCAGAAGTAGTAGGTGTTAAATTAACAGGTGAGCTTCCAAACGGTGCTACAGCAACTGATCTTGCTTTAAAAGTAACTCAAGTTCTTCGCAGCCATGGGGTTGTAGGGAAATTCGTTGAGTTCTTCGGACCAGGAGTATCAGTACTGCCACTTGCAGACCGTGCAACAATTGCAAACATGGCCCCTGAATACGGTGCAACTTGCGGATTCTTCCCAATTGATGATGAATCACTTGCATACATGCGCTTAACAGGCCGTGAAGAAGAGCAAATCAATGTAGTAGAACAATACTGCAAAGCAAACGGTTTGTTCTTCGATCCAGCGATCGAGCCAGTTTACACAGATGTAGTTGAAATCGATCTTTCCGTCATTGAAGCAAATCTATCTGGTCCAAAGCGTCCTCAAGATTTGATTCCACTTTCTAAAATGAAAGAGGAATTCGTGAAAGCTGTTTCTGCTCCACAAGGAAACCAAGGCTTCGGCTTACAAGCAAATGAGCTTGAAAAGTCTGCAACTGTTAATTTCCTAAACGGTGACGAAACTACTATTAAAACTGGTGCCGTTGCGATTGCATCGATTACAAGCTGTACAAACACATCTAACCCTTATGTTCTAGTGGGTGCTGGACTTGTTGCGAAGAAAGCTGTTGAATTAGGAATGGAAGTTCCTAAATTCGTTAAGACTTCTTTAGCACCAGGATCTAAAGTTGTAACTGGATATCTTCGTGATTCGGGGTTACTTCCTTACCTAGAGCAAATCGGCTTCAACCTCGTTGGTTATGGCTGTACAACATGTATCGGTAACTCCGGTCCTTTAAAAGAAGAAATCGAAAAAACAATCGCGGAAAACGATCTTTTAGTTACATCTGTACTTTCAGGTAACCGTAACTTTGAAGGACGTATTCACCCGCTTGTAAAAGCTAACTACCTTGCTTCACCACCATTAGTTGTTGCATATGCTCTTGCTGGTACTGTAAATATTGATTTTGCAAATGAAGCAATTGGTAAAGATAAAGATGGAAATGATGTCTTCTTCAAGGATATCTGGCCATCAACTGCTGAAGTAAATGATGTTGTTAAACGTACAGTAACTCCTGAACTATTCCGCCGGGAATATGCAAACGTGTTCGGTGACAACGAGCGTTGGAATGATATCAAAACAAGCAATGAGCCTTTATATACTTTTGATGAGAATTCTACTTACATCGCAAACCCGCCGTTCTTTGAAGGCTTATCACCAGAACCAGGTATCGTCGAGCCATTAGCAGGACTACGTGTTGTTGGTAAATTTGGTGATTCAGTTACAACTGACCACATTTCACCTGCAGGAGCAATTGGTAAAAATACTCCAGCTGGTAAATATCTGCTAGAAAAAGGCGTTGCAATCCGCGACTTTAACTCTTACGGATCCCGTCGTGGTAACCATGAAGTGATGATGCGCGGAACATTCGCAAATATTCGTATTCGTAACCAAATCGCACCAGGAACAGAAGGTGGGGTAACTACTTACTGGCCAACTGGCGAAGTGACATCTATTTACGATGCTTGCATGAAGTACAAAGAAAACGGTACTGGGTTAATCGTTCTTGCTGGTAAAGATTACGGAATGGGTTCTTCACGTGACTGGGCTGCTAAAGGTACAAACCTTTTAGGTATTAAAACAGTTCTTGCTGAAAGCTTTGAACGTATTCACCGTTCAAACCTTGTGTTAATGGGTGTGCTTCCACTTCAATTTAAAGATGGCGAAAGCGCTGAAACACTTGGCCTGACAGGTAAAGAAACCATTGATGTTCAAGTAGACGAAAATGTAAAACCACGTGACCTTCTAAAAGTCACTGCAACCGACGAAGCTGGTAACAAGAAAGAATTTGAAGTTCTTGTTCGTTTTGACTCTGAAGTTGAAATAGATTACTACCGCCACGGCGGAATTCTTCCAATGGTTCTACGTGAAAAATTACAAGCTTAATATTGGAAAACACCATGCCAGCTGGTATGGTGTTTTTTCGGAAGAAATGTTTGACAAATTTAATGATCGTCTAATAAAATAAAACTAACAAACGAAAAGGAATGATTAAGGTACGATGAAATTATAATCTTATTTTTCAAACATGATTCGAATAACGAAAAATGTTGAACCTGAAGAATAGGATTAGACTGTCCTTTTTTATGTCCTGATCGTATATACCAATAAAACCTTTAAAAGGTTTATTTGTTGTTCATTTTAACGGCAAATTGTGATCATTTCTAAGACATAATCTCTCTTCAGGTTCAATTGAAGGGAGTTTTTTTATGCATTCAAATCAAAAAACAGTCATTAAAGTAATCGGCTTAGAAAAAAGTTTTCATTTAAGAAAGGTATTCGAAAATATCCAATTCGATATAAAGAACGGGGAAAGGATTGGTCTTGTCGGGTACAATGGTACAGGAAAGACAACACTAGCCAATATTCTTTTTGGAAAAATAACACCCGATAAAGGGATCATCGAAAAATCAAGCGAGTTAACAATAGGCTATCTATCGCAGTTGATTGATTATGAGATAAGTGATTTTCATCAGTCATTATCAGGAAGCACAACGAAAGAATTATTCCAGCATGCTAGTGAATTAGGTCTTCAAAAGGTCTATGACTGGGAGGATGACCGATTAAATCATTTAAGCGGAGGGGAAAAATTAAAACTGGCACTCTCGACAGTTTGGGCATCAAAACCTGACTTCTTAATTTTGGATGAACCGACAAATCACTTGGATTTTAATGGGATTGAGTGGCTGGTAACCGAACTAGAAAAATTTCAAGGACCTGTCTTAATTATCTCTCATGACCGTCATTTTTTAGATAAAACAGTGCATCGTATTTTCGAAATTGAACATGGCAAACTCCACTTTTACAATGGTAACTATAGTGACTATCGTGTTGAAAAACAACATCGGGCGGAGAACCAGCGCCATCAATATAGCGCCCAGCAACGGCAAATAGAAATGGTTGAATCACAAATGGAACAATTAAAGTCATGGTCGGAAAAAGCCCATCGTGATTCAACCAAAAAGGGATCAGGACCCAGTAAAAGACAAAATGGTATTAAGGAATACCATCGGGCTAAGGCTAAAAAAACAGACAATCAAGTGAAATCAAAAATGAAACGTCTGCAAAATGAGCTTGCAAAAAATAAAATTGATAAGCCTTTAGATGAAGTCCAAGTGAGGTTCCAGTTTGACACTCAAGGGAAGAGAGGCAAACGGATTGTCGAGGCCAAACGTCTAAATAAATCGTACGAGGATCGAATACTCTTTCATAGCTCTAACTTCTACATTAATCATGGAGAGCGAATAGGACTATTAGGGGAAAATGGCTGCGGGAAAACGACATTAATTAAGATGATCCTAGATCAAGAGACGTATACAGATGGTAATCTATGGAAGAGCGACTCGATAAACGTTGCTTATTTAAGTCAGGATGTTGATGATTTACCTGACGATAATTCGGTGATGGAGGCTTTAGGTTTCACAGATAGGGAAGATGTGTTAAAAGCGCGGACCTTGCTCGCCAATTTAGGCTTAAAAGACGAGTTCTTTACTAAACCTATTAGGACATTGAGTTTGGGCGAACGAACAAGAGTAAAGCTAGTCGATATATTAATGAAAGAATACGATGTTCTTATCCTAGACGAACCGACGAATCATTTGGATTTGCCGAGCAGGGAGCAGCTGGAAAAGACATTAGCAGAATTTAAAGGGACGATCATAACGGTTTCCCATGATTATTATTTCTTAAATAAATTATGCAACCGGCTGCTAGTATTTGAAAACCAGCAAATTAAACGGGTAGAAATGACACCAGAGGAATATTTTAATAAAAAAGTAAAGAAAGAGGATAATCAAGAAGAAGCATTATTAATCATTGAAAATAAGATCGCAGTGATTTTGGGAGAAATATCATTAATCGATCAAAAAGATCCTAAATATCTTGTATTAGACCAAGAATTTAAAGAACTTCTTAAGCAAAAACGGGATTTAAGCAATTAACAACGGAAGAGAGCAGGGATATCTGCTCTCTCTTTTGTTGTTTTCCCTCGATAATTGATGGTTTATTTGCGAATCCACAAGTTAATTATTTTTCATCTAAGATGGTAAGCAGTTCTTTCTCTTTTTCCGCTCGCATCCCCGATTTCCACTCATATTCCGTCAAATGGCGAGTTTTCTCCCACTCATAAATATCAGCGATACTTTCCTCAAGCTTTCTAAAAGAAAGTCCACTCTGAATCGCTTTATCCACGTTGATGGAGAAAGCACCTTTCCAAGGCTCTTTAGTCTCAGGTGATAAAGGATAATTCTCTGGTACCCAGAGAGGCATCTCTGTCCAAGGGGCCACTTTTTGATCCAAAAGGAATTTCTCATCTGCCCAAACCACTTCTGCATTTGAATCAGTCACTTTGATACATGCGTCGATAAACTCTTTCATCGTTAGAGAATAATCAGGCCCTGTTGCATTAAAGGTTCCTGTGGAATCCTGCTCTTCCATATCGAGGATCCAATTCGAAAGGTCTTTATTGTCAATAACCTGCACACGTCGATGAGGGCTCCCGGGCACCATAACCTTGCCGCCTTTTGCTATTCTGTTAATCCAATAGGGAACACGGTCGGTATAATCATTCGGCCCAATTAATTGACCTGCCCGCACGTTTAACACTCGTCCAGGCAAATTTTTTTCAGCAATCTGCTCACATAACGCTTTAAAATGTCCATAATATTCATAAACTGGCTCGTCTGAATCCATTGAAAGTTTATTAGCTTCCTCAAGTGACATTTCTAAAACAGAGTAGCCTTCATCTAAATTTTCTGGAACCCAGTCTTGGTAAACGGATATACTCGAGATGAATGTATAATGTTTTACACGATCCTTCAATAAGTTGGTTGTATTTTGGACCGTATATGGAATAAATCCGCTTGTATCCAAAACAGCATCCCAGTGGCGGTTTTGAAGCGCTTTCAAATTACCAAACCGATTCCCAGTAAGGACTTCAACGTCTTTTATTCCTGGATTTTGAATTCCGCGATTAAAAATCGTCACTTCATGGTTTCGCCTCAAAGCCTCTTCCACAAATGTTCTCCCCAAAAAGCGACTTCCACCTAAAACAAGAATCTTCATAAGAATCCCCTCCAGTCTTGTTTTTATTTTAACAAATTTTCGCGCAATTTAGTTAATATTTAAGAATTCCATCTTACAAAAATGAAAGTATTGCATATGTCATGGATATTGTTAAAATTACATAGGTAGAAGTTGAAATTTAATACATAATAGAAGTTATTTAAGCAGAAGGGATGTTTCTCCATGGAAAACACATACTTACAATCCGTTTCTTATGAAAACGGAGTCCTTAAAATACTTGATCAAACCAAAATTCCAAATATAACAGAATTTCTTGAAACGACTAAAATTGAAGACGCCTGGGATGCAATAAAACAATTAAAAGTCCGCGGGGCCCCAGCGATTGGAATCGCGGCAGCCTATGGTTTAGTGCTTGGTATAAAAGATGCACCTGAAAATTCCTTTGAAGATTTTTATACTCATTTTAAAAAGCAATCCGATTATTTGGCCACTTCACGACCTACCGCAGTTAACCTATTTTGGGCACTAAAACGAATGAATGACAGAGCCATAAAAGAAAAAGAATTACCGATCCATCAAATCAAAGAAGCACTAGAAAATGAAGCACATACTATTCGCAATGAAGATGAAGAAGTTTGCCGTACGATCGGGGAGCATGCATTAAACCTTTTAAAGGATGGGATGGGAGTTCTCACACACTGCAATGCGGGAGGCATCGCAACAGCAAGATATGGAACAGCCCTTTCTCCGCTTTATTTAGCAAAAGAAAAGGGCTGGGATATAAAGGTGTTTGCGGATGAAACAAGACCGCTTTTACAAGGTGCTCGTTTGACAGCTTGGGAGCTTATGCAAGCTGGCATTGATGTCACCCTAATCACAGACAATATGGCAGCAATGGTCATGCAAAAAGGCTGGGTTGACGCTGTTATCGTCGGTTGTGATCGCGTAGCGGCAAATGGTGATGTCGCCAACAAGATTGGTACATACGGTGTGGCATTATTAGCAAAGGCCCATAATATTCCGTTTTACGTAGCGGCACCGCTCTCTACCATTGATTTAGAAACTAAGACAGGTGCTGATATCCCAATCGAGGAAAGAGATGCCTCCGAAATAACTGAAGGATTTGGAAAAAGGACAGCCCCTGAAGGTGTGAAAGTATTTAACCCAGCATTTGATGTCACTCCTAATGTCTTAGTTACAGCAATAATAACCGAAAAAGGTATATTAAAAGGAAATTATCAGGAAGAGCTTCACAGACTTTTTATATCCTAAAGAAAAGAAAGCAGTTAACCAAATCGTTGAAATTGTCACGAAAAATATTTTAGCTGAATTGAAAAAACATCTATAAAAACATGTATCTTTGTGAATTGTCACAGTTTCGGCATATCCATGTTTTGTTTCACCTAGGTTTATAGTGTAAAATCGAAGTAGCAGAGTATGAAGTAAAGGAGGATTCGGGGATGATTAAAAAAGTAATTGCTGCCGTAATATTAGTTACATTACTCACTGTAGCGATTGTTCAGGCAATGGATAAAAAAACAGAAACTCCCGAAACTACAAGTCAAACAACAGCTAGTCAAGAAGGACTCGCTATTGGAGCAAAGGCACCTGATTTTGAACTTAAAACATTAACAGGTGAGACCGTGAAACTCTCCAATTTAAAAGGAAAAAAAGTTATGCTTAACTTTTGGGCAACATGGTGTCCGCCTTGTAAAGCAGAAATGCCAGCTATGGAGCAATTTTCCAAGAAAATGGAAAAGGATATCGTTATTTTAGCGATTAACATTGATCCACAATTAGATGTCCAAGGATTTGTTGATGAAAATAAAATTACTTTTCCAATCCCTCTTGATGCCGATGATAAAGTAAATGAAACCTATCAAGTACTTTCCATTCCAACTACATATTTTATTGATAGTAAAGGGGTTATCCAGAATAAATATGTCGGTGGAATGAAACTTGAAGATATGAAAGATTTTACAAATAAACTAAAATAAACAAAAGACGTTGGATTACTCCAGCGTTTTTTTCTTTTATAATAAATATTTAAAAAACGATATAATTTTCAAAAAGTTGTAATAATTGCAACCGTTTCCGGGCATAATAACTGTTACAATAGGAAATAAGGACGGTGATACCGATGAGAAAACCTAGAAAACGCTCGTTTGCAGAGCTTGTATCTGAAAATAAATCACAACTTTTAAAAGATCGTGCTGCAATTGAAAAAATCGAACAACGCTTGGAAGAAAAACGTCTCGGTAAAGCAGAATAACTAAAAAAGATTACCAATTATGTTTTCCGGCCATATGGACAAAATGTACATAAGGAGGGATCAGCACATGGGTAATCCAAAAAAAGACCACAAACATTTTACTCCAAGCCATGTAGGTACCCAGCCACGAGGGTTCAGTGGGAATAAGGGTAAGAAAATGAATGATACATCAGGGCAGCATGCACAAGTAATTCAAACAAAAGGTGAATAGGAATGGATGATAAGACTCAATAGGCGAAAGCCTGTGAGTCTTTTTTGTCATTAAAAAATTTTTTTTAGTTTAATTTTTGAAGTCAGTAACAAACTATATCTGTACCAATTACACCATAGGAGGAATTATGATGGCCTATAATAACAAACCGAATCCAGATGATCGCAGCGATAACGTTGAAAAGCTTCAAGCAATGATTCAAAATACGGAAAATAATATCGAAGCAGCTGAAGAATCGTTAGCATTAACAGACAGTGAGACACAACGTCAGGAAATTGAAGCAAAGAATGAACGCCGACGTGAAAGCATCGACTCCTTCCGTTCAGAAATTAAGGATGAGGCGCATAATCAAGAAAGCTAAAAAAGTGGGAGACCTGTTCATTATGGACAGGTCTTTTTGTTTAGGTATGGAGCGACTAGTATGGTAAGATAGAAAGGAAATTTTGAAGAAGAAGTGATAACCTTGAGAATACTTGTAAATCAAAATACAATAAACGAAGACCTATTAAAGCAATGGGAAATTGAATTAAATGAAATTGGGTTTATTTCAAATGAAAGTGCATTAATTACCGCTCTTACTTCCGAAGCCAATCCTGTCATATTATCAAAGCTGTTGACACTTGCCGCTTTGTCACGGATTGGTCGAAATAAACAGGATAAAATGGCAGCGGTATGGCTTGAAAGAGCGCTTAAACTATTTCCTGATAATCAAGCCGCAAAAGAATATATGATGCAATCGGATTGGAAAAAGATGGAGGGGTTACTTTCGCAGCTTACCTTTCCTGCAATGAGAGAAACGGATAATCGAACAGCCAAAAAGAAAACAGCGGAACAATACATAGAAGTGTGTCAGAACTTTTTAAAGGATGCCGATGAGATTCACCAGGTTTTAGAAACGAAAAGAGAGCTTTCCTCAACATTAGAAAATAAGGATTTATTCCAAAAATATCAGCTTCTTTCCGGGTTGTTGTCATCCGCTATAGACGAAACAGGAAGTTTATTAAAGGCAGCTGAGGAGTACGACCAATCTATTACAGGTGTTTTCCATACTTCCACCTATTATGATGACTTGAAATTGCATTTATCTAATTTAGAAGAAATTAAAGTTACTTGGCAAAGGGAATTTATTGAAGAAGAAACTGAGAGTCTTCCTGATCGAATCAACGCCTTGGATCAACTGAATGAAATGATTGGAATGGAGTTTGTTAAAAATCGGATCAATGATTTTTACCGATTTTTAAAGTACCAAAAGCAGCGGAAGGAGCTCGGTTTTCAAATAAAGGACGAACTGAGCTTGAACATGATCTTAACCGGTAATCCGGGTACAGGAAAAACAACACTTGCCCGCTTACTTGCGAAAATTTATCACGAATTAGGTGTCTTGCCTCGTGAGGAAGTGATTGAGACGGATCGTTCGCAGCTTGTTGGTTCATTTGTCGGCCAAACAGAAGAAAATGTTCGAGCGGTTGTTGAACGCTCTATTGGCGGGGTGTTATTTATTGATGAGGCCTATAGTCTAAAACGTGAGGGGCAAACAGGCAACGATTATGGTCAAGCGGCTATTGATACACTGGTTTCGCTTATGACAGGAAATGAATATGGCGGGAAATTCGCGGTCATTATGGCAGGCTATCCTGAGGAAATGCGTTCCTTTCTAGAGGCTAATCCAGGTTTACGAAGCCGTTTTCCTCAGTCCAATCTCATTCATTTGCCAAATTATTCGAATGAAGAGTTAATAAGCATTGCAGAACATGTGGCATCAGATAATGATTACTTCGTTAGCGAAGAAGCCAAAATCGAAATCAATCATCGTCTCGATCGTGAACGGGTGGATGATTCCTTTGGAAATGCAAGAACAGTCCGCAATATTGTCTTAGATGCGATTTTTAAAAAGGGCTCTGACAAGGAAGTAAATGATGATAACATCTTAGATTATATGTTACTGAATAAAGAGGACTTTCTTTTAGACAAAGAGGAAAGTGTTGAGTCTCCTTATGAAAAATTGGACCGTCTAATCGGTTTAGAAGCCTTAAAGGTGGAGATGAGATCACTTATCTCATTTGTAAAAATGCAGCAGTACCGGATGAAAAAAGGCCTGCCGCCCGTACCTATTCAGCTTCATGCTGTTTTCACCGGAAATCCTGGTACAGGGAAAACAACCGTAGCTAAGATTTATGCGGAGCTTTTAAAGGAATGTGGCATTTTAAAACGAGGGCATCTTATCGTAGCAAGCAGGGCAGATTTTGTAGCCGGATATGTGGGTCAAACGGCAGGGAAAACAAAGAAAAAAATTAGGGAAGCGCTCGGTGGTGTCTTATTTATTGACGAAGCTTATTCCCTTTTCAGTTCGACAACAGGTGATTTTGGTAAAGAGGTCATAGATACACTTGTTGATGAAATGACCAAGCATAATGAAAACCTAGTCGTTGTCTTGGCAGGTTACCCACATGAAATGGACTTGCTCCTAGAAAGCAATCCTGGTCTTCGCTCCCGATTTAAAAAGTTCTTTTTATTTCCTGATTATTCACCAGAAGAACTGCTTGAAATCATGGCGGTCTATGCTAATAGTTTTCAATACCACCTAACAGGGGAAGCAAAAGTGCTGTTACTACAAAAGATGGAGGAAGAATCCTTCAAAGGGAATGGCCGTTTTGCAACAAACATGGTGGATGAAATGATTCAAGCACAGGCCTCAAGATTAATGGATGTTGCAGAAGATGAAGATCTTTTTGAAAAGTCCCTGCTGCTTGAAGTAGCTGATGTAATAAAGGCAATCAATAAAATGTAAAATATGATCACGAAAGGGTCGTGACCCGTGGAAAATTTATTTATTTCGACTAGAGAAATTCAGCTCTATTATGCTGATACAGATATGATGGGTGTTATTTACCATGCTAATTATCTAAAGTTTTTTGAACTTGGCAGAACCGGATTTATTGAGGATCTCGGCTATAGTTATCTTGCAATGGAGGAGTCAGGTTATTTTGCTCCTGTTTATGACGTTCAAGTAACCTACAGAAAACCGTTACGCTATGGTGATAAAGGGTTTGTAAAAACATGGGTAGAATTAAATGATGGCATCAAAACTGTTTATGGATATACGATTGTAAATGGCGATGATGAAATTTGTGCAGAAGGAAAAACAACCCATATTATTGTTAAAAAAGATAATTTTAGACCGACTTCATTCAAAAGGGCATTTCCTGAATGGTATTTAAAATATGAGGAAATTAAGAAAAAGGACTAAAATTCTTACTTTTATCAGCGTAATAATCTATACATAGAGGTGTCTTGATTGGCCTTTGGAATTAAAAAACAGCAAATAAGCGAATGGAAAAGAAAAATTGACAACGGAGAAATTGCGTTTTTAACCCATTATTGGCTTGATGATCGCTTTCCAGGTTCAAATACAGTCACTAAGGTGGGCTGCAATGACCTTTCAAAATTAGCAGTTTGGGGCCAAAAATATGGGTTAAGGAAAGAATGGATCCATCATCGGAAGGATGGTTATTCGCATTTCGATTTAATAGGTGAGCGACAAAGAGAAATTTTACAAAAAGAAGGTTTGTTTGAACATATATGGCAAAAAGAAATCCGTACACTTGAAGAGTAACCAATCAAGAGTGCGGATTTCTTTTTAGATTAGGAATTTCGGCAAATTTACACGGGAATCATACCACATCCGGATACTATTAATAAGATCGTGATCAAAGTATGAACAATGAAAGCTGGAATGATACTTTTAGATGTTAACGTAAATAATCCAAATATTAATCCTAGAAAAATATAAAGAATGGATATTAAGATTGAAAATCCAAACATGGTCGTATGTAAGCCAAAAGCAATGCTGGTGACGATCAAACCTAATCGTTGATTGGTTATCGTAATTAGTTTAGAAAGAAGTATTCCGCGCCACAAAACCTCTTCTAGCAATGCATTGATGATTGAAAACAATAAAATGAATAGCAAAGGATGCCATTGCACTTCATCCTTTTTTATCAAAAGTATCCCAATAATAGCTAGTATTGAAAGAAGGCAAAGGATAAGAAAAAACTTTCTTAACGAAAAAGCGATGTTAAAAGGGAGTTGAATTTCTCCTGATAGCATAGGTTTTTTTAAAAATGGAATAATATCTAGTTTAAATTTCTTAATAACATAGCTAATGATAATGATTGGAATTAATAATAACAATTGACTAGACAGGACAAGCGAATAAGCAGATAAACGAAAACTTTCTATGAAGTTATCCATATACACTAGCAATAGATTACCTAGAAAAAATGATATGACCATCCAGGCAAATAAGCGTTTCTCTTCCTTAAAAAAAGCAACTAATAATAATAAAGCAATCAGAAAAACAAAAAAAGGAGTGTAGTAACCTCTTACAAAAAAATAGGTCATGGTTAAAAATAACAGACTTAACAAGATACCTTGTCGATTAATACCTTCCATCCGCTTTGTTCCTCCCACCTTTCTTTTATGAGTAAAAAGGCCCCGCTTTACTGGAGCCATTGTTGCATATGCGTTTGAATTTCTTTAAATTTCGCATTAGCATTTCGAAGACCAAATGATCCTGCTTTCTCTAATGGAACCACACGGAAATTATGATTCTTTTTACTTGCTACATAGGTTGGATAAAAAGCCGGGTTAGACAATACAATCGTGTTTCCTTTTTCTGAGACATGTTTCGTAATATCAATGGTGGTTAAACCGCCTATATCTTTATAGTCACCATGTTGGGCGGAAATAAAATTCCCTAATGAATAAACGACGAATGTTTGTTTGCCTTTCGCTGATTTTATCCATTCCATTGGCTGCAGGACATGGGGGTGAGAGCCAAAGATGATGTCGACTCCTTCATTAGCAAGAAATTTTGCAAGGTCTTTTTGTTCTTTTGTCGGAATTCGCTTGTACTCATTACCCCAATGGATGCTCATGACAACTACATCAGATTGCTTTTTGGCGCGATGAATTTCTTCTTTCATCGATTCGCGGTTAATAAGGTTGACGAGAAAATCTTTTCCGTCTGGAACTGGGATTCCGTTCGTTCCGTAGGTATAGGAGAGAAATGCAAGCTTAATCCCATTTTTATTTAGTATCCTCAAATTTTGGCGGTCCTTTTCATCAATGAAGCTTCCCACACGTGGCAGGCCAATACTGTCTAAATAAGCGGCTTCCGACTTAATCCCTTTTTCGCCTTTATCTAACGTATGATTATTGGCTGTGGAAACTATATCGACCCCTGAATGGACGAGCGCATCTGCTAGCTCGTATGGGCTATTAAACCTCGGATAACCTGAAAGACCCAGTGCATTTCCCCCTAACATACTTTCTTGATTGGCAGTTAAAACATCTGGCTTTTCTAATAGAGGTTTTACATTTTCAAACATTGGGTCAAAATTATATCTCGCCCCATTAAAGGCATCTTTATAAACTTTGTCGTGAATCAGTATATCCCCAATGGCACCAAGTGTTATTTTTTCTGTCATCTCGCGATTGATCAATAGGGATGATCGAGGCTTATGCTCTTTTGAAGGATAAACTTTTTCGTCTTCATCTGAATGTTGACTTTGTTGAATTAAAAGGTAAGTAGCTAAACCGATACATGCAAAAATAATTAAAACTGAAGGTATAATAGCATTCCGTTTCATAATTACTCCTTATTAGGCGCTGGTTTTTTATGTAATCTCTTTTTTAGACTGTTAGTTATACTATATTATATTCTTGTATAATTTTAAAACTATTTAAAAAACAAAAAGGAACCAGTATCGGTTCCTTTTCATTATAACCATTTAATCTTTGGTTCCGTTTTATTAATAATTCTTTTAATATTGGCTCGGTGCCGATATATTACAAACGAAGCTAGCAGAAATACTACGATGAGCAAAGGGATGTCCCAATCACGAATAATACCAGTAACAATGGCAAACAAAACAGCTGTAATTCCTGCGATCATCGAGGATAAGGAAACATATTTTGATATGTATAAACTGATAAAAAAGATAACAAGGACCGTGATAAACATATAGGGTGCATAGAACAATACGACACCACCTGAAGTAGCAACGGCTTTTCCGCCACGAAAACCGGCAAAAATCGGATAGGTATGACCGATAACAGCCAATACTCCAGCCAGTAGTGGATTCACATCGAGATGAAAAAGATAGGGCAGGGATGCTGCTAATGTCCCTTTCAGTATATCAGCAAGTGTCACCGCCATTCCCGCCTTAACACCGAGTGTCCGAAACGTATTTGTTCCGCCTAAATTTCCGCTCCCATGCTGGCGAATATCTGTTTTATAAAATACTTTTCCGATAATTAAACCAGAGGGGATTGAACCTAGTAAATACGCAAGAACCAAAACTAAAATAATTTGAACCATTAACAAATTCTCCTTCAACAAAAAGATCCAGTCCTTCTATTTTACCATGTAATATAGAAAAAACACCACGCTTTTCCTTTTCTGTCCAAAGTAAGTACAAATAGAGTCAATTTTATTACGAAAAAATGGAGAATTTTCAAACCCTTGGTTAATCCATTGAAAGCAAAGTATAGAGACAATATAATTTAGATAAAATCATATAAAACATATAAAACCGGCCGACGATACAAGTGAATTGGTCGGTTTTCACATATCCAATCATCCTGAAATTATAAGAGAGGTGAAAAACCAATGGCAACAAATCTTCAGCAATACCTAAATGATCAATACCATGATGTTAAAGTGTTATATGTTGAAGAAGAAAAGTTTTCTAGGGAAAAACTAGTGCGAGTTCTAAAGCGTCGTTTTGCCAATGTTTATGCGGCAATTGACGATGTGGAAGGATTTCAGCTTTACCAGCTTTACCAACCGGATTTAATTATTTGTGATATTAAAATGAACCAAGAGAGCGGGTTAGAACTGATTAATAAGATACGAGCCTTGAACGAACAAGTCCAGGTGATTGCAATAAGTGCTTATGAAGAACATGATTTCTTTATCCAGTCCGATGCAAATAAAATTAATCATTTTATCTTCAAACCGATTGACTTAGGTCAGCTTTTGCACGCCATTCAAAAATCAGTCTACCAAATGCAACTAGAGAAAGAGCTTTCCAAACAAAAGAAGTTAACAAGAGCCATCTTAGATTTTCAGGATAACCTTATTTTTGTCCTTGAAAACGATGAAATCATTGAATTCAATCAGGCCTTTACCAACTTTACTGGAATTAGCAAGATTCAAACTCATCTACATAAAAGTAAATTACTTTCTAGTTATTTTGTTGAAGGTAGCAATTATTTTTATCCAAAAGACAAGAGCAGGTGGTATGAGGAAATTTTGGAAACTGGAAATAACCCTGTGAAGGTGCACTGGAAAGACACCCATGCAAGGGATAATATCTTTTTAATAAAGGTCGAGGCCATTCCAGGAACGAACCAGTATATATTTGTTTGTAAGGATATCACTGCTTTAGAGGATGAGAATAGAAAGAATCGGCAATTAGTCCTGATGGATTCCTTAACTAACAGTATAAACCGAATGGAAATTGATGATATCTTGGAAATGGAAATTAGACGTGCCGAACGATTAGGCCAGCCTTTTTCGATTATTTTGATGGATATTGATTTCTTTAATCATGTGAATGAACGCTTTGGGCAACAGGCTGGGGATACAGTCCTTCATACGATCTCTACCATTGTTCAGCAACGGATTAGAGAATCAGATATTTTTGCCCGTTGTGGTGGCGAAGAGTTTATCCTGCTCACTACTGCTACGGATAGTAATGGAGCACAGGAGTTAGCAGAATCTATCCGTTCCATTATCGAAGACTTTAAATTTAATAATATTGATAAGATAACATGCAGCTTTGGGATCGCCGAGTTTTCTAAAGGCAAAACGAAAAATAATTTAATTTCTGAGGCAAATCAAGCACTTACTCAGTCTAAAAATAAAGGACGAAACTGTGTAACACTATACAGCCAAGAATGTTTTGAGGGTGGTTAGAGTGATAATGTGGTATTTTATCCTATCCTTTGTTAGTGGAACCTTTATTTATGTCATTTTCCAATCTTTTTATAAGCGCCGTGAGTTGTTGAAAAAGCTAAAGGAAAGTGAAAAGAGCTATCAGGACTTAGCAAAAATATATGAATCTGTAGAGACAGTGAAACAAGATTTAGAACAAAGAATTCAGGAAGAAGTAGCAAAAAACCGTGAAAAGGATTATGTCTTAATCCAGCAATCAAGACTTGCTGCAATGGGGGAAATGATTGCAAGTATTGGGCATCAATGGCGTCAACCGTTAAATAGTTTATCACTATTAATCCAGGATGTAAGAGAAGCACGAGAGTTCGGAGAAATTGATGATCAATATATTGACCGTTTTACCCGAGAAGGCTTGCTCCAAATTAAGCATATGTCAAGGACGATTAATGATTTTCGCAAATTTTATAAACCGAACAAGAAAAAAGTCCCATTCTCCGTGGGGGATTCCATTGAAGATGCTCTTTCTATTTTTTCATCAAGTTTAATAAACCATGAAATACAGGTTGAATTTGAATACAGAGGTCGGTATATGGCATATGGATGTCCGAATGAATATAGCCAAGTTGTCCTTAATCTTTTCACAAATACTAGGGATGCATTTGTTCAAAACGCGATAAATAATCGAAAAATATACATCAAAATAGATGAAACGGATAAAGAAATATCGGCTGAATTTATCGATAATGCTGGTGGAATTGAACCCTCACTGCTTGAGAAAATCTTCGAACCTTATTTTACTACAAGACATCATGGCACCGGTTTAGGACTTTATATGGCCAATAAAATATTAGAGAACATGGACGGAAGTGTCTTAGCAGAAAATACTGGTGATGGAGCTCGATTCTGCCTTACCATTCCAAAGGTAGCAGCCGCGGTCAAACCGAAACTTTTATCCAGTTAAAGAATATTTTATGCAGCCTCTTCTACCAGGGGTTTTTTCTGTTAAGAACTTTTTATTATGTATTTTTTGAAAATATAGGTAAAATAAAGAGAAAAGGGAGTGAGACATATGAGCATTGAAAATCCAAGTCGTAATGAAATTGGGATAATTTTAAAAGAGGCAAAAAGAATCGCTGTTGTTGGTTTGAGTGATAATCCTGAACGAACATCCTATCAAGTTTCTGCTGCTATGCAAAAAGCGGGTTATGACATTATACCAGTGAATCCTACTGTCGATCAGGTTCTTGGTGTCAAGGCAGTTGCCTCTCTGAAAGATATTGAAGGACATGTAGACATTGTTAATGTTTTTCGTAGGTCAGAACAATTGTTCGATGTAGCCAAAGAATTTGATGAGATCGATGCCGATGTATATTGGGCGCAGCTTGGACTAGAAAATGATGAGGCATATGAGTTTTTAAAAAACAAGGGCTATACCGTTATTATGAACCGCTGCATCAAAGTCGAACATGCGTTAACAAAAGCATAATGTTTACCAAAAAACTGCTAATTATTAGCAGTTTTTTTCTTTCAAACCCCCAAAAAACGCTAGATAATATTATTACAAAAATATGTTGTTTCAAATTACGTATTTGCCAAATTAAAATAAATCGCTACAATATAGCATAGACGCCGCAAGATTTATGATAAAATAAGAAGCGGCAAACATTGGTTCTATTTTAAAATATAAAAAGATAATAAAAAGATGACTAATCAATTAGTTCATGAAGCAATTAGAAGGATACTTCTTTTTGTAGGGAATGAAAGGGGTATTTTAGTGGCAAGGAATCAGCAAGCTTTTGATTATAATGATGATGCCATACAGGTACTAGAAGGTCTAGAGGCGGTTCGAAAGCGTCCAGGAATGTACATTGGCAGCACCGATTCACGCGGTCTTCATCACCTCGTTTATGAGATTGTCGACAATTCTGTCGATGAAGCACTTGGAGGATTTGGTGATCAAATCATTGTAAAAATACACAAAGATAATTCAATTAGTGTTAATGACCGCGGGCGCGGCATGCCTACAGGTATGCACAAAATGGGGAAACCGACACCAGAGGTTATATTAACAGTGCTACATGCCGGCGGAAAGTTCGGCCAAGGCGGATATAAAACAAGCGGCGGTTTGCATGGTGTTGGTGCATCGGTAGTTAATGCATTATCTGAATGGTTAACTGTCACGATTAAAAGGGACGGTTTCGTATATGAGCAGCGCTTTGAAAATGGCGGAAAGCCAGCAACCACTCTCGAAAAAATCGGCAAAACCAATCAAACGGGAACAACGATTCATTTTAAGCCAGATCCGACCATTTTTTCGACGACTACTTACAATTTCGAAACATTATGTGAGAGGTTACGAGAGTCAGCCTTCTTGCTAAAAGGATTGAAAATCGATATTATCGATGATCGTAATGATTTCCATGAAGTCTTTCATTATGAGAATGGGATTGAAGCCTTCGTTGCTTATTTAAACGAAGAAAAGGATGTCCTTCATCCGGTTATCAGCTTAGAAGGATCTCAGCATGGAATAGAAGTGGATTTTGCGTTTCAATTTAATGATGGCTATTCCGAAAATGTCCTCTCCTTTGTCAATAATGTCCGCACAAGAGATGGCGGTACCCATGAAGCAGGGGCAAAAACAGCAATGACAAGGGTATTTAACGATTATGCCCGCAAGGTTTCATTCTTAAAAGATAAAGACAAAAACCTTGATGGTGCAGATATCCGTGAAGGTTTATCGGCAATAATCTCCGTTCGAATCCCGGAAGAACTACTTCAGTTCGAAGGACAAACAAAGGGGAAATTAGGAACTAGTGAGGCTAGGTCAGCAGTCGATGCTGTTGTTTCTGAACATCTCTCCTACTTTCTTGAAGAGAACCCTGATATTAGCTCCCTTCTTATCAAAAAATCGATTAAAGCCTATCAAGCTCGAGAAGCTGCTAGAAAAGCGCGTGAAGATGCAAGGAGCGGTAAAAAACGGAAACGTTCGGATGCCGTTTTGTCTGGTAAACTAACACCTGCCCAATCACGTAATCCGCAAAGAAATGAACTATATCTGGTGGAGGGCGATTCCGCGGGAGGTTCCGCAAAACAAGGGCGTGACCGCCGCTTTCAAGCCGTACTTCCACTTAGAGGTAAAGTAATCAATACGGAAAAAGCAAAACTCTCTGACATTTTTAAAAATGAAGAAATCAATACGATCATCCATGCAATTGGCGGTGGGGTCGGTACCGATTTTAATGTAGAAGATATCAACTATGATAAAATTGTCATTATGACGGATGCTGATACCGATGGAGCACATATTCAGGTCTTATTACTTACCTTCTTTTATCGATATATGAAGCCGCTGCTAGAAGCAGGCAAAGTGTTTATTGCCCTCCCGCCGCTTTATAAAGTGAGTAAAGGGACAGGCAAAAAGGAAATTATCGAATATGCTTGGAGTGATGATGATCTCCAGGGTGCCCTGAAAAAAGTTGGCAGAGGCTATATTATTCAGCGTTATAAAGGACTTGGCGAAATGAATGCCGACCAGCTATGGGATACAACAATGGATCCAGAAACACGGACATTGATTCGTGTAAAAATCGATGATGTTGCACGAGCAGAACGCCGCGTTACAACCCTTATGGGCGACAAGGTTGAACCGCGCCGTAAGTGGATTGAAAGTAATGTAGCATTTGGTTTAGAAGAAGATGACACCATTTTAGAAAATGAAAATATTACGGTCTCCGAGGAGGGTTCTGAAGGATGAGTACAAATGAAAAATTCCGTGACTTGCCTCTAGAAGATGTAATTGGTGATCGTTTTGGCAGATATAGTAAGTACATCATTCAAGAACGTGCCCTTCCGGATGCCCGTGACGGCCTAAAGCCTGTTCAGCGAAGAATTCTTTATGCGATGCATGTGGAAGGAAATACGTACGATAAAGGCTTTCGAAAATCAGCAAAAACCGTTGGTAATGTCATCGGTAACTACCACCCACACGGTGATACCTCTGTTTATGAGGCAATGGTGCGGATGAGTCAGGACTGGAAGGTTCGAAACGTTCTCGTTCAAATGCACGGAAACAACGGTAGCGTTGATGGTGATCCGCCGGCAGCAATGCGTTATACTGAAGCAAGGCTTTCAGCGATTGCTGCTGAATTAATGCGCGACATCGAAAAAAATACCGTTGAATTTATTCCAAACTTTGATGATACATCGAAAGAACCAACGGTCTTGCCAGCGATGTTCCCGAACCTTCTTGTCAATGGTTCGACAGGAATTTCAGCAGGTTACGCAACGGATATTCCCCCGCATCACCTTGGAGAAATCATTGACGGGGTAATCAAGAGAATGGATCAACCGGATGTATCTGTAGACGAACTGATGAACATCATTAAAGGGCCAGATTTCCCTACAGGCGGTATCATTCAAGGGATTGATGGGATTAGAAAAGCCTATGAAACTGGTAAAGGGAAAATTATCGTCCGGAGCAAAGCAGAAATAGAAGAGGTACGCGGCGGTAAGCAGCAAATTGTCATTACCGAAATACCCTATGAAGTCAATAAAGCCAATCTTGTTAAAAAAATGGATGAATTTCGTCTCGATCGAAAAGTAGAAGGAATTTCAGAAATCCGCGATGAAACAGACCGAACAGGCTTAAGAATAGTCATTGATTTAAAGAAAGATGCCGATGCAGAAGGTGTCTTGAACTATTTATATAAAAATAGTGATCTTCAAGTAACCTACAATTTTAATATGGTTGCCATCTATAAAAAGCGTCCAAAATTAATGGGACTAAGAGACATGCTGGATGCCTATATCGAGCATCAAAAGGAAGTTGTTACAAGAAGGTCGCAATATGACCTTAATAAAGCGAAAGAGCGTCAGCATATCGTTGAAGGATTAATGAAAGCTTTATCCATCCTTGATGAAGTAATTGCCACCATCCGTGCATCCAAGGATAAACGCGATGCAAAAGATAATTTGATGGCAAAGTATGGTTTCACAGAAATGCAAGCTGAAGCGATCGTTTCCTTACAGCTTTATCGCTTAACAAACACCGATATCACTGCACTGAGGCAGGAAGCGGAAGAATTAGCGAAGAAAATTGACGAGCTTACTAGTATTTTAGCAAGTGAGAAAACGCTTTTCTCTGTTATAAAAAAAGAATTAAAAGATGTGAAGAAACGTTTTGCAGATGCGCGTCGTTCTAAGATTGAAGCTGAAATCGAAGAATTGAAAATCAATCTTGAAGTTACCGTTCCTAGCGAAGACGTGATTGTAACGATCACAAAACAAGGGTATGTAAAACGGACGAGCCCACGTTCATATGCAGCTTCCAATGGTCAGGATTTAGCGATGAAAGATTCAGACCGTTTGTTATCTCAGCTTGAAATGAATACAAAGGATGTCCTTCTCCTCTTCACGAATAAAGGAAATTATTTATTCTGCCCTGTTCATGAGCTTCCGGATATCCGTTGGAAAGACCTTGGACAGCATGTCGCGAATATTATTCCAATTGAACGTGATGAAGAGATTATCCAAGCGATTCCGGTGAAAGACTTTGAGGCAAATCTATTCCTTGTCTTTGTCACGAAAAATGGCATGGTTAAGAAAACAGAGCTTAAACAATATAAAGCACAGCGATATTCCAAACCGCTTGTTGGCATCAATCTTAAGGATGATGATCAAGTTACTGATGTTCATTTAACAGATGGAACGAAAGAATTATTCTTAATCACCCACTTAGGTTATTCCTTATGGTTTCATGAAGAAGAAATCAGTATTGTCGGTGCACGTGCTGCAGGAGTTAAAGGGATGAATTTAAAGGATGACGATTTTGTCATTGGCGGAAAAATCATTCATCCAGATAGTAACGAAACGATCGTTATTGCGACGCAGCGTGGAGCTGTGAAGAGAATGAAAATGAAAGAGTTTGAAAAAGCAACTCGAGCCAAGCGCGGGGTTGTCATTTTAAGAGAGCTTAAATCAAACCCACACCGAATCACCGGATTTGTTATTGCTAATGAGCTGGATGTTATTTATCTCCAAACGGAAAAAGGACATATCGAAACACTTCATACAGTAGATATTCACTTCAGTGACCGTTATTCGAATGGCTCGTTTATACTTGATGAGGATGATAACGGCAAGATAACCACTGTTTGGAAAGTAGCAGCACCTGAAAAACCAAATGAATAATTTTTTGGGGACTCTCTAAAAATAAGAGAGTCCCTTTTTCATCTTTTTTCCAAAACTGGACATACTAACTAATAACAGAGTTGGGAGGGTTCATGGATGAAAAAAGAGATGCTTCTGGTGATTGCTTCGTTTTTTCTCATGTCACTTACTGCGATTACTGGGGTTTATGCAATTGAAGAAACTACAAAAACGGTCACCATTACAAAAGAGCAAGCAGATATTACAGGAGACGAAAAGGAGGAACAAATCCTTTTAAAGGGTGTTCCTTATCAGAAAGAAGATACATTTTTAGAGAAAATCTATATTGAAATTGCCGCCTCCAATGGAAAGACCTTTTCCTTCCCTTTGGAAAGTGGTGCAAAAGCGTCACTCCTGCTAGTGGACTTAAACCATGATGGGGTGAAGGACTTGTTTGCAAGTGTGTTAACCGGAGAAAATAAGCGAATTGTTCATAACTACTCTTATTCTATGAAGGATTTTGTCCATACGAATTTAGCCCTGCCTGAGCCGCTTGAAATGAATAGCCATTTTTTAAATGGGTTTAAAGCTGAAATCAAACTTGCTAAAACAGGAAAATCCTATCGGTTTGATTTAAATGACCGTCAAAAGTATTATAAAAAGCTCGGTCTTTATTATAAAGGAAAATTAAATGAGCCTACAGAACTAACCGTTAACCCTTTTAGCAGTCTCCAACCGATACAATTAGAGGGCAATAAAGTTGGATTACTTGGGGAGCAGAAGGTAACCGGAATCGCAAATGCGGACCTTATTTCATTGGTTAAATCTACTTGGTCGTTTGAAAAAGGGCATTGGAAGCTCATCGGCACGGTGGTTAATAAAGAAATAAATAATTGATCGCTAAACACAGGATTCCCTGTGTTTTTTTTTGCAAAAATTTGACGGAATTTCCAGTCGGGAATATACATATGTTTGCTTAACAAGCCAAATGATCTTCTTAATAAACTAAATAAATATATTTGTTCATATTTAGTTCATAAAAATAGGATAAAGTTACTTATCAATTATTAAAATGGAGTTGAGAGATGTTGATCAAATTAGCCAGATTTCTAAAACCATTTCAATTACCCATCTATTTGGTGTTAGGCCTAGTGCTTTTACAGTCATTGTCAGAACTTTATTTGCCAACGTTAATGGCTGACATTGTTGACAAGGGTGTCGTGACTGGTGATACCAACTACATATGGAAAATTGGTGGTTTCATGCTGCTCGTCGCGGCAGGAGGGATGATTTGTTCCATTGCTGCGAGTTTCTACTCAGCTAAAGCAGCATCAGGGTTTGGAAAACTATTGCGGAGCAAAATTTTCTCCCACGTAGGAAACTTTTCACTGCACGAGTTTGATAAACTTGGAACTGCTTCATTGATTACAAGAACTACCAACGATATTACGCAAATCCAGCAAGTCTTAGTAATGATGTTACGAATGATGGCGATGGCACCTATGATGTGTATTGGCGGTATCATTATGGCCTATTCGAAGGATGCCAAGCTAACGTTAGTTCTTGCTGTCGCTTTACCTATTCTCGTACTGGCGATCGTCATAATCGCAAGAAAAGGAATTCCACTATTTAAAGCAATGCAGGTAAAATTGGATAATCTCAATCGCGTTTTACGAGAAAACTTAACTGGTATTCGTGTTATTCGCTCATTTAATCGAGTCGAGCATGAGAAGAAGCGTTTTGATGAAGCCAATTGGGATTTAACGCAAACAGCTATAAAAGTAAATAAAATCATGGCTGCCATGATGCCGATTATGATGATTGTTCTAAACCTCTCCACGGTAGCCATTGTCTGGTTTGGCGGACTCCGGATTAGCAATGGGCATATGCAGGTCGGTGATATGATGGCATTTATCCAATATGCCATGCAAATTATGTTCTCCTTCATCATGCTATCAATGATGTTTGTGATGATACCAAGGGCATCGGTATCTGCTGTCCGAGTCAACGAAGTGCTGGAGACGGTAGCCGATATTAAGGATCCATCTTCGACGTTATCAGGAGAAGGCACAAAAGGGCACGTAGAATTTCAGGATGTTACCTTCAGTTATCCTGGAGCAGAAATGCCTGCAATTTCAAATATTTCTTTCTCGATGAAGCCTGGTGAAATAACAGCTATTATAGGGGGAACAGGCTCTGGAAAATCGACACTGATTAACTTAATTCCTCGTTTTTATGATGTCGATAGTGGTAAGGTTCTTGTCGATGGAATTGATGTAAGAGATATGACCCAAGAACAGCTTAGAGAAAAGATTGGGTTTGTCCCACAGCAATCAGTGCTATTTACAGGCACAATCACAGAGAATATTCGTTATGGGAAAGAAAATGCAACGGCAGAAGAGGTCGATCATGCTGCCGAAATTGCCCAGGCGAAAGAATTCATTTCAAACATGCCAGAAGGTTTTGATGCGGTAATCTCCCAAGGGGGAACAAATGTTTCCGGCGGACAGAAACAGCGGTTATCCATCGCTCGAGCCCTCGTTCGGAAGCCTGAGATTTATATATTTGATGACAGCTTCTCCGCATTGGACTTTAAAACAGATGCCAAGCTGCGCGCTGCACTAAAAGGGGAAACTGGCAATTCAACGGTATTAATCGTAGCACAAAGAGTGAGTACAATTATTGACGCAGACCAGATTATTGTCCTAGATAATGGAGAGCTAACCGGAATCGGCACGCATAAAGATTTGATGGAGTCGAGTGCGGTTTATCGAGAGATTGTGATGTCGCAGCTGTCAGAGGAGGAAATCGCATGAGCAAGCATCAAACACCAGAACAAGAGTCTGGGCCGCGCAAACCTGGTCCTGGCCCCGGCGGTGGATTTGGCCCGATGGGTATGGGCATGCCTGTCCAAAAGGCAAAGAATTTTAAGGGAACGCTAAACAGATTAATCAGCTATTTGAAGCCTTATAAATTACAGCTTCTTTCCGTATTAATTACTGCTATTATCAGTACGATTTTTGCAATTGTCAGCCCTAAAATCATGGGGAAGGCAACCACAAAATTATTTGAAGGCTTGATGATGAAGCTCAGCGGAGTTCCCGGGGCTAAAATAGATTTTGAGTATATCGGTCAAATTATTATTTTACTAATAGGTCTTTATATATTGAGTGCGATTTTTGCTTATATACAACAATATATCATGGCTGGTGTCGCACAAAAGACAGTTTATAATCTCCGTAAAGAAGTGGAAGAAAAGCTTAACAGGCTGCCGTTAAAATACTTTGATTCACGTACCCATGGGGAAATTCTCAGCCGTGCGGTCAATGATGTCGATAATATCAGCACAACCTTACAGCAAAGCTTAACCCAGTTGATTACCTCAGTAGTTACAATTATTGGAGTAATCATCATGATGCTATCAATCAGTCCTTTGATGACATTGATCGTGATTGTGACACTGCCACTAAGCGGTGTAGCGATTGCAAAAATCGCCAAAAAATCACAACTGTATTTTAAAGGCCAGCAAAAATCACTTGGCCAGCTAAATGGTCATGTAGAAGAAATGTATACAGGCCATAAGGTAGTCAAAGTATTTGGCCATGAGCAGAAATCGATTGACAAATTTGAAGGAATTAATGAAACACTCTACCAATCAGCCTGGAAGGCACAGTTTGTTTCTGGAATGATTATGCCGCTTATGTCATTTATCAATAATATTGGCTATGTCCTTGTATCAGTCGTTGGTGGAATCTTAGTCACTAAAAAAGCGATTGAAATTGGTGATATTCAGGCCTTTATCCAATATGCGCGACAATTTTCTCAACCAATTGCACAAACAGCATCGATTGCCAACGTGATTCAATCAACTATCGCAAGTGCCGAACGTGTGTTTGAAATATTGGATGAAACTGAAGAGGTCCCAGAAGCGGTTGCTGCAAAAGTGATTTCTACTCCGAGGGGTGAAGTAACATTTGAACATGTTACTTTTGGCTACGAGGAAAATGAAATCTTAATCGAAGACATGCAAATTGATGTGAAATCTGGCCAGACGGTTGCAATTGTCGGACCAACAGGGGCAGGGAAGACAACACTTATTAATTTGTTAATGCGTTTCTACGAGATTAATTCCGGTCGAATTTTGATTGATGGCATTGACACGAGAGATTTAAAAAGGGAGCACTTAAGGAGTTTATTCGGTATGGTGCTTCAGGATACCTGGCTGTTTAACAGTACGATTTTTGATAATATTGCATACGGAAGGGAAGGGGCAACAAAAGAGGAAGTGGTGGCAGCGGCTCGAGCAGCCAATGCGGACCATTTTATCCGAACTCTTCCAGACGGTTATGATACGATATTGAACGAGGAAGCATCCAATATTTCTCAGGGCCAAAAGCAACTGTTAACCATTGCCAGAGCGATACTCGCGAATCCAGCGATTCTAATACTCGATGAAGCAACAAGTAGTGTAGATACGCGCACAGAGGTACAAATTCAAAAGGCGATGAACCATTTAATGAAAGGACGCACAAGCTTTGTTATTGCACACAGATTGTCGACGATTCGTGATGCAGATTTAATCCTTGTGATGAATAATGGCAGTGTGATTGAAAAAGGAAATCACGTCGAATTACTTGAAAAAGGCGGATTTTATGCAGATTTGTATAATAGTCAGTTTACTGGCAGTAATTCGATGAAAAATGTAGGATAAGAAAATGCGTTTGGAGAGCATATGAGCTTTCTAAACGCATTTTTAATTTTGCAAAGTGAAAATTATTAAAAAATTTATTCCGTCTCATTTTCTTAAGTATACTTTGGAATTGAGATTATTTCATTTTTTTGTTACATAATAATATTATGTAAACTGATAAAATAAAAAAATTAACTGCCTTTTTTACAGACAGTCATTATTAATCCAGTTGTTCTTTTGGCATATCCATTTTATCAACAGCAATTTTAAGATCATCATTCTTAATATGTGTGTAAATCATTGTGGTTTGGATCGATGAATGACCTAATTGACGTCTTAATTTTGGTACATCATTGATTTCAGCATGGTATCTGGTCGCAAACGAATGCCGCAGCTTATGTACGGATAATGCTGGTTTACCAAATGCGGTGGCATATTTTTCAATTAATTTTTCAACGGATCTTCCCGTTAATCTTCGTGATTTTCCTTTTGGTCCTATAGGTGCAGAAATAAACAACGCCGTATTGGCCTTATCAACCTGGTACTTAGCAGTTCGAATCGACAGATATTCTTTCAGGTCAGCCATTGCCACTTGGCTAAAAAAAACAAATTGTTCTTTATTACCTTTTCGAATGACTCGTACACAATACTTACTAAAATCGATATCGTCTAATTCAATTCCAACTAACTCCGAAAGACGAAGACCGGATCCTAAGATTAATGACACAATCGCTGTATCACGCTCCTTATTTAATTGATAAAAGTTAGAGATTTTTTTGTTATCTTTGTTCATTTCGCCATAATCTTTAGCAACAAAGAGGCGAAACTTCTCATATTCATCGCCAAGAAGGATTTTACCTTCCATTTTATTTGCTTTTGTTTCCATGCTGTCTTTTACTTCATTAAATTCAATTTTGGCCATGACATTACGATTAATGTATGGTTTTAAATCTGGTGTTTCAGCAATGTTTTGCATGTAATTAAATAGTGATTTTAATGCAGATAATTTCCGATTTACGGTGAGTTCTTTATTATTTAATTGATAATGGAGATAGTTTAAAAAGCTTTCAACTTCTAAAACTGTCATTTGCTCCAGACGTTCCAAAGGAATATCTTTGACGTTGCCAGGCACTAATTGCTCGCTGATCATCCAGTTGAAGAAGATTTTATAATCATGACAGTAATTATATAAGGAAGCCGTCGAAAGTTTTCTGAGTTTGTGGTTTATGTATTCATCAACATACCACGGTAATTCGTTAAGAATGGTTTGCAATTTTTTATAATTTGTTAGTTTATCCTGATTTACCATAAAATCACCTCACTTCTATATTTTACATAATTGAGTTTATTACGTCAAATTTATATTTTACGTAATAATATAAAATAGTTCAATTGCCTTTTAATGGTCCATCCTTATTTGTTGTCCAGCGACACAAATGTGCCTACAATAACGGCACAAACTCACCTACTTATGACACAAATATGCCTACATTTTGTTTGTTTCGACGATAAAAATAAGACCTGGATTTAAATCTAGGTCTTATTTTTATGCCTTTCGGATTTCTTTTATTTGGCGGATTTTATGAAGTGTTTTCAGGAGGTTTCATTTGAATTTCATTAAAAATAATTTTACTCATTGTATGTCCTCCGCTCACATCATTGAGTTTGATTATAAACGGGTTTTTGTGAAATGGACACAGAAAAACCCGAATAAGGGACTTTTTATAAAGTGTCCATTATTCGGGTTATAGTTCAATGGAAAATCAGTTTTTTCTATTTATTAATTTCAGATTATAATTTATTGTACCATTCATCATCAACAGGTTCTAACCAGTCCGTTTGCCCAGGTGTCATTGCTAAGTGTACAAACCAACTGTCTTTTGTGGCACCATGCCAATGTTTCACATTCGGCGGAATATTCACCACATCTCCCATTTTAAGTAGTTGAGCTGGTTTTCCCTCTTCCTGATACCAACCATCACCACCAGTAACTAATAAAACTTGCCCAACTTTATGAGAGTGCCAGTTATTGCGAGCTCCTGGAGCAAAGGTTACATTCCCGATTGATGTATTGAGTGGCGTTGGATCAGTATACACCATTTGTAAGTATGCATCACCGATAAAGTTTGCTTCAACTTTTTGTCCCAGCGGAAAGATTGTGCTATTGCTCAATTGTTCATTTACCATTTTTTAAATCCTACTTTCTTTTAACTTTGTCTAGTTGGGAGATGATTTTAGGCTTTTTAATTTCATTCCTTATTGTAGTAAAGCCGCCGTTTGATTAATTACAAAGCTTCACAAGCTTAGAATTCAATCTCCATTTTAATTGTATTAATGTCTTAGATACCAAATAAGCAGCCCCCAAAAAAGTAACTATTCTTTTCGATTTTAATCTTCGATCTTAAACCATGGACCTGAAGCTTGAATTATCCCCCAAAGTTTTTCTGGAAGCTCAAGATCGCTCACTTGTGAAGTATTAATTGCTGTCTTAATTTCAGTTTCTTTTCCATTTTGAACCTTTTCTACCCAGTCAGGATTCATGATTAACGTATGACCAACTGCTGCTAGGGATAGACCCTTATCTAATGCAGATGCAATATCATCTGCAGTTACCATAGAACCTGCAGCCATTACAGGAACTCTGCCGTTTATTTGTTCAAGAATTAATTCAAGCCGTGTTTTTATATCTTTAATGCCTCGTGGTGTTGAAGATACATCATCAAGCGATACATGGATGTAATCCAAATCCTGTTCAACCAGACGGTCAATTAATTCATAGGCATCTTCAATCCCATAACCGCCTTGTTCTTCAGGTGATATTCTGTATCCGAAAATAAACGGCTTTGTTGCATGGTTCTTAATCACTTTCTTGATTTCCTGAATGACTGCCAATGGGAAACGCAAGCGATTTTCTAGAGAGCCACCCCATTCATCCTCACGTCTATTGAAGAAAGGAGAGAAGAAGTTTTGAAGTAAAAATCCGTGTGCACCATGAACTTCAACACCATCAAAACCAGCTTCAATAGCCCGTCTGGTTGTTTCTCCAAACGCATGAATCACTTCCAGTATTTCATCATTTGATAGTTCTCTAGGTAATACAGAAGGAGCAAATGCAGTAGCTTCAGTCTCTACAGCACTGGAACTAACCACATCACCATTTGGAGTTAAAGATGGCAGTGCTTTGTTGCCTGCATGGAAAATTTGAAGTAACGCAGGAGCTCCTCCACTTTTCGCCGCATCCGCCAATTTCCGTAGACTTGGAATAAATTTATCGTCATAAGCTGCGAATTCGTGTGTAAAACCTATACCGTTGGGTTGCACATGAGTACAGCCAGTAATAACAAGTCCTACTCCATGGACTCTTCTTTTATAATAGTTCACTTCTTGATCTGAAACAGTGTAATCATCATTGCTGGACCAAGTAGTCATTGGTGCCATAACAACTCTATTTTTAATGGTGATTCCATTTTTAAATGTCAATGATTCAAATAAGTTACTATATTTTGTGTTCATTTTCTAACCTCTTTCTGTATGTTCGTTTATATGTTCTAATTAGTTTTACACTATTTTATTAAGGTGTATCATAGGGTGCATGAATAGATTAATCCTTAGAGTTCACTCTAAAGCAAGTGCTTTTTTAAATTAATATTTTTTCCGAAAAAACATGATTTCGAAAGCTGTCTGTACGGTTTAATCAAAAAGGAGGCAAATGTGAAAACCGTTTGGCTGCTAATTTGTAGAGAAACAGTCTCCTAATTCATTTTCATAAAAATTAATTTTATTATCCAGATGCTCTAAACTTTGACGAAGCTTCTCAAATTCTTCCACTACTTTTTTTCGATGATTTTTAAGTAAAGCTAACCGTTCTTCCATTGTTTCATCTCCGAGATGACCCCACATGGCAAATTTCTTCATGTCTTTTAGTGACATCCCCGTATTTTTTAGGTGGAGCAAAGATTCAATCCACAATTTATTTTCATCCGAGTAGATCCTGACATTGTTATCGTCTCTGTTTACTTTTATTAATCCTTCCTTTTCATAAAACCTCAATGTATGTTCGCTTAACCCAACGATTTTAGAAAATTTTCCAATAGAATATGTCAATTTAACCGCCTCCATTAAATCTGATATGTCTATATCTTCCTTCATTTTTAATTTGTGACACAAAGTAAGAGTAATACTTAGAGTGTACTCTAAGTCAAGGGATTATATTTTGTCTCTCATTGACGCACTAACATTTTTTAGATTAATATGTTTGTCAGGCAATAAAAAAAGAAAACTCGCCAACACTACGAATTTTCCTTTTTTAAAGTTATCCCATTCCTTATTCTAGACTGACCCGTTAATACAATAAGTTCAGCTGGATAACTGTGTATAAATATAACCAACTATACAGTTTTGTATCAGAAACGATAAAAAAGGCTAGGAAATGAGATACCTAGCCTTTCTCTAATACTTTTCACTTACACTAAGAGCAATTACACTAATTCATTTCCTCAGAAGTAGACACATTTTTACGGTTTTTAATTAATATGGCATTAAACAAAACAGCTAATTTGTCATTTTCAAAAGCTCCTTTCATTCATTTCTACGGCTTCTATGGGCCAACGGAATAAGCAGCTTCTCAAATAGATGGAAATTACTTGATTTAGCTGTTTACCCTGTGTAATAAATTCACACCAATAAATTAATTTTCTTTTTTATTCTTTTATGAATTCCTTTGTACTTCTCACTGTATCAATTGGACGAACTAATTTTTCTATTTCTGTACGTTTAGGCTCTAAGAATGGGGGTAAAGATAATTTTTCCCCAAGTGTTTCATAAGGTTCGTCTCCCATAAAACCAGGACCATCTGTAGCAAACTCAAATAAAATTTGCGGTGCCACTCTTGCGTATAATGATTCAAAAAAGTGACGATTTACATAACCGGATGTATGGAAACCAAAACTATTCATTCGTTCAATCCATTCTTCTAAAACAGAGCGATCTTCTACACGGAATGCCGCATGGTGAACCGTCCCAAAACCTTGTTGGGATTCAGGAAGAACGGCATTATATTCTACAATGACCGAGGCACCATTTCCGCCTTCCCCCACTTCAAATAAATGGAATGATCCTTCTTTATCTGTCTCTTTAAATAATAGAACTTTTTCCATCATTTCTTTAAAGTAATCAAAGTTCGCAGTACGGATAAAAACAGGTCCTAAACCAGTAATTGCATATTCCAGTGGAATTGGACCTTTTTGCCATGGTGTGCCAGATTCCACCCCTTTATTGAATTCATCTGAAATCAATAGATATTGCTGATCGTCAAAATCAATGAAAGAGAGAGTTCTCTTGCCAAATTGCTCTTTGATTCCAGTATGTTTCACTTCTAAACGATCAAAACGTTTTACCCAATAGTCTAATGATTCATCACTCGGTACACGGAAAGATGTCTTTGAAATCTCGTTTGTCCCATGTACGCCTTTAGGAATGCCGGGGAAATCAAAGAAAGTCATGTCTGTGCCTGCGCTGCCTTTATCATCTGCAAAGAATAGATGATAGGTTTGAATATCATCTTGATTTACCGTTTTTTTAACTAAACGCATACCTAAAACATACGTGAAAAATTCATAGTTCTTTTCTGCACTGCTTGTAATAGCAGTTACATGGTGTATTCCTTTTAGATGGTTCATTATATATTCCTCCAAGATTTAATTTAAGATCAATGGTCGTAATTTTTCTTCGATCTCTTTTCGATTTGGTTCCAAAAATGGTGGAAGGGCTAATTTTTCCCCCATTGTTTCCATTGGTTCATCTGTCGCAAATCCTGGTACATCTGTTGATAATTCAAATAATATACCATTGGGTTCCCTGAAATATAATGCCTTGAAGTAATACCGTTCCACTTTCCCTGAATTCGGTAACCGGTATTCTTTCAAACGCACTGCCCATTGATTATATTCTTCCTCATTTGGAACACGAAAGGCAACATGGTGAACACCTCCACGACCTAAGCGGACTCTTGGTAAATCGGGTCTTGTTTCAATATGAACTTCCGCACCGCTGCCGCCTTCTCCAGTAACATAAATCAATATATCTGGATAGCCCCCTTCAAGTGAAGGATAAGAACCAGCAAATCGAAAACCTATAACTTCTGTTAAAACACCGATAGTTGGTTCTGCGATTGCGACTGTGAGGGTGACAGGTCCTAAACCAATAATGGCATTTTCCAGAGGAATGTCATCCTTTTGCCAAGGAACCCCAGCTCTCACACCTTTTTCACCGTTATCGGCTACGAGGACTAAACGAGTCCCCTCGAAATCTCTGAAAGCCAATGTATCACGATTTGCTCTTTTTTGAATATCATCATGTTCAACCCCAAATTGTTTAAAACGTTCTTTCCAAAATAACAATGAATCCGAATTTCTAACTCTTAGTGATACAGTTGAAATATCTGAAGTTCCCCTATATGTTTGCCCAAGATGAGGAATGTCAAAGAACGTGACTTCAGTTCCTGGGGTTCCTTCCGCGTCAGCATAGAAAAGATGATAGGATTCTGTATTATCTTGGTTAACAGTTTTCTTTACCAATCTCATTCCTAAAATTTTTGTATAAAATTCATAATTTTTTTCCGCTTTTCCTGTTAATATTGATACATGATGTAGTCCTAAGAGTTCCATCTCAAATCACTCCTGTCACAATATTAATTTAATTCTTTTGTTCGAAATTAAAGACCGCCTGTAATAGGAAAAAGTCTCATAAAATACCGATATATTTAGAATAAAAATGAATCTAAAGCATATTGACCGGGACCGATCAAAGCTATACCAATAGCTACTGAAAGCAAAGTTAAGTTGTATTCATATCCATTAGCTGTTGCCCATAATCCATTTGGAGCATGCACTTTTACGATAGCCATTAACATAGTTCCTGCAATCATAATTCCTGCAAGTGGTGTTAATAGTCCTAAAGCAAACAATAATCCGCCAATAAGTTCTGCTAAACCTGCGAAAAGAGCCATGGTCACTCCTGGTTTCATGCCAATGGATTCAAACCATCCACCGGTTCCTTTCAATCCATAGCCACCAAACCAACCAAACAATTTTTGAGCACCGTGACCCACAAATAGTAAACCAATTACCAAACGAATTATTAATAAACCAATGTTTATCATCTTAAAATCCTCCTAATTTTTATCTCGAATTCGAGATATTATTTTAAAAAAAATGCACATTTAAACTTTATTCCTTACTTTTTTCAAAAGATTCACCAATGTCTCTGCCTCATCAGAATTTAATGAATCAAACATATCATCAACTAGCTCATGATATTTCGGCATGATTTCATTCATTAATTCATTTCCATCATCAGTTAATCTAACATGTATCATACGGCGGTCTTCTGGACAGGCATTTCGGCTTAATAAACCTCTTTGTTCTAGCTTATCTAAACAATAGGTCATCGAACCACTTGAGACCAATATGCAATTTCCAATTTGTTGAATCGTTTGTTTCCCTTTTTGATAAAGTACCTCTAAAACAGAAAATTCCGTTATACCAAGCTTGTTTTTTGCCATTTCCTCCTTTATTCGATCATGAATTGCTTTAGATGTTTGCATTAATATCAGAAAGGGCAAATTATTGCATTTCCTCTCCATTAATTTCACCCCCCTTAAAAAATCTTGAATTAAACTATCTTGAATCTGAGATAATAATAATACTTATAATTTTTTTTGTCAATAACCTTTTTTTTTAAGTTAGATATAAATTTTGTTTTTCTTGTTGAACTAAACTGCTACGTTAGTCGAAGAACACACAATCCGGCTACATAGCCGGATTTTGAACTCTTGCACCCGTTAATTCAATAACATTTTTATGTAAATTATCATTCATCAAGGGAAAATTTAGTTTCGTATAAGCATTTCTCATAACTCTCATCATTTGATCGACTAACTCAGATCTTCCGTAGGCTGTATTCTCATTATCCCTTGTATGCTTTCTGCAATTTCACAAGATCAAATTTCTTCATTTTTAGAAATGCTTCCGTTAGGCGAGCAAGTTGCTCCGGTGTGCCCTTGCTCATCATCTCGTCCATCTCACTTGGCACAATCTGCCAGGATAAGCCATTCTTATCTTTTAGCCAGCCGCATTGCTCGGCTTCAGGAACTGCAGAGAGCCTTTCCCAGTAATAATCAATCTCTTCTTGTGTGTCGCAGTACACCATAAATGAGATTGCCTCGTTAAAACTGAATTTGTGTTCGTGCGCGCTATCCATTGCGGTAAACCACTGATTTTCAAGCATGAATTCAGAGAACATGATTGTTCCTTCTTTGTCAGGTTCCATACCTTTAGGGTAGCGGGCGATAAGTCCCTGCTTTGCGTTCTTAAAGACTGATAAATAAAAATTAATAGCCTCTTCCGCTTTGCCGCATTTATCGCCGACAAACAAAAGTGTCGGCACTAATGCAGGCCGCTCTTCGCCTTCTGGATTGGTAAGGATTAACTGCCAAGACAAACCATACTTATCCTGAATCCAGCCATACTTCTCACTGAACGGATACTTATCAAGTGGCATTAACGCTGTGCCCCCTTCGGACAATTTGTTCCAAACCTCATTTATTTTTTCTCTCGCGTCTTTTTCTCGCGATGGGTCAAAATTAACTATGAAAGACACCGACGGATTGAACTTGAACAACGGTCCTGCGCTGATTGCCATGAACTTCTGCCCCCAAAGCTCAAAAGAGACTATATCGGAGTCGCCTGATGGTGTGTCGTGGATTGTTGTTACATCCGTAATTTTTGAGTCCGGGAATACGGAAGCGTAAAACTCGGCTGCTTCTTTTGCCTCCTTGTCATACCATAAATGCGGAACGATTTTTTGATTTGTTTTTGACATAGTTATTCCTCCATAATTTTTATTCGACAAGAATGTGACCAAAATTCCAGTGTAAAGAAATTAGTTATCATTCCAATTTATTTTACCATTTTCATTCTGATCTGGTATTTGAAGTAGAAGCACATTATTTGTTAGAAAAGGTAATTTTTCAAAACATTTTTTCATTTGTTTAAAGTTTGTTATTAACTTTAACAACTACAGTTCCAAATAGTTTATCCCAAAAATAAGCATCTAACTTCCATATTCCACTCTTTGGTAGTGACATACTTGATGGAGTGTGTCGATCTGGCTCCAAAAAGTACTTTAATTAAATCTGGTGGTTACACAATGATTGGTGAAAAGCGCAATCGATGTGAATGAAAAAAACAAACACAAAATTGGACAGAACTTTCGTATAATGAAAATGGATGGAATACCAATCAAAAATAAGATGGTGAAGCTGGTATGAGAATAAATTTATCAGAGAAACAAATTGCAGAAATAAAACGACTAGTTCAAAAAGAACTTTTGATAAAAGGAATAGAACCAACAGATGAATATCTATTTATCCACTGTTTTTCGAAAATACAGAAAGAAACCGTATATTATCATCTGTTTAAAGAAAATAATACGTTGATAATCCGCTGCTATGCACGCGTGTTTGACAACCTAGGTCTGAGCGCGATGATCAGAAGCACAGCGAAAAATGTATTTGAATATCTGGTAAACCAAACCGGATTACAAAACACAATCTATATAGAAAACGGGATAGAATTTAAATTTTAAAAAAGAAGGACCCTAAATTTAAATATATACATGGACAATTAAATTCCGATTGATACAGGCTGTTTTTTAATATTTCTTATTGAACTAACGCACCTGTTAGCTAAAGTACAATATTTCACAGTCTTGCATTCTTGGATAAAAACTATTACTAAAAGTTTTATTTTGTGTAAATATTCTAAATATGTAAAAAAGCTTACTCAAAGAGTAAGCTTAACCGCTATAAACAGTATCACATGTTCCAGGTTTTGGTTCATAAAAACAATGTTCTTTAAATTGACCAGATTTAGGTTGTCCGTACCATGTTGGAGGGCATGGAGCATGTGGATTAAAATACCAAAGAGCATATTTCGCTGGGTGGTCTCTCCAATAATCCAAATTCTGTTTTGCTAATCTTCTTTCAGATGTTCTTGATCTTTGATAAAATACATTCCCTTTTTGAACTGCTTCAAAGGAATAATTTCCTCCTTGTACTTGAAAAATAACCTGGCGAATTAATCTTATATCTTTAAAGTCTAAACAATTTGCTACAAGACGATTAACAATTACATTTCCAACATATAACATTCCCTGTTGTCCTTCACCTTCAGCTTCTGCTCTCATCATCCTTGCCATTAAGTCGACGTCCGAACTTCGGTAATTTACTCTTGGCATTTTTCCACCCCCAAAATATAGTATGAAAAAAAGCCTACAATCATGTCATTGTTTATATAATAAGAATGCTTAGTTTTTAAAACTTACAGTTTTTTAGTAAAATGAAAACTATTGTATTCTTTTTATCCCTTTAATTTACTTTGATAATTTCCTTCAATGATTCTATTACTTTCGTTAATGAGGAAATTGATGTTAGTGTGTCAAACTCTACATCATCTAAAGAATGATTTGCCCCAAGGATTACCTCAATGCTAAAATCGGTGTGCTTTTTTATTTGTTCAACTTGCTCTAAATTATAATGAGGGTCTTTGTCTCCGATAACTAACAAGCCTTCGTGATTACTGCTTAAAATATCTAAGTATATTCTTTCAAGTTTCAGCAAAGGTGTAAGTAATATCATTTTTGACTTATTAAATGCTTCTCTCCTTATAATTTCACATACAACAGGAATTGTTCCAAGAGATTTCGCAAGGAATATCGTAGGTATATCCAGTACCTGATAACATAAAACAGATGCTTTTATAACCTGTTTGAATATGCGTATACTCGATTTCTTTATGACTATCATTGGTACGTATAGCAATCTTATTAACCTTCAAAGGTATCCCCCTTTATTCTTTCAACTCAACTCTAACTATGATATGAGTATATACTTTGTCGGTAGCCTTTTATTTTCCTTCTTGATCAATAAAAAAAAGACATCCCTAATTATAGGAATGCCTCCATTTGTATTAAAAAAGTTTATTTATTCATATGCCATCACGATTTCATTAGATGTACGCATATTAACATTAAAAATGAAATACCTATCATACTCGACACCCATAACCAAGCCAATTCCATATTGCCTGAATCAATGGCTACATATATAGCTGTTGGAATGGTTTGAGTTTTTCCTGGGATGTTTCCTGCGAACATTAAAGTGGCTCCAAACTCCCCTAATGCTCTCGCAAAACTCAATATTGCACCCGAAATGATGGCTTTAAGTGCAAGTGGAATGGAAATAAACATAAATAATTTGAACTCATTTGCCCCGTCCACTCGAGCTGCATTCTCAATTTCCTCATCAATGGATTCAAACCCTGTCTTAGCAGATTGATACATAAGAGGGAAAGCTACAACAGAAGAGGCAATAACAGCAGCCCACCACGTAAACATAACAGTTTGTTTAAACAATTCTTCTAACATTTGTCCTATGGGACTATTACTTCCAAATAAAACAATTAACAAGAAACCTATGACAGAAGGTGGCAATACCAATGGTAAAAGGAAAACAGTTTCAACTAAGGTCTTCCCTTTAAATTTCGTATTAGCCATCACCTTCCCAAAAAATAATCCTAAAATTAATACCCATACTCCAGAAACAGTTGCTATCTCGATGGATAGTCTGACTGGTGACCAAAAGTCAATTGCCATTGTATATTAATTTATTCCTTTAAAACCATACTTCTCTAAAGTTTTCATCGATGTTTCATTTTGAAGATAATCGTAGAATAGATGGGCTTCTTTAGGATGGCTGCTGTTCTTAATCACACCTAGAGGATAAATAATAGGAGCGTGAGTATTTTCCTCTGCGGTTGCTACAATTTTCACCTTTTGAGAAATCAAAGCATCTGTTTTATAAACAATTCCTGCTTCCACATTGTTCGTCTCTACATATGTAAGCACCTGCCGAACATCTTTGGCAAAGACCACTTTCCCTTCAATCGCTTTCCAAACATTTAATTTTTCTAATGTTTCCTTCGCATATTGTCCTGCTGGTACAGCCTCTGGGGTACCAATGGAAATTTTATCTGTTTTGGTAAGGTCCTCGAATGATTTAATCTTCTTTTTTGAATCGTTTGGTACCACTAATACTAGTTCATTTCCAACTAAATCTATTCCTTTTGACTTGACGATTAGTCCGTCTTGCACCAGTTTATCGAATTTGTCCTCAGCGGCAGAGAAGAAAAGATCGACAGGTGCTCCCTGAGAAATTTGTTGTTGAAGTGCTCCTGAAGATCCAAAGTTATAGTTTACTTTCACATAAGAATGTTCCTTCTCAAAGGTTGCTTTAATCTCATTTAAGGCATCTTGTAAACTAGCAGCAGCTGAAATCGTCAACTCTACCTTCTTTTCAGAAGCTTCTTGATTCTGCTCTTCTGGCTTTTTCGTTTGTTCATTGGCTGAACACCCAGACACGACCAGTAATAATAGCATCATCGAGTAAATTATAAGATTTCGTTTTTTCATAATCCCTCTCCCTTTCTAACTAATTATAATTAGTTAGAACTTATTATAATTAGTTAGAACTAAAATGAATAGAAGAAAAATCACTTTTGTTCATTTTTTTATCTGGAATATACTTTTTAACAGATAGTAAGTTAAAATAAAAGATGGAGGGATGTAAATGTCAAAGGAACTTTCCTATACGATTGAAGAGGTGTCGCAGCTTTTAAAGGTATCGAAATTAACCCTTTATGACCTGGTTAAAAAAGGGGAACTACCTGTATTCCGTGTAGGTAGACAGATGAGAATTGATTCAAAAGACTTGGACAATTATATAAAAAATCATAAAACGAATCAGAATACTACATTCCCATCCTCTGTTAGCGATCCTCACAGGAACGAAACAAAGGATTCCCAAAACATTATTATTAGTGGACAAGACCTAGTTTTAGATATTCTAGGTAAACACATCGAGAAAAATTCAGCCTATAAACCATTAAGATCTTTTACAGGAAGTTTAAACAGCTTAATCTCTATGTACAATGGAGAGGGTGACATCGTTAGCTTACATCTGTTTGACGGAGATACAGGCGAGTATAATCTACCATATATAAAAAAAATTTTAGTGGGATACCCTTTTATTTTAATAAACCTCCTTTCAAGAAAAGCAGGTTTTTACGTTAAAAAGGGGAACCCTTTAAACCTCACCTCTTGGACTGATTTAAAGCGAAAAGATGTGAAAGTCATTAATCGAGAGAAAGGATCAGGAGCACGAATCCTTCTTGATGAACAACTCAGAATTAACGAGATTCCTTCTAGGAACATTCAGGGTTATGAGCACGAAGTGAACAACCATTTAAGCGTGGCTTCAGCTGTCTCTGCTGGATTAGTAGATGTAGGGGTCGGAATTGAGAAAGCTGCAAAAATAGTGGGCATTGATTTTGTTCCATTAATAACAGAACAGTATGACCTGGTTATTCTTAAAACCCCGAAAACGGAACGACTAATAAACATTGTAAAGGGAATTTTATCATCAAATCAGTTTCAGTCTGAAGTTAACTCTTTAGGAGATTATGATACATCCCAGACAGGAAAAATTATTTATGAAACATATTAAAAAGAAGGCTGCTGAGATTTCAGTAGTCTTCTTTTTTATCTCCATAAAAGGTGATTCATTGTATACGAAAAGGATTTATGGAATAATTGAGGTTGAATGTCGTAACTAAAGAAATTTTAATTGATGGAGGTAAATTAGGAATGTCGGACAATACCGCAAGTAAAGCTACTGCTAAAATGCACTTTATGCTAAAGTCTACTCCGCCTAGAACAACTTTTCATCAGGATATGACTGGAGAAGAACGGGACATTATGTTAAAACATATTACCTATTGGACGGACAAGCAAAACCAGGGGATTGCTCTGGTCTTCGGTCCTGTTTTAAATCCTTCAGCTCCGCACGGACTTGCCATAATTGAAGTTGAAAATGAAGCTCAAGTTCCAAAACTTATAGAAGAAGACCCAGCCGTAATTGCTGGTATAATGAAAACTGAATTTTATCCGATGAAAGCAATGCTACCGAAACAACACGCTTAACGCTGTAGGCGGTGTTAAATAAAACTTGAATAGACAAAAGTAAATGGCTCAGTATTGGACTGAGCCATTTGCTATTTCAGTACAAATATTGATACAAAACACAATATGTTCGAAGACACCAGGATGGCAGATAACTCATGAATCCTTGCTCCCGTTCGTAGAAATATGGTGAAGAAATCGAATCCATTATGTCTCAAATATTAATTAATCTTCAGTTCCTAACACGTCTGTACTTGGGGGGACATACCCCATCTGACGAATCATAGCTACAATTTGTCCCTTGTGATGAAATTCGTGAGTAATGGTATGCATAAGCAATTTACCTGGAGTAATGGTTATTGTTTCTGGTGCTTCTCTCCAAGGGATCTTCCTCTGAATCGGCTCATTTAATTGATTTCCGTGTAATTTAAATACCTCATTTACAAAAGAATCCACCAGTTCAAAGCGGACCATTATTTCGTCCAATTTGAAATTTTGCAGGTCTTCCTTTGGAGTAAGTGGCTTCTTTGTTTCTAATAACACAAATGAACCAAGCCAAGCAATATAACAATCTGCTATGTGTACCAATGAGTCTCGCACACTTTGCAAACCGTATCCATTTTGGCGGGTAAAATCATTTGGTTCTAGTTCCCTACAAAAGTCTAACAGCGTTCCTCGAGTCTGTCGGACCCATTCATATTCATTTTGATGGAACATTCTATCCACCCACTTTCTCGGAATAATAATACATATTCTAGATATGTAAAAAATAACCTTCATATGATATTGCACAAAAGTCCGTTAGCCTTGGTAAAGTCTTAATATTTGTAATGAAGATTTATTTAAATTATACCTTTACAGGAATATTCCTTTTTAGGTATATTCAGAAAGAATATTGATTAAAAGGAGCTGGGAAAATAAGAGATGGATTATACAACAATCTTAAGAACTCTTGCCGAGCTCAGTAGGTTTCAGATTGTTAAATTACTTCGTAAGGGCCCACTAACAGTGCGGGAAATAGCAGTCCATCTTCATATTTGCCAGCCTCAAGCATCTAAACATCTCCGTGTACTGCATGAAGCGGGTATGGTGGAGTTTGATGCAGGATCTGCGAAAGAGAGAAAATAAAGAGAATGAAAACTAAACTTATTGGAGGAGTCACAATGTCAACTCAAATCAAAATCACTCATACTTTCAATGCTCCACGTGAACTTGTGTTTAAGGCATTCACTGAATCAGAACACCTAAAGAACTGGTGGGGGCCAAAAGGATGGACGTTTGAGGTTTCTAAATCAGATTTCCGTCGGGGCGGTGTCTTTCATTACAGCCAGAAACCTGCTGACGGCAACGTAATGTGGGTTAAATTTGTATACAGTGAAATTATTGCACCAGAGAAAATCGTTTACACCAGTTTCTTTTCTGATGAAGAAGGTAACACTGTACGTGCACCCTTTAACGCAAATTGGCCTATGGAAACCCTGAATACCATTACGTTCATCGAGGACGAAGGAAAAACAACCCTTACAATGATTGTGGTTCCCGTATCCCCGACTGAGGAAGAGATCAAAACCTTCGAGGATTCAAAAGAGATGGCTCAGGCAGGATATTCCGGAACCTTTGATCAATTAGATGAATACCTAGCTAAGATATTAACCGTTTAAAATAGCCGCAGAAAAAAACACCGATCATCACCGGTGTTTTTTGTTATTTATGAGTATCCCCATATCTACAGCTAGGGTTTTACACTGCTTTTTGATAAATCAATGTATGTTATGAAATCCGGTTCCTGTTAATTCTATGACCCGAATTTTCCAAACTAGATGGTCATTTATAAAAATCTCTACAGTCTGAGAATATTGGTCAAGAATCACGCTATTTATACTCCATATTTTCCCCAATCCCTGTATACAGTACATATTTTCCAGTCCAGGTTTTCTGCCTTCTCTAAGAAAAATTCGAGCAGAACCAATTCCGTTTGCTGGATAATGTCCGAGTTCTTCTACTTCATCACATGGTGTGGGCAATTGACCAAGGAGTCTTACAGTTATTAAGCCGTCTTTTCTAAACGCATCAGCTTCGGTAAGCATAAAATTTTTCTCCTCGTATTAATTTAATATATTAACTGTAGTTTTATTATATGTATTCACCTATGGCATGGTACCTAAGTCTACACAGCCGCTAACCATTGTTCAACTCTAGCACCAATTCATTATTCTATAGTAAAGGAATACAAATCAATGGCACCATCACCTTGGTAGGTAAAATACAATGCATTCACTCCATCATTTATCTTCATAGGAGCCGTATACATTAGCCAGTCTTCCTCTGGAGAAATAGGAATCCGCGCAACCTCTTCACCGCTAGTTGTTGTGCTTACTTGAAGTTCTCCTTTTCCTGTTCCTCTTACTTTAACAGAAATCTTAGAAACCTCTTTAATATCAAAATACTTAAATCCTGCTATAGCTCCAGCCGTCATGTTTGCAATATATTGATTAGGATTATCCTCCCTGTCTCCACCCTGCTGAGTAAAGTACGGATGGGATTCATCAATTACATAACCAAACTCATAACGAACTGCACCTGATCTGCTCATAAGGTTGCAAGCGATATATGCCGGGTATTCCCCTTTTCCAATCAATGGACCACTATTCAGTCCGCAGCTTGTCATTTCTACTTGCTTGATACTTCCATCGCTTTCAATTTGAATTTCTTCTGCGCATGCCTGCCTTGAAAATTGATGCTTGTTAGTCTGTCTATGATAGAATACAAACCATTTACCGTTAATTTCAACGATGCTGCCATGATTGTTGCCAGTGTAGTTCAATGCTTCATCGTCCTTTCTGCCATCCAGATAAATATCCCCATTGGAGATAATTGTTCCTCCATATCGAAAACCGCCAATAGGGCTCTTAGAGGTTGCATAGCATAGTTCATGCCCGTTAAAAGAAGAATAAACAAAATAATAGGTATCTCCTATCTTCCTAATGGAAGATGCTTCAAAGAATTCATGGCCTTCGAAATCTGTCCCCAAACCACGACCCTTGTCTGGAAAGATATACTTAGGTCCTTCTTTTACCGTAATCATATCTGCTTCCAGTTCAATTACCATGCCACCTTTAATCGTTTGGTCTTCAAGTCCCAATTGATCCCACGGAAAATTCTGAGGACAGAATCCGGAGTATAGATATACTTTTCCATCATCGTCTACTAGTACACCAGGATCAAACTGGAATCCCTCATCTTCTTGAGCCCCGAGTAAAGTTCCGTCCTTGTAATGCACATGTCCGTAAAATTCATACTTACCTGCAGGTGAATCACAGACTGCTACAGACATGACTCCTAGAAAATCAAATGCATAATATAGATAGTATCTTCCGTCAGGGCCCGGTTGTACATCTGGTGCAAATAATAATCTGTTATCAGTTTTCCCCATTGGATCCTGAACTTTCTTATAAATTACCCCTTCGTATCTCCAGTTACTTAGATCATCCACCGGAGCCGACCAACACACATAATCATTTTCACAATAAAACATTCCATTAAACTTATCATGACTTCCGTACACATATAACCTGTCACCAAATACATATGGTTCTCCATCAGGAATATATTCATAACTTGGTAAATAGGGATTAAGTGCTTGCAGTTTCATAGCTACCTCCATTAATAAAAGTTTTTTATTTCAAATAATCAATCACTATTTGTATATAAGAATAATAGTAGAGAGATTGAGACACCATCCCCTCTATTTAGACGGATAAAGGATACGTGTACTTTGAGTTTATTTAATCTCTTATTATTAACATTTACCCTTTTACACTTTTGAAGTACACATCCATTATTTCCTTGAAGAATAATTGATAACGTTTTCCATCTTCACTATAATAGATATATTATTATATAAAACATGATTGCTAATGTACCTTGCCTTGTTTAGAAAACGTTTTCTGTTATTTGCTTATATTATAAAAGTAATTGACCTAAAAAGGCGATTGTATTATCAAGGTAAAATTTACCCAAATCAAAGGAGCTAACATGGATGGATATCTATGAAAATACCTATGAATCCACTAATGCAAAACGACTTCCGATTATTGATTGGAACATACGCTTTTTTGGTGCTCATATGCAAACTGTTTCCAAGGAATGGGTTGTAGCAAAGGAGTTTCACCACGCTTTCGAAATTTTGATTGTTTTGGAAGGTAAACAGGAAACAATAATTGAAAATCAAATTTATTTATTAAACAGTGGGGATATTATGCTTATTCCTCCAGGGGTCGAGCATATCAATAGATGTATTTCAAATAACAGTATGACCTATTTTTGCGCTCATTTTGATATAGACGAGCCTTCTTTACGCATAGAAATGTTGAAGAATTGCGAGTTAATTTATTCTCCTGCTTCTCCTTTTTATCAAAGAATAAAAAGTACTCTTGAAAAATGGTTTGATATGCTATCTATAACTGATATCAGACCTGTTAAAGATAAACTACAGATACAGGTAGTCCTATTTGAGCTATTAGAGATATTTGTAGACATTGTTTCACAAAATCAAAAAAAATTTTCAAACAGTTCGATGACGACAACAAAATATGCAAAAGAAATTGCAGACGCCATAAGATCAAATTTCAAACGAAATTACTTATATAATGAGGATGCTGATAAAACAATTCATATACAGCCAATCATTGCTTCCCTTGGTTTTAGTCCTAATTATGGATTAGAAATTTTTCAGAAAGTCTATCAAATGTCTCCGCGGAAATATTTATCTGAACTGAAATTGCAAGAAGCTAAAATATTAATACAGCAGCCAGATGTTTCTTTAAAAGAAATTTCCAATCTGTTAGGTTATAAAAACCTCTCTCATTTTAGTAGACAATTTAAAAGGTGGACAGGACTAAGTCCCACAGAATTCCGTAAAAATTCTATTAAATGAGTTTGTTAAGAAAACCATTTTTCGTCTAAACATATTAAATTACTTTAAAGAAAAATCCGTGTCCAAGCAATGGACACCAAATGAGTTCAACAGAAAAAGAAAAAACAGAGTTAGGTTAACACCTTAACTCTGTTTTGTTTTTAACCACTCAAATAGCTAATAAAAGAATAATAATTATATTAAGGGCAGCCAGTTTAAAATCACTTAACAGGTTAGTGTAATAAATTTAAAATAATTATTAACAAGATGGATATTGATAAGAAGCCAGCGATAAAATTCCCAAAATATTTTAATGGTTTTGGCAACTTTTTTACAGCACCCTTGCTAACATTTGCAGCATTTCCTTCTATCTTGTTAATGTGGTCTATAACATTATTAAATGGCTTATTTTCTTCTTTCATACAACCACCCCTTTACCACATTTTAACATATTTATTTATTTTAAAACTGTATTAAATGTAAATTCTTATTCAAATATCCAGCACAGTTAGTTCAAAATAAAAAGGCTGCCTCAGCAACCAACCTTCAAGTGACTAACAAAAGTCAGCTTTTTGAAAGCTCTTTTAACCAAGTATCATTCCATTGAAAATATAATTCATTATCGTCCGTTTGTGTATACAATGGAATAATATTTTTAGCTTTCATAGAACCCCTTACTTCTCAATAAACTTTATTTAATCTGTACACTGAATTTACAAGGCCTTAATATTCAGATGATATGCTTGCTTTATCAACGAATGAGGAGGCAGTAAAAATGAATGTGCGTGCAATATTTATTGATATGGATGGTACACTACTAAACGTCTCAAACAACATATCCCGCAGAAATATGGAAGCCATTTATACACTCATTAATCAGGGAGTCAAGGTTTTTCTAGCTACTGGTCGACACTATGAAGTAACTGCTCCCTACCATAAAGAAATTGGATTACGAACTCCAATGATCTGTTTGAATGGTGCAACAATCCACGATGCAGAGACAGGAAGAGCATTGCAAATGAAAACCGTCAGACTAAACGAAGAACGATTCCACCAACTGACCGCTGAAAATCCTTGTAATGTTATGATTCATACAGCAAATGGGCTTTATTGTAAGGAAACAAATGAAGAAATCGATTATTGGACAAAAGTTGGGCAAATTCCGCCACGATATATTGGAGATTTAAGACTTGCAAATTATCAAGATGTTCTTAAATATAGTGTTCGAACAGGTGTACCAAGTTCTGAATTATCCGCTTTGTTTAAAAAGGAAGCAGAAGTCATCAATTGGAATGACGGTTTTGAAATAGTTGCTCCTAATGTTTCCAAATGGTCTGCTATAAAAAGCTTACTTCGCGCATATCGAATTAGTCCAAATGAAGTCGTAGCCATTGGAGACGGACCCAATGATATAGAAATGCTTCGTCATGTCGGTACTGGTGTGGCAATGGGTAACGCTAGCGAAGAGGTTAAAACAGCAGCTGATTTTGTTACAGGACACCACGAAAATGATGGATTAGCTGAGTTTATAGAACGTTATCTTCATAAATCATATGAATCATATGTGATTTAGGGCTATTTTAAATAACTTTTTGTAAAAAAATGACAGGTGCAATCTATTTCGTTAGATTCATACCTGTCATTTTTTATCTCGTTTGTATATGGTTCTCGCTGACATTTCGCGGATTTTATACGTTAAAAAACTTAATATTCTGTTATAATGGATCACAGATAAATGTAGCTAGATTGGACTAGAGGTGAATCAAAATGTATTGGACTCCATTATTTGAAAATGATGTACCAGTAGTACTCTTCGTCTCTTAATGGAGTGAAGGTGACTACCTCTCTCCGTTAGGGGCATTTTCGACCTAAATAAAAGACGGAGGGTATAAAAAATGAAAAATACCATATTAGGTTCTATATATTTAGCTTTAGCTTCCAGTATTTGGGGTGGTATGTACGTTGTTGTAAAAATTGTAGTATCCGTCATCCCCCCACTGGAACTTGTGTGGATGCGATATTTAGTGGCTATTGTCGCACTTCTCTTTATCGGCTTAATAACACGACAAAAATGGCGAATCGAGAAACGTCATTTCTTAATAATCATAGCCATTGGAATAATTGGTAATGCCATTTCAATTGTTACACAGGAAACTGGTACAATGCTATCCACAGCACAAATGGGAGCCATTATAACTTCTTCAACACCAGCATTTATGGTTATATTTGCTCGCTTACTCCTTAAGGAACGGTTGACGTTAAAAAAGGGGCTCTCCGTTTGTTTAGCGACAATTGGGGTTTTTCTCATTGTTGGAGTCGGTCATATGGATTTGTCCAATAAACTTGGTGGTATTTCACTGCTTATTGCTGCTTTAACGTGGGCACTCATGTCTGTACTTGTAAAGCGTGTGCCGAGTAATTATTCACAAATTGTAGTAACGACCTATTCCATCTTGGTAGCCCTAATCGTGTTGACCCCATTTGTTTTGCCACGGTTACACGCAATTAATATCTCTCAATTGACTCACCCGACTATTTGGGGAGGACTCTTGTATTTGGGCATTGTCTCAACAGCCGGTGGATTTCTACTATGGAATCGTGGATTACAAATGCTTAATGCCTCAAGTGGGGGGATATTTTTCTTCTTTCAACCCGTGGTTGGAACATTACTTGGATGGCTTATTCTAAAAGAGAACATAGGTGTAACGTTTTGGATTGGCTCTATCCTAATTCTCACAGGTGTTTTATTCGTTATCATCGAGAAAAAATAGTAATGAAACCCCTTCAACTATATTGAAGGGGTTTTGATTGAATAACAGCACTTATTATTAATAATATGACTTATATCCCCATTTCTTAAGCAAGGGGTTTTACGCCACTATTTGATAAAGGGTGCCTTTTTCTATTATTCTACCCGCTTAGGGTTTACCTCTTTTATTTTTTCATTCACTGCTTTGTGTAGTATTAAAAAATTCAGACTGATCTTTTTTGCTAGCCTTTCCCTTATTGTTGTTTTTACCCATTTTTCCATCTGATTCATAACTTAATTTCTGCGGTACCTTTTTATTATCTTCCATAATTTCTCCTTTCAATCAATTCCTCCATTGTATTCTTTCATCTTTTTATTCTCTGATTTATTTTGAAAAATATACAAAACAACTCCTTTTTCCTTCTTGCACTAACCTGCACTAACCTGCCCCAGTTAGTAGAAGAACATTTCTTCTTCACAATCTCGAATATAGAATAAACATTTCTACGATTATGTTTACTCATCAAATAGATCGTCGATAGACGCTCTCTTCTACTATTAAAGGAATCAGGATAGTGGTCAGACTCCCCTGCCCTAATTTGGTACTAATAGAACAGTGCTAATCATATTCTTAAAAAAGAAAACAATTAAGAAGGAGGTTGCGTTAGTTGATCAAAATTAAGGTTAGTTTACGACCCCTTGTAAGTAAGATAAATTTACCCACTGTTTTGAAATCAACTATACTTCCGGGTGACTCAATTGAAAGATTATTTATTGCAACCCAGGTAGGAGAGATCTTTTACATAGGAAACTCAAGTTTAAGGCCTTTTTTAGATATTCGCCCGCGAGTCATAAAACTAGGTGTTTCTGGTGGTGGATATGATGAACGGGGATTGCTAGGGCTAGCGTTTCATCCCGAATTTTATTATAACGGTCTGTTTTATCTTCATTATTCAGTAGCCGGAACACAAGGTCCAGGTGCCCTTCCTGAACCTTTTAATCCTAACCCGTGTGATCCCAGCACTTTAAACCAAAGGTGGATAAATAGAGAAACTCAATATGATCATATTGATACAGTTGAAGAATGGATCGTACAATCGAATGGTCAACCTCAAAAACGACGGACCTTACTTAACTTAAGAAGACCATTTTTAAATCATAATGGTGTCAATAGTTTAAACTTTTCACCTGAAACAGGAAAACTTGTTTTAACAACCGGTGATGGTGGATCAGGCTACGACCCATTTAATTTAAGCCAGGATAATTTGGAAATAGCCGGTAAAATCATTGAAATTGATGTAGGTAAGAATACATTTATCAACAATCCACCTGTAGTCACACGATTTAATGAACTTCCTGTAACAATTCAGGAAAAGCTCACGGTAATTGCCAAAGGGGTTCGCAATATACCAGGCATTTCATTTCAAAAGTTTAATAAACAGTATATCAAATATGTGGGAAATGTCGGACAGGATTTGGTAGAGTCGATTTTTTCATTTGTTCAATATAAACCAATACCGGTTACTCAGCTTGTTCAAGCTTCTTTAAGAAACACCGAACCTGACGAAGAAGGATTTATTAACTTTGGCTGGCGAGGGTGGGAAGGTGCTTTTCCTACATCAATTATAAGGAGCTGTTCTGCAAATCCAACTTTGGATGAGAAAACAATTGCTTATTACAATGAAGCTGTAAACACTTCTGTTAGACGTCTTCAGCCTCTAACAAGTTATTTTCATAAAGATCCCCGCCCCGATAGGTTTGGAGGAACGGCACTTACAGGAGTGCAAGCTTTTATGGGGCATGGAATCCCCGCTTTAACGGGAAGTGTTGTGTTTACCGACCTTGCCCGTGTTGAAGAATCTCGACCTCCGGTTAGAGGGGTTTTAGCGTATACCAGGGTTAGAACAGATGGTAAACTAAATGATTTTAGTGTGATTGAAACCGATTATAATTTTGGGTCTCAATCAGCTTATTATGTTAATTTGGGAACGAATCTGGATCAAACAAGACTATATTTAGGGGTTTATGACTCTATGAAAGTGACTGATTTTAACCAAGGTACAGTTTTTGAAATTGTACCACCTACTACATTTTAAATGCAGATGTATATGGTACAACTGATATTGTTATTGAACTAACCTGTCATTTACTTGAAGCGTAAAAGAACAATGGGACTGCTGAAACAGCAGTCCTATTTTTTTTTACACGTAAACCCAGTCGTTCGTAACTTTTTAAACTTCCACAAATATTACACAAACCCCTTCTTCCATAAAACTACACCGGTAGTACAATAACACTCCTTTTATGAACTCTGTACAAATTCTCATTTAATTGTCTTAAGAATTATGACGATTGTCCATACCACTGTTGTCTTATGACAATATAATAAATTGTACTTATCAGTTTATAAAACTGGTAAAGCTAAATCCTTCAATAAAAAACCTCCAAAGATAGGATGACAAAGCTTATGCAAACCATTGTATTTATTGAAACGAACAAATCCGGATCCAGTAGAGAAGCAATAAAAGCTGCAGAGAGACTCGGATATTTTACGGTGTTATTAACCAATAGGCAAAAATATATTCAACAAAGAACAGAATTTCCCGAAGTCCATCAAATGATTTTAGTAGAATTATCCAATTATGATGAAATAAAAAAAACCCTCAGCAAACTACAAAGACAAGGTAAACGAATAAAAGGCATTTTTAGTTTTGTACATTCTTACGTTTATGTAGCAGCCGCCTTATCAGAAGAATTTTGTTCAGGTGTAGTCTCTACTGATTCAATATTAAAAATGGAAAATAAAGTTTTAACTCGTCAGCTTCTCAAAGGACACCCAAATTCTCCATATTATGCCCTTTATAATCCAGATGATTTTTCCTTAGAGAATTTTATTGGTCAAGCCAAAAACTATTTACCCCTTATTGTAAAGTCTCCCACATCTGCCGGCTCAAAAGATGTCCATTTGGCAAATAACGAGAATCAGTTGAGGATGGCACTAGAAGGATTACTAAAAAAAAATGAACAGATTTTATTGGAAGAGTATCTAATAGGACCCCAATATTTAATTGAAGTTTTAGTACACAATGGAAAAGTTCATATTGTCGCGGTAATCGAACAACAGATTACTTTTTTAAAACGATTTATTGTAACCGGATATTCTTTACTAACAGATGTCAATCAAAGGATGTACAATAGTATCCTTGAGACAGTAAGTTCCATCTTAAAGGCTTTTCAAATGAAAAATGGTGCCTGTCACCTTGAAATGCGTTTAGTAAATGGAGTTTGGAAATTAATTGAAATTAACCCAAGAATCTCAGGTGGAGCGATGAATCGAATCATTGAAGTCGGATATGGAATTAATTTAGTAGAGGAAACCATTCAATTAATGTTAGGAAATGAGCCTTGCCTTACTAAAAAGCACAGTAAGTATGTATATGCACATTATTTAACAGTTGATTCTAAAGGAAAATTAATGAAGGTAACGGGAAAAGAACGCGTCTCTCAATATCCCGGTGTGGAAGAGGTGTATATAAAACCCCGACAAGGACAGATCGTACGTCCGCCTTTATCAATGGGAGATCGTTGCGGATACATTTTGGCATCCTCAGAGGGTAAATTCGAAGCAAAAAGAATTGCTATGAGAGCAGCTAGCGAAATACATTTCTCCCTTGACCCAATTTAAAAATTCCAAGTGACAAATAATGAGTATGATCTATAAAAACAGATGTTTTAAGAAATTAGATGAGTTATTAATGATTGAACAATCATTCTAGTCTTTTTATCAGAAAAAGAATGTGGAGAGGTGGAAAAGAAGTATAATGACGTTAATTGGCATGCTTCATCATCGCAGTGATCCAAGTAATGTAAAGAAAGCATATGCTTATGCCGCTGTAGCAAAAGCAGAAGGTGTAACCTTTTTTTACTTTACCCTAGGGAAGGTAAATATAAAACAGCAAAAAATTTTAGGAAAAGCCTATGAAAATGGAAAATGGATTGAAAAGGAATTTCCTTTCCCTGATGTCATTTATAATGCAAGTTATCTTGCAAGTGAGAAAACTAAACAAATCTTTGATTATTTGTTTGATAGAATTCCGTTTACAAGTCATTCTATTGGTGACAAATTATCGGTATATAACAGAATTAAAAAGGCAAATAAATATAAACATTACCTTATTCCTTTTTATGAATTAACTGACGTTCAGATTTTTTTTGACATGATCAAACGTTATCAAAAAGTTATTATCAAACCGTTATCTGGGCATCAAGGAGGTGGCGTTGTTTTTATTGAAAAATATGGATCAAATCATTACAAAATGAATGATGCAGGATTAGAATCATCTATTAATGAAAAACAATTGTTAGACTTGTTATCTCATAAAATACAAGAACAAGATTACGTAGTTCAACAGTTTATTACAAGTCAAACAAAATCTGGTCATGTTTTTGATTTCCGGTTGCATGTTCAAAAAAATGGAGAAGGAAAATGGGTTATTACTTCTATTTATCCAAGGATCGGGCGTTTAGGGACCATCACATCAAATATGGGGAGTGGTGGTTATAGTACTTACCTGGATATTTTTTTAAAAACAGAGTTTGGTGACTCCTGGTATGATATTAAAAGGTATCTTGAACAGTTTGCGATAAGTTTTTCAAATCATTTTGATTCTTTATATGACAGTGAATTGGATGAATTAGGAATTGACGTCGGAATTGATGCTAACCAAAAACTATGGCTTTTTGAAGTAAATTGGAGACCAGGTCCACCTAATATATATAATCTTGAATTAGATGTAGCTAAAAATACGATTTTGTATGCTAAATATTTAGCTGATACAACTAAGCATTAAACGGGAAAAAAATGTCGATAAAACGACACCACTTATAGCAACAAATATTTTAATCCCTAAAAAAGGCAGCTTGCCGCTAATGAACTGCACCTCCGATTGTGAACAATTGGATTGCAGTTCATTAAAGGAAAGCTGCCTATTTATGTGAAAAGATTCTACTATTCTACTTTCTTAAATATTCGATGACATCATCGAAGTCTGAGTCATTCCCGCCCGTTTTGAAATAAACAATGTCATTTGGGATTAAAAATGAATCAAAAAACCTCTTTAATTCATCTGCATCTGAAAAATGATAAACATTATGCGGATTTACTCCTGCCTCTATAGCTGGCTTTTGAAAATCTTTTGCAATAAACCCTTTGGTGATGAGAATATCGACCCCCGAATCACTGATTAGATGTCCTGCCTTTTTGTATTCTTCATCTGCATATTTTCCCAGTGCTGCCATTCTTCCCAGAACAGCAATTTTTCTTTGGGATGGCAATGCTATCCTGCTTAATGTTTCTAAGCCTTTTCTTAAGGAAGCAGGATTTGACTTCCAAGTATCATCCACCAACGTAATTTGATTTCGTCCTTCAATAATTTGAAAATGGGATCTCATGTGATGATAAGAAGATAATCTCTTTAAAGCATAGTGAATATCCACTCCTAGGATTGCAGCAGCTGCTAATGAAGCGGCTGCATTATATACACTATGCTCACCAAGTCCCGGTATATATCCTTTAAATTCCCTTTGCTTATATTCCATCCAAAAAGTCATGCCGGATGAATGATATTGATACTTCTTAATCCTAAAAATTGCATCCTTGTTTTTTCCGAATGTTATAATCTCTCCCTTAAATTTAGAAGTATCGATGGAGGAGAGATATGGGTCGTCCGTATTTAGGATGAGAATTCCCTCATTGTTCATACCTTGCATTATTTTTGCCTTTTCTGCTAGATAATTATCAAATGATCGAATTTTATCCGTATGATCCACATCAATCATTGTCATAATTCCAATAGTCGGGTAAAAATACTTACAGGACTCCGTCATATCCCCTTTTGAAGATACGGCTGTTTCAAACACTGCCACATCCGTATCTTCATCAATTCCCATTAAATAAGGAAGGTTGTAATAACTGGCATTTTTGCTGGATATTGTTGCCTGGACATTGTGTGTTTCTTCCAAAAGGTGTTTTAAAATTTCTTTCGTTGTAGACTTTCCACATGTACCAGTAATGGCGACTACAGGAATATTAAACAGATGCCTGTAATACGAAGTAAATTTAAAGAAACTGTCTTTGAGATTCTTTACCATAATGATTTGCTTAGGATTTAATCTTTCCATATGAGAAAATGGTGAATCTGTAACGATGAATACATTCTTGTAATTCTTTATAGATTCAACAGGCACCTCACTATTGTTCCAACGAAAAAATAACGTATGACTCATAATTTCAAATCTGTCATTAGTTACGTTCTTGATTCGTATACCTTTTTGCTTTTCATTAGGTTGAATGTTCATTGCAGTTAAAATGTTTTCCAATAATAATGTCTTCAAAATGTCCCTCCTGAAATTCCTTTTTTGAAAAAAACCTTTCCCCCATAATACTGTTCTATATGGCAGTAGTGATTGAATCACTTTGAATTCAAATGCTAATGTATCATATGACAAGTCCCCTATTGCAGGTGTGTGATAAATACTCAGACAAATAGCGGAAAATTAAGCATTGTTTGTCATAAACTTATGAGTAAATGTCCAGTACATGGTGAAATTTCCATTTTATAAAATTGTTAGGAAGAAATGGGTGCCAAAAGAGCAAGTGAAACAAGAAAAAAGCATTACGGTTGTTCCAGTAATGCACCCGTTTGATTAAGTGCATTTCTTCACAACTTTGCTGGCAATTATGTTGTCTCATAATAAAAGCCACCAGTATGTCGGCAGCCCTGTTTTTTGTAACTCCTGTATTTTTCTATTTCGAACAGTATGGTGTATCCAATAGAATCAAAGAACAGCTAAACCTTGTGATCCATAGTATGAAAAGTTAGTCCAGGCAGCAATCTGCAATCTTACTAGACTACCATCATCTTGAATATTAAATACTGACACTGTTCCCTGATTTCCGTTAAGGGTGTAAAAATGCCGTCCATCGCTACTCACTCTAACATCCATCGGAAGACCCGGTGCTGTACCTGGCGGTGTACTGGTAATATGCCTTACCACCGACAAAGCTCCATTTGGATCAATTTGGTAGGTAGAGATGGTGCCGCTTAAAGTGTTGGTAATGTATGCAAAACGTTCATCCCTCGTTGTTACAACCCAACAAGCAGTCTTATATCCGCTTGGTACAGAGCCGCTGATCACCCGAAGGATACCGTCATTACTCAATGAATAAGATGACATCGCATTTGAAACTGCTTCTGTAACTAAGAGGATTCCAGACGATAGAAAATATACGCCTAATGGTCCTTGACCGTAAGAATCATTAACGATTGGACCTGTAAGCGTACCATTTTGATTCACACGAAATATACTAAGATGGTTTGAAGTAAGCTCGGATACAAGGATTTTGCTACCGTCAGGAGTGAAGAGAACCTGAGCCGGCTGAGCATTGAAGGTACTGAGAGAATAGGTGGATCCAGGAATAGGAGTAAGCCGTCCGTTTTCATCTATGCGAAAACCAGTGATGTTGGAAGCAAAATTGTTAGCGGCATTCCCTACATTGGAAACATAGACAATATTACCAAACACATCTACGCTGTTGGGCTGAGCTCCTCCTGATGGCTTCACATCTACAAGAACAGGTGTTCCACTGTCAGTTATGATGAAACTACTTATACTATTGCTACCCGCGTTAACACCAAGTAGGAAACGCCGATCACGGGACAAAGTTATGGCGCCTTGTGACGCAAGAGGGTCGATGCCATCGTTTGCAGTTGCAGTGGAGACTTCCTTTGTACCAGTACCTCTACCATAAGTTGGGTAGGCACCCACAAAGGTCAGCATTCCATTCATGTCCCGGTAAAAGGCAATGATTTGATTCATTACTTCATTATTGGTCATCATGTACACCATACTCACACGTACACGAAAATAATTGTTGATGATCTGCATTTTATGACTCTCCTCCTTTTCATAATTTTATATGATTCTTTTGCCCTTTAAATTCCCAAAATGGATGTAAATTGGTTTACAAACAGAGGTGGACGATCATTCACTTATCTACTAACCTGCACCGTTAGTACAACAACATATCTCCACCATACTCTACTTCTTAATCAAAACGTTCTGTATCGAATCCATCCAAAATATCCTCTAATTCTGTAAGGAAATTTAGTTGTACAGGAGCAGGGATTTGCTCCATCCACTTTTTTATTTCTGGTAACTCCTCAGCCTCATCTATGTTCGTTGGTTTTGGATGAAGAGTTGCCCACCATTTCTTCAATTCATCGATAAATTCATAAAAGTAGCGTTCAAATCTTTCTGCCCATTCTGCCCCTTCATCACCAGAAGTCTTTTGCATCATACTCCAGGCTTCCATCGCTGTTTCGAAGTACTCATCAATCATCTTCATGTGGAACTCCTTTCTACATACTGTTATATTCTTTCATTCTCTCATTGTAACAGTAGAAAGCTATGGTCGGTACTAATGACACCTCATTGTTCATCTGAACATTTTTTTCAAACATAATTATCATTTCTAATTGAACAACCCTCCTCGTTAGTAAAAAAGCGACTGCTCTTATTGAACAATCGCTCCAAGTAATTGAATGATAATTTTTCATTGTTTCATATTTTTTTAAGGGTAGCTTTTTTACTTAAGGTTTTTAATTTATACATATTTTTATCAGCAATCTTAATTAGACTGTCCATATCTTTTCCATCATTTGGATAAATAGCAAATCCAGCAGAAACTGAAATTTTTTTTTGTGTATTTTGGGATAGTTCTCTCAATCCGTTTTCAATCCTCTTAATCATTTCTTCAGTTCCAGTTTGATCTGAGAAGGGCGAAATGATTAAAAATTCATCTCCTCCCCATCTTGCGATAATGTCACTGACGCTAGTGCTTTTTAAAAGTATAGTCGAAATATTTTCAAGTACCAGATCTCCATATTTATGACCATATGTATCATTTATTTGTTTAAAGTCATTACAATCTAATATTAATATACTTAGTTGTTCGATTTTTTTCGCTGATGATATTAGTTTTGGGAAAATCTCCTCAATAAATCGTCTATTATAAAGCCCAGTTAAATAGTCTTTTTCGGAATAAAACTTAGCCTTGTCATATTGTTTTCCCAGCCACCAGAGTATCATGGTAGTTACAATCAAAACGGTTGTATCTATGAACGTCCTAATCGAACTTTGAAGTGTTTTATAATTATAAGCAACATAAGGTATTCCAACAATTAGACTAATTAAGGTTGTTACTATTCTTCCTTTGTATTTCAAGGTATGTATCACTCTTTCTTTCCGAATTAAAACCTATTTTAATAAATATTTTTTTCCATAATAAATAACCTGTATATTCCCCTAATATACCACATCCTTACGCTTTTTTCTTTTATTGTCTTATTATGGTATAAGGTTAAGAATTATTCCGAAAAAGAAGAAGACTCGACTCCTGATAGAAGTAACGATTTAAAATTGACTAATTTCCCTCCCTTTGAACACACTAAAATTAAAAAGTCATGGAGGTTATAAATTTGATTCTAACAAACCCTATAAGTGCACCAGAGGTGGGGACACTCTGGCTTACATACATAGAAAAAACCCTTATTATGAGAATGTTGGAATACTTTATAGAGAAATCGGATGACCAAGAAGCTAGGAATATTCTGGGCGGTTTGTGGCAAGAACTGAATTATTTTGTTGTGCAAATGGAAGAGATATTTGGAGACCAAAAAATGGCGAAACCTGTTGGATACACAAAAGAAAACGTCAACGTAGAAGCTCCTAAGTTATTCGATAATGGATTTGATATTATGTTGGTCCGTATATTAAAAGAAGTTAGCATGGGTATGTACACCATTAATATGAATATGGCATATAACGATAAGGTTATTCAGATTTATGAGGGACTTACTTCTGTTACTCAAAAATTTTATAAATTGTCTACCCTTTATCTGCTAGAAAAAGGGATTCTTACCCTTCCCCCAAAAGTTACTATGCCAAAAACAACTGAATTTATAAAAAGCAAAAGGTACATGCAAGGATTTAAGCCTTTTGGTGACAAGAGGACTTTAAATGACATTGAGCTTGGTATTATTCACCATGGAATTGAGACAAATAATATTGGAATGCAATTGATTACTGGTTTCGCACAATGTGCAGTTAACAAAGATGTTAAACAATATTTTGTAAAAGGAATTGAACTTTGTAAGAAACAAATCAAAACATTCGAGGAAATGCTTTTAGAGAGTAATGTTCATTTCTCTGCTACATCTGGAAGCACGGTAACTACTTCCACAATCGCACCATTTTCGGATAATCTCATGATGCATTGCGTATACCTTCTCAATGGATTTGGACTTGTAGGAGGTAGTTTTGGAACCTTTTTTAGTTTAAGAAATGATATATCTATAAAATTTTCATTAATTGCTAAAGATATATATTTCTACGGACAAGAAGGAATTGAAATTAAGATTAAGCATGGGTGGTTTGAAGAACCTCCACAAATGGAGGATAGGGCTCAAATAATAAAAGGTGATTGAATCAATTTGTTTTCTCCCTGCTTTTTTCCAGATAAAAGAAAAGGCAACGCCCCCGATTGGGTTCGCTGCCTCTTTTTTATAGAGTTCTATTAACTTGCTCGTGTCTTTGGTGAAAGACTGCGAATCTCCCCATGACTCCTTTTCTTCTTCGTTTTCGGCTCACCAAAATTTGGTGCCTTGATCGTCATAGCAATGAGTAATGAGACAATGCTCAGTACTGCTATAAGCTTAAAGGTAGGTATGAAACCACCTAAGGCAGTAGCAATAAATGAACCGGAAATGGCTCCAATTCCAAAGCCCTGATAAATGATTCCATAGTTTTTGCTCTGATTTTTCAAGCCAAAGAAATCAGCTACAATTGCAGGGAATATCGTAATATTACCGCCAAAACAAAAGGCAATTCCAGCGACACAGATAAAGAACAAGGCATAATTAAGTTGTACAAAGCTTAATACAGATACTGCTGCTGCTGTTACAAGAAGTGTACCTGATACCACTCTTAAACGGCCCACTTTATCTGATAATGCTCCGAGAATGATTCGTCCGCTGGTATTAAAGATGGCAACTAAAGCCACAGCGTTACTGGCAGCTTCAATATCAAGTCCTACCAATCGAACACCAATATCCTTCACAATTCCAATTAAGAATAAACCACTCATGCACGCTGTAAAGAAAATAAAGAATAGTAGATAGGCTTGCTTTGTTTTAAGCATTTCTTTAACTGTATAATCTTTTTGGATACTGCCGCCAACGGTTTGCGGCTCATGACTCATTTTTGCTTCCCGGACAAGGAATGAACCACCCACAACCAAAATCAGGACAATTACTCCCCAGTAAAAGAAGGCTTGAGACACCCCAACAGATTGGATAAGTGAACCGTTTATGAACTTGAATAACAAACTACCCGTACCGTACGCACCAACAGAAATTCCAGAAATAAGTCCTTTTCTCTCTGGAAACCACTTAATTAAATTAGATAAGGATGTGATGTAAGCTGTGCCATCTGCTGCCCCAACGACAACCCCTACTAAAATATAAAGCATCCATAATGATGATACCTGGGAACTAAGGATTAAGCCTGCTCCAAGCACAAGACCTGCACAACCAATTACTCTGCGAAGCCCCCATTTATCCTGTAGCTTCCCGGCAAACAACGTCGAGAATGCCAAGGCAAAGCTAGTAATTGAAAATGTAATAGCAACTGAATTTAACTTCCAATGAAAGAGTTCAACTAACGGCTGGTTAAAAAGACTCCACGTATAGATGGTACCTAAACCCATCTGTACGATAATAGTTCCTAACACAATCAGCCATCGACGATCTGTACTTGATTTCATTGCGATCTCCTCTTTTCTTCCATATAAAAATGATCATATTTAACATCAGAATCTTTAATTGATTTTGTTTACATGATCATCATAGCATTGAAAAAAAGAGAGAAACCGTTTTCAGAATGAGATGCCTATTATTCGGAATGAATGGAGGTTATAGATGCATAATTTGTCGAAACGCTTTCACTTTGCTTCTGCTTACCGGAATTTCCTCTGTAAGATCTTTCAGACGCAGCATGTAGGTTTGATTAAACCATGGAACAATTTCAAGGATTTTGGTCAAGTTAACTGTATACGAACGGTGACAGCGAAAGAAAAGGTTCTCAGGCAATAGGGAATCAAATTCCGTTATGCTCATCGGCATGGTGTACTCCTCCTTTTTGGTATACACCAATGTAACTTTTTCGTTGGCGATAGCGTAATAGATATCATTCGCATCTGTTACGATAATTTTATCGTTCTTTTTCAAATTGATTCGATTAGAAGCCTGCGTTGGGATTTCTCTTTGCTGTCCTTGAGAATTCAAATGAGATTTAAGGTTTCTATTTGGGAGTGTTATTTCGACGTGATCTCGTTTAAAGGCAATTTCCAACCTGCTTAACATCCCAGCAATCCGCTTCTCGTCATAGGGCTTTAAAATATAATCAAAGGCCTCAAGTTCAAAGGCTTGTGCTGCATGCTCTTTGTAGGCAGTGGTAAAGACAATATAAGGCCTTTTTGTAAATTTACTTATGGTACTCGCTAACAACATGCCATTTAAGGAAGGAATATTAATATCAAGAAAGATTACATCTGTTTCATGCTCTTGCAAAAATTTTAAAACATCTAAGCCATCATCAAAGAAATGGGTCACTTCAATTTCACTATAGGCTTCCACTAAATACTCCAGTTCTTCACGAGCTGGAACTTCATCTTCCACAATAATCGCTCTCATAGGTTCTCCTTTACGATATCAAAAAAAACTTCTGTTCCTGGTGACAAGCGGTGAATGACCAATCCATGTCCATAAATGAGTTTCACTCGCTGGTGAACATTATACAAACCTATTTTGTTGGCCGGTACATCATCATGCAGCAAATGCTGAATGACATCTTCGCTAATTCCAGCCCCCGTATCCATCACACTAATTCTTATTTTATTTCCCATATCCTTAACCGCTATCGTCACCACCCCTGGGCCCTTTATCGTTAAGATCCCATGAATAATGGCATTTTCGACCAAAGGTTGGATGAGCAGGCTCGGGATATTTACATTTACTTCGTCAATATCGTATTCCACCGTTAACCGGTTGCCAAAACGCGCCTTCTCTATTTCAACGTAATCACGGACTTGCTCCAATTCTTTATGGATATCAATCAATTCATCACTAATTTCTAAATTGTAACGCATATAACCTGAAAGATTAATAATCAACTCACGTGCCTTGTCCGGATTTCTGCGTGTGGTGGAGGCAATGGCATTTAGGGCATTAAATAAAAAGTGCGGATTAATCTTCGTTTGGAGCGCCTTCAGCTCCGCCTTGTTCGCACCTTCCTTAATCTGTTCAATCCGGGAAACCTCCATAAGTGTGGAGATGATTTGCGATAGTCCGATGGCCATTGTTTGCAGCGAATAAGTCATTTTATAGGCTTTGCGATAATAGATTTTAAGTGTTCCCGTCACCTCGCCATGCTCCTCAAAGGGAACAATGAGCAGGGAGTGAATTTGGGGTGTATGGTGATCGGCCACTTGATTCCGAATGATGAATTTCCCGCTGTGAATCGCCTCTTTTGTCAAATCACTAATGATTTCCTGCCCGATTACATACCGTTCTTCACCAAAGCCAACATAAGCAAGCACATTATGCGTATCTGTAATCGCAACCGCGTCGGCCTTGATATCATTTTTTATAATACGGCAAATCTTCTTCAAAGAATCAAAATTAACAGATCGAAAATAAGGCAGTGTCTTATTTGCAATATCTAAGGCTAACTTTGCCTGTCTCGCTGCAATCAATTCCTTCTCACCTTCGACGCTCATCACGAGCAATACAATTAGGCCAATGTTTACCTCTCCTACAATCATCGGAAAAGCGATTTTAGAAACAATGTCCAAACCTAGTTCAAATGGATTCGCCATCGCAAGAATCAGCACCATGGTCAAAATTTCGGACAACATGCCGGCAACTATTCCATAAACCCAGCGCAAGGACCTCTTCACTCTTCGGTTAATATAACCCGAAACAATTCCCGCTAAAATGCTTGTAATGAGACATGGGATCGAAGTGGGTCCACCAATATCTATTAAATAACGATGGACTCCTGAAACAATACCGGTAATAATTCCTACCCAGGGGCCAAACAAGATTCCCCCCGAAACGACTGCAATAATCCTGACATTTACAAGTGATCCTTCCACATGAATCCCTGAATATGTACCAAATATGGCAAATAAGCAAAACACAAGGGTGATGACCACACGCTCGGTGGGAGAATGCTGTTCTTTTTGAAGAGATTCCTTAAATCTCGGGATCCGAATCATAAAGAACAGACAAATCAAGAGCAAGGCAGCTCGTTCAAATAAATGGATCAGCATTTCTAATGATGTATTCATCTAAAGTTCCTCTCTATATTTCTAAACATTAAAATTAAAAATGTATATTTAAAATTCGTGGAAAACAATGATTTGGAAACACTCATGGTAGTTAAACAAGACACTATCAAAAAAAATTCATTACTATAGCAAATATACCAAACAATATGAGTAGTATTCCAAACAAAAATATCCCTGTTACATATTCAAATATGGTAAAGAAAAAAGCCACCTTGTTTATCTTACTCCGCTCTTCAAATATAAATTTTAAACCATCTTTAACTTCATAAAAACTAAGTGAGCTTAAACCAAATCCCACAATAATGCAACTAATTCCTACATATAAAAGTGTCATTATCTATTTTCTCCAATAATTATTCAAAAAGTTTGTACTAGTTAACATACCGTTAATAACATATGAATAATCCTTTATTTTTCATTAGTCAAATGTTCGCCGGATATTGGCAATACTTTTATGTTTTACGTTCCGAGATTGGTTGTTATAATGGAGGTTATGAAATATTTAGGGGGATGTCACAATGACCACATTTGAAAAGTTAAAACCTATTATTGCAGACCAACTGGGTGTGAAAATGGAGAATATCAAACCAGAGGCATCATTCAAAGATGACTTCGAAGCTGATTCGCTTGATATGGTGAACCTGACGATGGAAATTGAAGATGAATTCGCAATCGAAATTAGCGACAAAGTTGCAGCGAAGCTTCAAACAGTGGGAGATGTCGTAAACTATATTGAAAATTCCCGTTAACAAATAAGGAAAAGGCGGATGGCCCAACGCAGGTGTACGTATCGCAGAAGGCATCCGCTACAATTGATATTACAGAAATGCTCTTATCGCCAGAATATTTCCTTTATAATCCTATCTCATTCTTTCGGCATTTTGCTCAAATCCATATACAACACATTCCACCGATGACCATCCAAATCAGTAAAACCGCAGCCGTACATCCATCCTTGGCTCTCTGAAGGCTCTCCAAATAGTGTACCGCCAGCCTCTACTGCATTCTTTGCCATTACATCTACTTCTTCTCTGCTGTCGGCATCCACGGATAGCAATACTTCCGTAGCTTGCTTTGTATCAACAATTACCTGTCTGGTAAATTTTTCGAAAGTTGACTCTGGAAATAGCATAACCGTAGCATTATGATCCCCGATGATCAATTGTGCTTGGTCGCTATTGCCATGTTGCTCATTAACAATAAATCCTACTTTGCTATAAAACTCTTTTGATTTATTGATGTCTTTTACCGGCAAGTTAATCCAAAATTGTTTTGGCATTGTTATTTCTCCTTTTTTAATATTCATCCGATTTGCATGGCTATTCGAATATTTTGGATTGCTGTTTATACCGCACTTATTTTCACTTCTAAATCATTGTAATTATACCATATTATGTAAAAATTATAATTTCCCTTTTTTAAGAAAGGTACTTTATTTTTTCTTGAATAGGAGTCCTTTCTTTTCGTTCATTGATTTCTTCTGGGTACCCTACACCAAAGATCCCAATCACATCATACCCATCCGGAACACCTAGAATTTCACGGTTTTTCGGAGCAGCCCCCATCGATGACCAGAATGTTCCAACCCCTTCTGCCCAAGCGGCTAGATTAAAATTTTGTACAAAGCAGGCTGTAGCATGTGCGTTTTCTACTTTTTCAATTTCATTGGCACCGTGTTTGGATAAAATGGCAAGTACAACAGGCGCATGGAAGAAATTGGTTTTGTGGTTTAACTTTTCTCTTGTCTCCACACCAACCATGTACACTTCCCATGGTTCGGTCATTTTATGATTGGGAGCCATTGAGCCGGCTTCCAGCCATTTGCTGATTTGCTCTATAGTGACCGGATCTGATTTGAAATTTTTTATATTACGTCGAGAATAGATAATATCGATGATATCCAAGAAAATTCCTCCTATTTGTTCTAATCTTTTCCCTAAATCTGTCCTGTACCTTGTAGCGATGAAAACTTTCTACTTAGGTATTCGTTTGATATGTTTTCTCACTTCTTGTTTGACCACTGAATCAAGTGAGCCCTTCCGCTCTTAATGATTTCGGCAAGTTCTGGTGCAAGTGAAGGCTCATGCAATACTCTACTTACTGCGTATTGAAACTCCAATTGAAATTTGTCCATCTCTTCGCGCAGTAATCCAGCTTCCTTCGATTGCTTCCACAATAAATGAAGGCGCCATTCCTCCCAAAACACCTGATCCTCATCGTGAACCGTCTCTGACAGAAATTCCAAGCCATCAGGAGTTAACGTACATACTTTTTTATCTGTTTGTTCATCAATTGAGATCAAACCTCTTTCGGATAAATCCTGCAAAGCTGGATAAATTGTTCCTGCACTCGGAGAATACACACCTTTACTCCGCTCTTCCAGCAGCTTCATCACTTCATAGCCATGTCGCGGCTCCTCCTTAAGCAGCTGAAGGACTGCTATTTGAATAAGTCCCCTTCGTTTTCCAGGCTTCTTTTTTTCTTGCTTCCTATGATGAGATTTTTTTTCGTAAAAGTGGCGTGCTTGGTTTAAGCCTTTTTCTGTAATTGAAAGCATCCCTTTTCTATTTACAACCATTTCTTCGTTAAGCAAATGCTCAATGATTGTATCGAAATTAGAGATTTCCTCACTTAGTGCCCCAAGCAAGTCTTCCCTGCTTATATCCTTACGACTCACAAATGTAAGGATTGTTAGAATGTCTTGTTTTTTTATACCTGACATGACAGCCCTCCATTCCTTCACTATTACGATAAATTTTAATCGATATACATAGATAAAGCAATAAATATATCGATTATTTTTTTCGATATAAAAATTTCCTATCTTTTCACATTTTCCTAATATGTTCTAAGTTTGTTCAATTAACAAAAATCAAACGACTATTGCTTCCACTTTACTTAAACAGATAAGTAAACGATTGATAGAAAAGAAAAAACAACGATGAAAGGCCACCAATCTGTGACCTTTTATCGTTGTTTTGAACGATATCTATATTCTATTATTATCATAACAAGATATTATATTTTAGATAACACCCTGTTCGATCATGGCATTAGCTACTTTTACGAATCCAGCTATATTAGCACCGATAACAAGATTTCCTCGAGCATCATAATCTTCTGATGCCTTCATACTCTTACTATAAATATCTTTCATGATGTCTTGTAATTTCATATCCACTTCTTCTTGTGTCCATGACAGCCTTGCACTATTTTGCGCCATTTCTAACGCGGAAACTGCAACCCCGCCTGCATTTGCTGCTTTGGCAGGTGCAAATAAAACATGATGCTCCAAATAAGTATCGATGGCTTCTAGCGTAGAAGGCATATTTGCACCTTCGCCCACTGCCTTTACCCCATTTGAAACTAACAATTCTGCCGCTTCCTTATCTACCTCATTTTGCGTTGCACATGGTAAAGCAATATCGCACGGAATCGCCCAGATGCCTGAACATCCTTCTTGATAGATAGCATCTGGATGTTCTTTGACATATTCAATCATTCTTTTATTCTCTACTTCTTTTAATCGTTTAACCGTATCTAAGTTAATTCCTTTTCGATCATAGACATAACCGTTTGAATCGCTGCATGCTACCACTTTTGCACCAAACTGCATCGCTTTTTCCATTGCATAAATCGAAACATTTCCTGAACCAGATACCACAACGGTACTTCCTTGAAAGCTTAATCCCTGACGTTTCAGCATTTCTTCTACAAAATAAACCAATCCATATCCTGTCGCTTCTTTCCGGCCTAAGCTTCCTCCATAACCAATGCCTTTTCCAGTTAGCACACCTGCTTCATAAGCACCTTTTAATTTTTTATATTGCCCGAACATATAACCGATCTCTCTTGCCCCTACTCCAATATCCCCAGCGGGAACATCGATATCCGGCCCGATATGTCTGCTAAGCTCTGTCATAAAGCTCTGGCAAAAGCGCATAATTTCTAAATCAGATTTACCTTTTGGATCAAAGTCGGAACCGCCTTTTCCACCGCCTATTGGCTGACCTGTTAATGAGTTTTTGAAGATTTGCTCAAACCCGAGAAACTTGATAATACTTGCGTTAACAGACGGGTGAAATCTTAGTCCCCCCTTATAAGGTCCAATCGCGCTACTAAACTGGACACGATATCCACGATTCACTTTTACATTCCCTTTATCATCTACCCATGGAACCCGAAAGGTAATCATTCGCTCTGGTTCGACCATTCTTTCTAGAACGGCCTGTTTGATATATATCGGATTTTTCACAAGGACAGGTACTAAAGAATCAAGTACTTCTTTAACTGCCTGCTGGAACTCCCATTCATTTGGATTACGCATTTGAACACTTTCAAATAAACGATTTACGTAATCTTTCACGATTTGCGTTTGATTTTCTTCTACTTTATCCAGCATTTTCATAACGTTCGCCCCTAAAAATTTATTAAAAACAGTGAAAAATTACTTTTCTTAAATGTATTTTCATTTTATAATTTTATAATTAATAGTTTCAATCTTAATTTCCGATGAAATTAATGCATTTAACGCATGAATCTGGAGTGATTAAAAAATGGAGACGAGGCAAATTCAATATTTCCTAGAAGTGGCTAAAAGAGAGCATGTAACAGAGGCAGCAGATGTCTTACATGTTGCCCAGTCTTCCGTTAGCAGGCAAATCTTCAATTTAGAAGACGAATTAGGTGTGAAACTTTTTATTCGTGAGGGAAGAAGCGTAAAGTTAACCCCTATAGGAAGAATTTTTTATGAACGGATGAAACAAGTGTGGTATTTGATGGAGGATGCAAAGAGAGAAGTAGAAGAAAATTTAAATCCGGAAAAAGGAACCGTTCGAATTGCATTCCCTATTAGCATGGCCGCCCACACATTGCCTTCCATCATTTATGCTTTTCGAACTCGGTACCCGGATGCGAAATTTCAAATGAGCAATGCCCTTTATTATGATTTAATTGATGGTGTGGTAAATGGGGAATTTAATTTGGCCATGATGGCACCCATGCCCAATCCGGAAAAAGAAAAAAAAATCAAAGGAGCTACGTTATTTACAGAAAATATCGTTGCCCTCCTCCCTCTTCATCATCCATTATCTGATCGGGAATCGATTCGGTTACGGGATTTAAGAAATGACCCATTTTGTGTCCTGCCTGAAGGATTTGTATTTCGCGAACAGGTTGTTCAAGCATGTAGGGATGCAGGTTTTCCACCACTAATCGCATTCGAAGGGAAAGATATTGATGCATTAAAAGGGTTAGTGTCTGCTGGCTTAGGGGTAGCATTGATGCCAGAGATGACATTGGTAGATAACACACCGCGCTCCACTGTCGTGATTCCCATATCAGATGCGAGTCTCACACGCACAGTCGGTGTCATCTACCCGACACAACGTCAACTGCTCCCAACCGAAGCATTGTTTTATGATTTCTTACTTGAAACCTACGAAAGATTAAATGAGTTTAGAAAGTAAAAATTTCTTAAAGAACATTCTCCGGGTCGTGCCAGGCACGGAGATTAACAATATTCTTAAGAAAGAAACGTCCAAACTCACATTGTTAAAAATAAAAAGCTACCTTAGTGGCAGCTCGATCATTCTTCTAGGATCCGTTAGCAGAATAACAGTTATTGATACAAAATATCGTCTCTTAGTGAAGCTACTTTAGTTAAAGCTGTATCTATGTCTCTTTCATTCACTCCAAAGTGAGCAAGAGCATCGTGAAGATGTTTTACAATAGCATTAAAATGGGCTGGTTGGAGATTCATTCCTTGATGAGCTTTTGCCATAGATTGACCAGAATATTGATTTGGACCGCCTAATGCAAAACTAATAAATTTTGACTGATGACGGCGTTGTTTTTCCATATCCGTTTCTTTAAAAAAATGATTAACTGTCTCATCCTTAAGAACCAACTCCGAGTAAAAATAGTCCACAACTTTTGCAATCGCTTCTTCTCCGCCAACTTTTTCATAAAGTGTTTGTTCCATATACACACTCCTACTTTGAATTTAATAGAAGTATTTTCTGCAGAAAAATTGTTATTATTCCTGATCAAAAAAAGGGATTGTACAGCAATCTCACATTAATGGTTAATCTTTAGGTTATCTGTGGTAAAAGAATAATAACTTCTGTCCCCATATTCTTTTCACTGTTCACTTGTATTTTACCATTGAAAGAATGGACAATTTGAAAACTTACCATCATTCCAAGTCCTGTCCCTCTTTCCTTTAAGGAATAAAACGGAGATCCCAGCCTATCAATTTGCTTTTTTGTCATACCAATTCCTTGGTCCTTAATGGTAATCTTAATATACTCATCATCTGTTGAAATACATGTAATCCAAACCATTCCACCATTCGGCATAGACTCTATCGCATTTTTTAAAATATTAATCAATGACTGGTTCAATTTTTGAGGATTAGCATAAATCCAACAGTTATCAAAAAAATCAGTTTTAATTTCAACATTATGTTTCAGGGAGTAACCTTGAAGGATATTTACTACACGTTGTAACTGATAACCTACTTCGATTCTATCGCTGTTATTTATTGTGGGTTTTCCAAAGGATAAAAAATCATTAATAATTTCATTTGCACGATCTAATTCTTCAATGGAAATTTGGATATATTCCTTCTTTTCTTTAGGCAAATCAGGCTCGTCTAGAAGTTGGAGAAAGCCACGAGTCACTTGCATCGGATTTCTAATTTCATGAGCGAAAACACTTGTTAACTCACTTATCACTCGTAATTTCTCTGAGTTCAGCATCTCTGATCGAAGCTGATGAATCTCCCTAATCGTTTCATTTAACATTGTGAAGAACCAAGTAACTACCACTACAAAGATAAGATGAATAATCGGTACTTTAACATTCTCTATGGAAAAACCTCTTAGAATACCAAAAAAAGTAAGGCCAATAAGACAGTAGTAAAAGGAAAGACCAACAGCAATTTTAATCCTTTTATCTTTATGCGAACTTGCAAATGATTTTTGAAAAAACAATATAACAGGCAATGTAAATAATAAGGCAAGAAAAGTATTATAAAATCCTATACTGATTCCAGAATAAAGTCGATAAAGTATGATTAGCGCTGAAAGGAAGATTCCTGGCCAAAATCCACCGTATAAGGTGCCAAATAATAGAGGGATAATTCTTAACTCCAAACGAGCATTTTGACCAAAACTCACTGGAAAGGACATGCAAAATAATATTGATATGCCCCACAAAATGGACATGATTACGTTTCTATTTTTATCACTTTTTACCCTCTCTGTAATAAATGTAAAGTAAATAAAAATGGGTATTACCATAAACGTTAGTTGCAGCAAAAAATCTTTTATTATACTCATTTTTGTTACCTTTCATAATCTGTTCAATACCTGATTGGTGCAGAAGATATTTATTTTCAATATGTTTGTTACTGTTCCCTACAAACATATTTCATATTATACTTTAAAGTTATCATAATTCCCCCTAAAAAATAAAAATAGTGACAACTTCTCTTTAATAGAAATCGGCACTTCGTTTATTCGCTATACGTTATCGTGTCGCTTTTGGCGGTTGGCACTCGTCTCATTTACGTTGGTTATTATTTTTAAATTTCGTAATTTTTGTATGCTTTGATCCAAATAATTGCTGTGCTTTCTTTAATGATAATGAGACTGAACCAGGGTCAGTTCTTATCGTTATTGTCAGTCTATACAATCTTAAATTAAACAAGTGTAGCTCTAGAAATGTGCCTATTTGACTTGTTTTTTAGGTAAACTTCTTATTTTTTTTACAAAATATAATACTTCATTTCCATTATTAAATGTTTCAAGTGGATACCTCTGGGGTAGATATACTTTAAATGCGGATGTACTTTATATTCCACATTAACTATATTTTAGGAGGTACGATAGAATGAGTATGGAAAAAAGAATCGTTGGAACCTTTAATTCGGAGCAAGAAGTCTTGTATGCAATTGAAGAATTGAAACGTCAGGGGCATCGTGAAACAGATATGATGGTAGTGGCTGAAAATAGAAGTCGTATTCCATTGATCATTTCACACACTGGAGTTATGGTAGAAGCGGAGATACCAATGACTACCTTAGCAGGTGTTATGATGGACAGCTTTTTTTCCATAATGTCTGCAGGAATGGGCGGAGGAAAGGGAAACGTTCTGTCGAACAGGCTTATTGAAAGAGGACTACCAGTATTTACAGCAAAACAGTGTGAAGCGGAAATAAATAAGGGGAAAATGATTTTGCTGGTTGATACGAATGGAACTTACGACAGTCCTGTTAATAAAGCACAATATGAGACTGAAAGATATGAGACCGAAAAAACAGGAGCCGTCCAACTCCGTGAAGAACAGCTTGATATTATAAAAGAGCGTGTCCAAGTCGGAGAATTACAGCTCCATAAAGAAGTAGTTGAAGAACAGCGAACAGTGCAAGTTCCACTTATTCGAGAAGAAATTTATGTAGAGCGCCGTCCTGTCATTAATGGAAAGGTTGATGGCAGCCCGTTTACAGCGGATGAAATTATTCGTATCCCTATTATGGAAGAACGAATAGAAGTAACGAAAAGACCGGTAGTCGTTGAAGAAGTAATTGTAGGCAAGCGGAAAATTCAAGAAACAAAGCAGGTACAGGATGTCATTAGAAAAGAAGAAGCGCGGATTGAGCGTTCTATCCCCTCGCCGATGGAAGAAAAGAAACTGGTCACCCAAATGGCCATTGTAGGGCAAGAAGAAGTTATTACGGAAAGTCCCAATATTTTGATTGTGGAAGGAAATCCCGATATTTCAACCCTAATGAATGAGGTTAAAAAGCAAGAAACCCGCGAAAAACGCACAGGGTCCCTTACAGTTCAAGGAGAGAAAAACAAACCAGAATCATTTGCCAGTAAAAATGAAAAAGACAGCGGGACGCTAACAGATTCTCCTGTTCTTAAGGAAAGTGAAAGTTATGTACCTGTTTCAGCAGCTATTGTAAAAGAAGAAGCTTCTCACAACAACGAAAATTCTTCCTTAGATGAGGAAAATAAAAATAATAAAAATCAAATGAAAAAAAGAAAAAATAATAATCAGTAAATAGGATTGGATAGACTATGAAGTTCTTAGATACGATAAAAAAGCTGATTTCAAATCACTAAAATGTGATCTTTTGAAGTCAGCTTTTTTCTGAGGATTTATATAAAAAACTGTAGGATTCTAACCTACAGTTTTTCCACTAATATTGATGTTTTCACAACTTAACCCATTACCTTCACCTTGTATTAATTAATCTTTTACCTACCACTTGAAACACTTTCTGTAGGAATTCAACATCACATCTTTTCACATGCTCCTAATAATTTCTCAGTCTGTTCCATTAACAAGAACATTTCATCCCAAGAATTTTGGGTATTAATATTCTGGGAATGCGCCAAGTTGTTTCTTAATTTTTCTAATTGTTTAAAATAATGGTTCCCCTTGCTTTTTGTTTCAATACCCAAACGTTCCCTTAATGGTTTCTCATTAAGGACAATGTCTCTTTTATCACAAATCTGTAGACAATCACTTAATTGAATCGCTTCATTTTGTGACTTTCTAAGAGAAAATAATTCCTCAGCTAAGCTAATTCGATTGGGACTTAAATGTGTCTTCCAGGTATCTTCAGGAAAATAATGATTAATAATCCGATAAAGGTGCATCTCTAATAATGAAATCAACCCAAATAATAACATCCGAATGGGAGGTTTCTGGAGATCGGCTAGTGTTACAACTTTTGTTACCCTATTTCCTTCTAGTATAAATATTCTATCTATCTCTTTTAAAAAAAATAACGTATCGATAAGTGGTGTTGATTCCGAGACAAGTTCTGTCGGACTAAAACTCCGATAATATTCTATACAGGATCCTTCCTTCAATTCATTTCTTACTACATAACCAATGACGATTCCGTTTTCTTCAACACCTAAAACATCATAGTCTTTTATAATCATCATACTTTGAATCATTTCGGCATCGTCATGAAGATTACAAGTATCCATAGTTTCTGAAATACTGTTCACAGTGATGTTTCGCTCGTACAATGAACGTAGATTTTTATAAGAACTCACCTTATCATGTTGTTGCTTTGGAAAAAATGTCAAAACAGTCCCCTCCTATTTATGTAAATGACAGTACAGTACTGCATCGATTAGACTGGCAAAAGCAATCGTATCATTAATGTTTCAAAAACTGTTAATGAATATCCCCATTGCTGAAGCTAGGGGTTTCGAAAGAATAGGCTTTAAAGCCGCATTGTCTTTACGAGGGCTACCACAAGTCCCGCTACTACATCAGACCGAGGCCTTCAGCTTTGCCTTTCTTTTCTTTATAATGATTATTTTTCGTGGGGATTGGAGGAACTGTTTTCTCTCCAGTCCTTCGAAGATATCCTTGGTATGTTTACGGACAATATTAAAAGCTCCATTCACATCGGCATGGATCAAAATCTTAGAACCTTTGATTTTGTAAAAAGCTCGACTGCTTCTATACCCGCTAAAATTAGTTTGGGGCTCTTCCCCGTAAGTTGGAATCGGGTCATGATTCAAGAAACTAGATTTAGAGGTATAGCTTTCTTCTCGAACAATGACTTGAATTCCATGTCGCTCTGCTTTGTATCGAATCATTCCTATGAAAGTGGCAAAAGGGATTTGTATGAAGGTTTGTTTACTAGTCTTTTGCATATCAACCTCCATCTTCCAACCCTTATTTTTTCCAATGATGATCGTATCTATGGTTCTTTCTTTCGCAATCTCCACCACTTTTGCGCTGGCCTTATGTAAGAAATCCATGACTCGATTGTTTCTTTTTCGGTCTAATGAAATTAATCTTGTCGTGTGAAACTTCCCTTCCTTTGGTCCTTTTCCATTTCGAAGGATACTCATGTATTTGGCTCTTAATTTGTTATAGTACTGATTGATCGATTTTAACCATTTGCCCTTGATAAGCAGAGGCTTTAGCCCCGTGTTATCGATGATAGTTGCCAGGTT